>NZ_CP077095.1:3210833-3562500 GCF_014268885.2 Pseudomonas xantholysinigenes | reverse complement strand
GCTAGTCTAACCTTCGGGAGGACGGTTACCACGGTGTGATTCATGACTGGGGTGAAGTCGTAACAAGGTAGCCGTAGGGGAACCTGCGGCTGGATCACCTCCTTAATCGAAGACATCAGCCTGCTGATGAGCTCCCACACGAATTGCTTGATTCATTGTGTAAAGACGATGCTGTAACGCGACCCTGTTATAGGTCTGTAGCTCAGTTGGTTAGAGCGCACCCCTGATAAGGGTGAGGTCGGCAGTTCAAATCTGCCCAGACCTACCAATTACTTGGTGCGGCTGGTCAAATGGGGCCATAGCTCAGCTGGGAGAGCGCCTGCCTTGCACGCAGGAGGTCAGCGGTTCGATCCCGCTTGGCTCCACCACTCTTTCAGGTTTCGCAGCACTGCTCAGAACTTAGAAATGAGCATTCCAATGTGAATGTTGATTTCTGACTTTTGTCAGATCGTTCTTTAAAAATTCGGATATGTGATAGATAGACTGAATGCCAGTTTCACTGCTGGTTATTCAGGCTAAGGTAAAATTTGTGAGTTCTGCTCAGTAATGAGCGAAATGCGAATTTTCGGCGAATGTCGTCTTCACAGTATAACCAGATTGCTTGGGGTTATATGGTCAAGTGAAGAAGCGCATACGGTGGATGCCTTGGCAGTCAGAGGCGATGAAAGACGTGGTAGCCTGCGATAAGCTTTGGGGAGTCGGCAAACAGACTGTGATCCAGAGATCTCTGAATGGGGGAACCCACTCAGCATAAGCTGAGTATCTTGTACTGAATACATAGGTGCAAGAGGCGAACCAGGGGAACTGAAACATCTAAGTACCCTGAGGAAAAGAAATCAACCGAGATTCCCTTAGTAGTGGCGAGCGAACGGGGACCAGCCCTTAAGCTGGTTTGAGATTAGTGGAACGCTCTGGAAAGTGCGGCCATAGTGGGTGATAGCCCCGTACACGAAAATCTCTTGCCAGTGAAATCGAGTAGGACGGAGCACGAGAAACTTTGTCTGAACATGGGGGGACCATCCTCCAAGGCTAAATACTACTGACTGACCGATAGTGAACCAGTACCGTGAGGGAAAGGCGAAAAGAACCCCGGAGAGGGGAGTGAAATAGAACCTGAAACCGTATGCGTACAAGCAGTGGGAGCCTACTTTGTTAGGTGACTGCGTACCTTTTGTATAATGGGTCAGCGACTTATATTCAGTGGCGAGCTTAACCGAATAGGGGAGGCGTAGCGAAAGCGAGTCTTAATAGGGCGCTTTAGTCGCTGGGTATAGACCCGAAACCGGGCGATCTATCCATGGGCAGGTTGAAGGTTAGGTAACACTGACTGGAGGACCGAACCGACTACCGTTGAAAAGTTAGCGGATGACCTGTGGATCGGAGTGAAAGGCTAATCAAGCTCGGAGATAGCTGGTTCTCCTCGAAAGCTATTTAGGTAGCGCCTCATGTATCACTGTAGGGGGTAGAGCACTGTTTCGGCTAGGGGGTCATCCCGACTTACCAAACCGATGCAAACTCCGAATACCTACAAGTGCCGAGCATGGGAGACACACGGCGGGTGCTAACGTCCGTCGTGAAAAGGGAAACAACCCAGACCGTCAGCTAAGGTCCCAAAGTCATGGTTAAGTGGGAAACGATGTGGGAAGGCTTAGACAGCTAGGAGGTTGGCTTAGAAGCAGCCATCCTTTAAAGAAAGCGTAATAGCTCACTAGTCGAGTCGGCCTGCGCGGAAGATGTAACGGGGCTCAAACCATGCACCGAAGCTACGGGTGTCACCTCTGGTGACGCGGTAGAGGAGCGTTCTGTAAGCCTGTGAAGGTGAGTTGAGAAGCTTGCTGGAGGTATCAGAAGTGCGAATGCTGACATGAGTAACGACAATGCGAGTGAAAAACTCGCACGCCGAAAGACCAAGGTTTCCTGCGCAACGTTAATCGACGCAGGGTTAGTCGGTCCCTAAGGCGAGGCTGAAAAGCGTAGTCGATGGAAAACAGGTTAATATTCCTGTACTTCCAGTTATTGCGATGGAGGGACGGAGAAGGCTAGGCCAGCTTGGCGTTGGTTGTCCAAGTTTAAGGTGGTAGGCTGAGATCTTAGGCAAATCCGGGATTTCAAGGCCGAGAGCTGATGACGAGTGCTCATTAGAGCGCGAAGTGGTTGATGCCATGCTTCCAAGAAAAGCTCCTAAGCTTCAGATAACTGGGAACCGTACCCCAAACCGACACAGGTGGTTAGGTAGAGAATACCAAGGCGCTTGAGAGAACTCGGGTGAAGGAACTAGGCAAAATGGCACCGTAACTTCGGGAGAAGGTGCGCCGGTGAGGGTGAAGCACTTGCTGCGTAAGCCCACGCCGGTCGAAGATACCAGGCCGCTGCGACTGTTTATTAAAAACACAGCACTCTGCAAACACGAAAGTGGACGTATAGGGTGTGACGCCTGCCCGGTGCCGGAAGGTTAATTGATGGGGTTAGCGCAAGCGAAGCTCTTGATCGAAGCCCCGGTAAACGGCGGCCGTAACTATAACGGTCCTAAGGTAGCGAAATTCCTTGTCGGGTAAGTTCCGACCTGCACGAATGGCGTAACGATGGCGGCGCTGTCTCCACCCGAGACTCAGTGAAATTGAAATCGCTGTGAAGATGCAGTGTATCCGCGGCTAGACGGAAAGACCCCGTGAACCTTTACTATAGCTTTGCACTGGACTTTGAGCTTGCTTGTGTAGGATAGGTGGGAGGCTTTGAAGTGGGGACGCCAGTTCTCATGGAGCCATCCTTGAAATACCACCCTGGCAACCTTGAGGTTCTAACTCAGGTCCGTTATCCGGATCGAGGACAGTGTATGGTGGGTAGTTTGACTGGGGCGGTCTCCTCCCAAAGAGTAACGGAGGAGTACGAAGGTGCGCTCAGACCGGTCGGAAATCGGTCGTAGAGTATAAAGGCAAAAGCGCGCTTGACTGCGAGACAAACACGTCGAGCAGGTACGAAAGTAGGTCTTAGTGATCCGGTGGTTCTGTATGGAAGGGCCATCGCTCAACGGATAAAAGGTACTCCGGGGATAACAGGCTGATACCGCCCAAGAGTTCATATCGACGGCGGTGTTTGGCACCTCGATGTCGGCTCATCACATCCTGGGGCTGAAGCCGGTCCCAAGGGTATGGCTGTTCGCCATTTAAAGTGGTACGCGAGCTGGGTTTAGAACGTCGTGAGACAGTTCGGTCCCTATCTGCCGTGGACGTTTGAGATTTGAGAGGGGCTGCTCCTAGTACGAGAGGACCGGAGTGGACGAACCTCTGGTGTTCCGGTTGTCACGCCAGTGGCATTGCCGGGTAGCTATGTTCGGAAGAGATAACCGCTGAAAGCATCTAAGCGGGAAACTTGCCTCAAGATGAGATCTCACTGGGATCTTGAATCCCCTGAAGGGCCGTCGAAGACTACGACGTTGATAGGTTGGGTGTGTAAGCGCTGTGAGGCGTTGAGCTAACCAATACTAATTGCCCGTGAGGCTTGACCATATAACACCCAAGCAATCTGCGCACGAAAGCAGATTGTGGTGGTGAAGACGAAAGACCCGAAAGTTCGCAACTTCACAAATCACATATCCGAATTGGCTGAGGGTGCTGCAAGGCATTCACGGCAACAGAATTTCTTGACGACCATAGAGCATTGGAACCACCTGATCCCATCCCGAACTCAGTAGTGAAACGATGCATCGCCGATGGTAGTGTGGGGCTTCCCCATGTGAGAGTAGGTCATCGTCAAGATTCATTTCGCAAAACCCCTATCTGCGCGAGCAGGTAGGGGTTTTGTCTTTTCTGCACTCCAAAAACAAACACGTCCCCCCCTGTAAGAGCGGCCTCGCCGAGGCGTCGGACCGGTCGGAATGGGCTGCGTAGCAGTCCCGGCGATCTTTGCGTCAATGCTGAGACCGTGGGGCTGCTACACAGCCCTTTCGCGGCACAAGGCCGCTCCTACAGGGGATCGCGTCGTGACTTTCAGCCCCGCGCCAACTCGGCCAGATGCGCCTTTGCCTCTTCGCTCTTGAGCACCAGCACATCGCTTTCCAGCGAGTCCAGCACCACCTCTGCGGTATTGCCGATCAGCGCCCCGGAGATCCCGGTCCGTGCCACGGTACCGACAATGGTCACCGCGGCATCGAGTTTCTTCTCGGTATAGGGAATCAACACATCCGCCGGCCCTTCGGCGATATGCAGGCGGTCATCGGTGATATCGAACTCCGCCTGGAACGCGTTGCAGGCTTCCCGATAGCGTTGCTCAATGGTCTGCGTGAGCTGGTAGACCGGGTCCGCGGCCGACAGCATAGGCGAGGGGTGGGCACTGATCACATGCAGTTCGCCCTTGGCCAGGCTGGCAATGTCATAGCCATGGTCGATGATACTGGCATGCAACAGGCGATGGGCTTCGTCCTGGTTGCCGACATCCACGGCGGCCAGGATCTTGCCTCCAGTCCAGGGCCGCTCGCTCTTGACCATCAGCACCGCGCACGGGCACTCGCGCAGCAGCTTCCAGTCGCTGGGGGTGAGCAATGCCTTGCGCAGCGGATTGTCTGGTCGATGCTCCTTGATCACCAGCTCGCAGCCTTCGGCCTGCTGCACATGGATGATCGACTTGTGCAGATTGTCCTTCCAGTGCTGTTCGTGGGTGACATTGTCGTAGCCGTCATCGTGCAACTGGCTGCTGAGCAAGCTGAGCAGCGCATCATGGTCCTGCTTCTTGTCGCACATCAGCAAGTGCAGGCGCGCGCCGGTCACCCCGGCAATCAGCTTGGCCCGGGTCAGGGCACGGCTGTGGGCGTGCTCGGGATCGAGCACGACAAGAATGCTGCGTACGGCTTGCATGGGCATGAACTCCCTTCAGATTGGCGGCCAATGCCTGACTATAGACGGCGCCGCTCCCGCCGCCGCTTGATATGTATCAAGCATAGTCACTGGCACTTGGCACGGTCGCCGGTATAATCGCCGGCCCTGCCGATGTCTTGTGTAATAGTGAGTGCCATGTCCCTGATTCCTGAAATCGACGCCTTCCTCGGTTGCCGTACCCCTGATGCCTGGATCGAGGCAGCGCTGGCCGACCAGGAAACCCTGCTGATCGATCACAAGAACTGCGAATTCAAGGCCGCCAGCACGGCGCTGAGCCTGATCGCCAAATACAACACTCACCTCGACTTGATCAACATGATGTCGCGCCTGGCTCGTGAAGAGTTGGTGCACCATGAGCAGGTGCTGCGCCTGATGAAGCGCCGTGGCGTGCCGCTACGGCCGGTCTCGGCCGGGCGCTACGCGTCGGGATTGCGACGCCTGGTGCGGGCCCACGAGCCGGTCAAGCTGGTGGATACCTTGGTGGTGGGGGCCTTCATCGAGGCGCGCAGTTGCGAGCGCTTCGCTGCTCTGGTACCGCACCTGGACGAAGAGCTCGGCACCTTCTACCATGGTCTGCTCAAGAGCGAGGCACGGCACTACCAGGGCTACCTGAAGTTGGCCCACCAGTATGGTGAAGCGGCGGATATTGCCCGGGTCGTCGAGCAGGTACGTGAAGCGGAGGCGCAACTGATCACCTCGCCCGACCAGGAACTGCGTTTTCACAGCGGTATTCCGCAGGCCCTGGCCGCCTAGTCGATTACTGGCGCCGTCCCAACAGCAAGCCCACCACCAGGCCGAAGCCGGCGGAAACCGCCACCGTCTGCCAAGGGTGCCCGCCAATGTAGTCCTGGGTAGCCTCGACCACCGGCTGGGCCTTCTGCCCCAGTCTGCTGGTGGCATCGCGGGCCTGGCGCAACTTCAGGCCCAGTTGCGCGCGCAGGGTATCGGCGTCCTCGCCGACCAATGAGGCGCTGTCGCTGAGTAGCCGTTCCGACTCCTCGATCAAGACCTGCAGCTCGCTGAACACCTGGTCTTTGATCTGCTCGCTGTCGACTTGCGCGGCGGTTTTCCTGGCCATGTACATATCCTCGTGAGGGTTAGGGCGTTGAACAGTGGATGCCAGGGCGCCGGGAAAGTTGCAGCGGCGTTCCGGCGGGCTGGCCATAGCGTGTAAGATAGCGGCCATTTTCCAGCGGCAGGTATTACCCCATGAGTTTCAATCTGGCCAATTTGAGCTTCCAGGAACGGGCGCAGATCGAGGCGGAAAAATCCCGTTTGTTCGAGTTCTGGCAGAGCAACCTGGGCAAGGCCAAGGGTGAGGCGGCACGGCTTATCGCCGAAAAACCACGGCGCAAGAGCAAATGGGCGGAGTGGGTGCGCGCTGAGCTCGAAGGCATGTCGCCACCGGAGTTCTCCAACCTGGTGCGCAGCGAGGTCAACAAGATGATGGCGGCCGCCAGCAACAATCGCTGAGTCAGGCAAAACGATTTCGATTATCCGCGGCTGGGTGTCTTCGAACTGGGCGTGCGTTGCGTCGCGGACTGACCATTACCAACCAGTCCGCGCCGGGTTGGGCAGGTCGAGCTTGCCTTTGTCGGAGAAGCGCACGGTGCCCAGCGGACCACCGGCAAGCTTGCCACGCAGCACATAGGGCAAGCCTTGCAGCGATTCGACCCGGCCCAGGCCATAAGCCTGGCGCAGGAAGGCGAACGCGGTGATGCTCACTGGCACCACGATCACCGCCTCGTCGTAGCGGCCGATATGCCCGCGCTGGTCGCTTACCCCAGCCGCCAAGGGCTGGTCGTTGACCTCCAGGTTCAAGGCGATGCCATTGAAGTCCACGGACGTTTCGTTGGGGTTCTGCACCCGGATTTTCACCGCCATGCGCAGCTCCAGGTCCTGGCCGGGGAGCGGTTCGATGCCGATCACACTGATGTTCAGTGGGTCGCGGTTCTGGAACAGGGCACAGGCGTTCAAGCCCAGGCACAACAACAGGATCAGGCAGCAGCGGACGAGCATGGCGGCGAAGGCCTCGGGTCGCGGGCGAAGCGGCAGTGTGGCAAATCCGCGAGGGCGTTGAAAGTGACGGGCGTTATGAAAGATACTGTTTCTCATTAACGCCCGATAATTCTTCCTGATGGCTTTCCTCTTTCCATGGCGACTTCTCCCGTGTCCGGGCTGCTGGCCAGTTTCCAGGAGCACTACGATGACCTGCTGCAGTTCCTGACCCGGCGCATGAGCGATCGTCAGCGCGCCGCCGATGTCGCCCAGGAAACCTACCTCAAGCTGGTGAAGGTCGATGGCCAGGCGGTGCAGGTGCTACACGCGCGCAGTTACATCTTTCGCGTTGCCGGCAACCTGGCCATCGATGCCTTGCGCCGCGAGCAGCGCCTGGCGGCCAGCCACGAGGACAGCGATGGCGACACGCCGGTAGCCTGCCCGGCACCACCTCCGGAGACCGCCCTGCTGGCCCGCGAGCGCTTGCGGATCCTTGACGAGGCGCTGCTGCAGCTATCCAGCAACGCACGCCAGGCGCTGTTGCTCAACCGGGTCGAAGGCCTGACCCAGGCGCAGATCGCGCAACGGCTGGGCGTTTCCGAGAGCATGGTGGCAAAATACATCGGCCAGGCCCTGCGCCACTGCCGTGACTGGCTCAAGCACAACCATGACTGAAGCCCACGCCATGCCTACCTGTCCCCCCCTCAGCGTGCTGTCCGACGATGCCCTTGACTGGCAGGTGTTGCTGCACTCAGGCAATGCCACGGCTGCCGATCGCGCGCGTTACCAGCGTTGGTGCCGGCTGAGCCCTGCCCATGCCGAGGCGGCGACCGAGGCCGAGGCGCTGTGGCGTGACCTGGGCCATACGCCAACGGCCCAGGCGACCCCGCTGACGCCGCGCAGGTGGCGTCGGCTGTCGGCGCTCGCCGCGTCGCTGGTGTTGTGCATGGCCGGTTATGGCGCCTGGCAGCAGCTGCCGGCCTGGCGCGCGGATTACCACACCAGCGTTGGCCAACGGCAGAGCCTGACCTTGGCCGATGGCTCGCGGGTCACCCTCAATAGCGCCAGCGCCTTGTCGGTGGTGTATAGCGATCATGAGCGCAAAGTAGTGCTGGAGGCGGGGGAGGCCTTGTTCGAGACAGTCGCCGACCCGCGTCCGTTCGTGGTGCAGGCGAGCGGCGCGGCGGTGACTGGCAATGCGGCAGTGTTCAGCGTGCGTCGCGTGTCCGGAGGCGATCAGGTGCTGTTGGCCGAAGGCCAGGCCCAGGTTGATGGGCAGGCGCTGCAGCCGGCGGCGGACGCCCGTACCCGCACCGCCTGGCAGCGCGGCAAGCTGATCTTCAATGGCAAGCCGCTGGGCCAGGTGTTGGCCGAGCTTGAGCGCTACCAGCATGGGCGCATCGTCATTCCCGACTCCCAGCTTGCCGCACTTGAAGTCAGTGGTGTGTTCGACCTCGACGACCCCCATGCGCTGTTGCGTACCCTCGAGCAGCGCTATGGGCTGAAGGTCACCTACCTGCCATTCCTGGCAGTGGTTTATTAAGCCGGTAAAGCGCAATCGAAATTTTTTTCATTCATCACTGCAAGATCGTCGCAGCCAGATCGTCGTAGGGGCACTGATCAGCCAACCCCTAACGCCTACGACTGTCTGGAAGCTCTTTTGTGAAAGCTACGCTCCCGCACCGCTTCAAACACGCCTTGCTGTCCTGCACCGCCCTGGCCACGCTGGCCGGCCCGTTGCTGGTCGAGGCCGCCACCGATGCCCCGGTTGGCAACGCTCAGGCCCGCCAGGTGACGCTCGACCTGCCGGCCCAGCCGCTGGACCAAGCCCTGACCGCGTTCGCCGACCAGGCCGGGCTGCACTTGCTGTACACCACCGCAGATGTCGCCGACCTGCAGGCGCCGGCGCTCAGCGGCCACTACAGCCTGGAGCAGGCGTTGCAATTGCTGCTGGGCGGCACCGGGGTCAGCTATCAGTTCGACGACGCGCGCACGGTCACTCTGCGCCGGACGCAAGCGCCGCAAAGTGTCAGCCTCAAACCCATCGAAGTCAGCGTGGCCTCGCGCACCAGCACCGCGATCAGCGAGATCCCTGGGACTGTCTGGGTGGTCGACCAGCAGCAGTTGCGCGAGCAGATCGACAGTGGCGTGAGCCTCAAGGAGGCTATCGGCAAGCTGGTGCCGGGCCTGGACCTGGCGCCGGAAGGGCGCACCAACTACGGCCAGAACATGCGTGGCCGCGAAGTGCTGGTGATGATCGACGGCGTCAGCCAGAACAGCTCCCGCGGCCTGTCACGGCAGTTCGACAGTATCTCGCCGTTCAACGTCGAGCGGGTCGAGGTACTGTCCGGGGCCAGCGCCATCTACGGTGGCGGCGCCACCGGTGGCATCATCAACATCGTCACCAAGAAAGGCGAGGCGGGGCCGTTGCGCTTTGAAACCCAGCTCGGCGCCAGCAGCGGCTTCAATAACAGTGACGACCTGTCGACCCGTATTGCCCAGTCGATCAGTGGCGGCAACGAACGGGTCAACGCCCGCCTGGGGGTTTCCGGTGAGCAGAACGAGGCATTCTATGACGGTGCCGGCGAGCAGATCTTCATCGACAACACCCAGACCGACCTGCAGTACAACCGCAGCGTCGATGTGCTCGGCACCCTTGGCCTGGCCCTGAACGAGGCGCAGAGCCTGGACCTGCTGGCCCAGTACTACGATTCCGGCAACCAAGGCAGCACCGGTATCTACTTCCCCAACCTGCGCCACAACGCGCCCTCGGATCTTGAGGACGCCGAGCTGCGCGGCGGTTATTCATCCGACCTGCAGCCACGTACCCGGCGGCTGCTGCTGAACGCCAACTACCACCACCGCGCTGTGCTCGGCCAGGATTTCTACCTGCAGGCCTCGTACCGCAAGGAAAACGACAACTTCTACCCGTTCCCTTATTACAACCCCGGCAAGCCCACCGGGTCGCGCGGCGTGTACTTCGCCGCGTCGCAGCAGAATTTCGAGGTCTCCAGCCTCAAGGCCCTGTTCGCCAAGCAGTGGGACAGCCTCAAGCTGACCTACGGCGTCGACCTCGACCGTGAGCGCTTCAACGCCGAGCAGACCACCTTCGATGCGCGGGTTTCGTCCGGTAGCGGCGGCCTGGACCTGGACAAGGCGAGCAAGGCGCCGCGCTACCCCAGCTACCGGGTCGATGGCCTGTCGTTCTACAGCCAGCTGGACTGGCACGTCACCGATAACCTGACCCTGTCCGGCGGCGCCCGGCGCCAGCAGATGGATGTCGAGGTCAGCGACTTCAAGACCGTACCCGGTGGCAGCAACGACTACCAGGTGAACCTATACAACCTCGGCGCCATCTACGACTTCAAGAACGGTCACCAGGTGTGGAGCAACTACGGCGAAGGCTTCGAACTGCCGGACCCGGCCAAGTACTACGGCAAGCCGGGCCTGTCGGTGGGCGACAACCCGCTGGCGGGGATCAAGAGCCGCCAGGTGGAACTGGGCTGGCGCTTTGCGGACCTCGACTGGAATGCCCAGGCGGCGCTGTATTACATCTGGTCGGACAAGGTCATCAACGTCGATTCGGCCACGCTGACCATCGATGTCGAGGAGCAGAAACGCCGCGACTTCGGCTTCGAGGGCGCACTGAGCCGCTATTTCCAGAACGGCTGGGAAACCGGCGGTACCTTGCACCTGGTGCGTTCCGAAGAGGAGGACGCCGATGGTGGCTGGATCAAGCGCGATGCTCGCTATGCCTCGCTGTCCAAGGCAACGGCCTTTGTCGGCTGGAAGGGCGATGGCCGCACCGCGCGGCTACAGGCCAATCATGCCTTCACCCTGCGCGACGATGCCCATCACCAGATCGACGGCTACACCACTTTCGACTTGCTGGGCAGCCAGGACACCGCATTCGGCACCTTCAGCGCCGGTGTGCAGAACCTGCTCGACAAGCAATACAGCACCGTGTGGGGGCAGCGGGCGACGCTGTTCTACGCGCCGACCTACGGGCCGGCGTACCTGTACGACTACCAAGGGCGTGGGCGGACCTACACGCTGACCTGGAGCCTGGCCTACTGATCATGGGCGGGTTTGGCGAGGGTAGGTGCCTTGCTCTACAGTGACGAACAGCCGCCGCAGGTGCAGGGCGAGATCGTGCAGCTGTCCGGGCGTCACATTGTTGCAATGTAGCCCGGCCGGCATGCTGGCGGCATCCACCCCCAAGCCGAGGTGTCCGCCATGCGTCGCACGTTGTGCCTGCTGTCACTGCTGATCGTCCTGCCGCTGCAGGCCGAGGAGAAGGTCGTCAACCTGTATAGCTGGGCCGATTATGTCGCCCCGCAGATCCTCGAGCGTTTCGAGAAGGAGTCCGGCTACAGGGTCCGCTACGACACCTTCGACACCACCGAGGTGCTGGAAACCAAGCTGCTGACCGGCGGCAGCGGCTATGACGTGGTGGTGCCCTCGACCACGGTGCTGGCCCGAGCGCTCAAGGCTGGCGCCTTGCAGCCTTTGCAAGCGCAGGCGATGCCGGGCTATGCCAACCTTGACCCGGACCTGCTGGCCAAGCTGGCTGAAGCCGATCCGGGCAATCGCCATGCCGTACCCTACACCTGGGGCACCCTGGGCCTGGGGGTGAATGTCGAGGCGGTGAGCCAGCGCCTGGGCGATGTGCCGCTGGACAGCCTCGACCTGCTGTTCAAGCCGGAATACGCCGGCCGCCTCAAGGACTGCGGCATCGCCATGCCCGACTCGCCCCAGGAGGTGATCGGTGTCGCCCTCAACTACCTGGGCAAGGATCCCTACAGCCATAACAAGGCTGACCTGGACGCGGCGCAGCAGTTGTTGCTGCAATTGCAGCCGTCGATCAGCTACGTGGCCAATGGCCGGCAGATCAACGATCTGGCCAACGGCAGTGTGTGCCTGGCCTTGACCTACAACGGCGACGCCGCCATGGCCGCCGACCAGGCGCGACGTGCGGGTAAGTCGTTCGAGCTGATCTACCGGATCCCCCGCGAGGGCACCCTGGTGTGGCAGGACAACCTGGTGATCCCCAAGGACGCCCCGCACCCCGAGGCGGCCCGCGCGTTCATTGCCTTCATGCTGCGTCCTGAGTCCGTGGCGGCGCTGACCAATACGCTGTTCTTCGCCAACGCCAACCGGGCCGCCACGCCGCTGGTGGACCAAGCGATCCGCAACGACCCGGACATCTATCCGCCGGCCGAGGTGCGCCAGCGGCTGTTCGCCGACCGCAGCATGGCCCTGGCCGACCTGCGCCAGCGCAACCGCCTGTGGACTGCTTTCCGAAGCCGCCAGTGACAACCCAGACAGCGCGGTGTCCGCAGCTGGCCGGTCACCGGGCAGGCTGGGCTGGGGTCCATACTGAAACATCAGGAATCATCTCCGGGGCGATTCCCACTGTTGTATCGAACCCTGCGCGCCTTAGGCTATCCAACCCTGGAGCGCGCCTTTTCGAACCGGAGGTGAAGCATGAACCCCGCATTGCCAACCCTGGCCCTTGGCCTGTTGCTGGCCCTGCCGCTCCAGGCCGCGCCGTTGTCGGTGCCGCCGGTGGCCGCCAATGACAGCAACAACCCCTACAACAGCCCGATCATGCGTGCCAACCCCAACAGCCGCCAGGGCAGCGTGCCGGCCACGCCGCCGGTGCGTGGCCCATCCACCCAGCCCAATCCGCGCCCGCCAACCCTGGACAACCGCGGCATCGGCAACGGCGACAACCTGCGCCGCGAGCAACAGACCCCGAACCTGGAACCCACCCGCCCACCGCGCGACTCGCAACGCGTGCCGTGAGCCCCTGCGAAGGACCCGAGCATGACGCCACGCACCTGGTTGATCACCCTGGCCGCCGCCAGCCTGTTTCCGCTGCTGGCCCAGGCCGCGCCCGAGCAGACCTTCCCCAGCGAGGAAGGGCAACTGAGCGTCAGCACCCTCGCCAATGGCCTGCGCAATCCCTGGGCCTTGGCATTCCTGCCGGATGGCAAGTCGATCCTGGTAACCGAGCGCCCGGGCAACCTGCGCATCGTCAGCCCCGAGGGCAAGGTCGGCCCGCCATTGTCCGGCGTGCCCAAGGTGTGGGCCGAGGGGCAGGGCGGCCTGCTCGATGTGGTGTTGTCACCGGAGTTCGCCAAGGACCGCACGGTCTACCTGTCGTTCGCCGAGGCGGGCGAGGATGGCAAGGCCGGGACCGCGGTCGGTCGAGGGCAGTTGTCCCAGGACCAGGCGCGGCTGGAGAACTTCACGGTGATCTTCCGCCAGCTACCCAAGCTTTCCGAAGGCAACCATTTTGGCTCGCGTCTGGTGTTCGACCGTGATGGCTACCTGTTCATCGCCCTGGGCGAGAACAACCAGCGTGCCACCGCCCAGGACCTGGACAAGCTGCAGGGCAAGATCGTGCGGATCCTCCCTGACGGCGAGGTACCCAAGGACAACCCCTTCGTCGGCCGCGACAATGTGCGCCCCGAGATCTGGTCGTTCGGCCATCGCAACCAGCAGGGGGCGGCGCTCAATCCCTGGACTGGCAAGCTCTGGACTCATGAGCACGGCCCGCGCGGTGGCGACGAAATCAATATTCCCGAGCCTGGCAAGAACTACGGTTGGCCGATCGCCACCCATGGCATCAACTACTCGTTGCTGCCGATTCCCGAGGCCAAGGGCAAGCATGTCCAGGGCATGGTCGACCCGCACCATGTGTGGGAGAAGTCGCCGGGCATCAGTGGCATGGCGTTCTACGACAGCCCGACGTTCAAGGCCTGGGACCACAACCTGTTCATTGGCGCCCTGGCCACCCAGGAGCTGATTCGTCTGCAACTCGAGGGCGACAAGGTGGTGCATGAAGAGCGTCTGCTAGGCGAGCTGAAGGCGCGGATCCGCGATGTGCGGGTGGGGCCGGATGGCTACCTGTACGTGCTGACGGATGAAAAGGACGGAATGTTGCTCAAGGTTGGGTTGCAGGAAGGCTAGCGCTTTCTCCCGGCCTGCAATGGCCCCTTCGCGGGTAAGCCCGCTCCCACAGGTCCGCGCGGTCGCTGTGGGAGCAACTGTCTTGCTCAACTGCTAAAGCTAAAGCTAGCGCGATCCCTGTGGGAGCGGCTTCAGCCGCGAACACCGGCATAGCCGGTGCCAGGCGCCGCGTTGCTTACTTCGCGGGACAGGTGTAGTGCATGGCCTGAAGTCGGCGCGGTCACTGTGGGAGCGGGTTTACCCGCGAAGGGCCGGTACTGTCGTACCATACTGTTTTCATCCGTAGCCCCATCCATGACTCCCGAATCCCTCTACCATCAGGCTATTGGCGAACACGGTTTCGTTCCTGACCCCGCCCAGGCGGTCGCGGTCAGCGCGCTGCAGGCCTGCTTCGATGCTCTGAACCAGGGCCAGTCACCTCAAGGCCTGTACCTCTGGGGCCCAGTCGGGCGTGGCAAGACCTGGCTGATGGACCTGTTCCACAGGTGCCTGACGATCCCATCCCGGCGCCAGCATTTTCATCATTTCATGGCCTGGGTGCATCGCCGCCTGTTCCAGCTGGGGGGCACCGCCGATCCGCTCAAGGCCCTGGCCCGGGAACTTGCCGGCGAGATCCGCGTGCTGTGTTTCGACGAGCTGTTCGTCAGCGACATCGGCGATGCGATCATCCTCGGGCGCCTGTTCCAGGTGCTGTTCGACCAAGGCGTGGTGATTGTCGCTACCTCCAATCAGCCCCCCGACCAGTTGTACCGCGACGGCTTCAACCGCGAGCGCTTCCTGCCGGCCATCGCCGCCATCGAGCGGCATATGGAGGTGCTGGCGGTGGCCGGTGAGCAGGACCATCGCCTGCATCCCAGCGTGCAGCATCAGCGCTACTGGGTCGCCGAGCCCGGACGCCCAGGTGCGCTGGAGGCGGTGTTCCAGCAACTGAGCGGGCAGGCGCCGGGGAGTACCCAGCCCTTGCAACTGGGGACTCGGCAGTTGCGGGTGGTGCGCTATTGCGAACAGGCGGTGTGGTGTCGCTTTGCCGACCTGTGCGAACAGCCGCTGGCGGCGATGGACTTCATGGCCCTGTGCGATCGTTTCGGCGCGATCCTGGTCGATGGTATTCCGCGCTTGAGCGGCGAGCAGCGCGAAGGCCGCATCGCCCGCGGCACCGAAGATGGTGCCGCCCGGGTCGCGGCCGGCGACCGTGTGTTGCCGACCCTGGCGCCCAAGGATGACAGCGTGCGACGTTTCATCGCCCTGGTCGACGAATGCTACGACCGGCGCGTGGCGCTGTACCTGGAAGCCGAGGTGCCGCTGGAAGCACTCTACACTCAAGGGTATCTGGCGTTCCCGTACCAGCGGACCCTCAGCCGACTACGGGAGATGCAACTGCAACGCTTCGCCTGAAGGAGCCGACCATGGAGCCGCTGTCGCATCACCTGCTAACCCAGGCCTATAACAATGGCTGGGCCAACCACCGCCTGTACAAGGCCTGCCTGCAACTGACCCAGGACGAGTTCGTCGCCCCCCGTTGCAGCTTCTTTCCCTCGATCAAGGCCACCCTCAATCACCTGCTGACAGTGGACTGGTTCTACCTTGACGCGTTGGAGTGCGAGCAGCGCGGCGAGGCTCCCGCCCCTGATGGCGAGCGCTTCTTCCAGCCGGAACAGCCATTCACTACCTGCACCGACCTGCAAGCCCAGCAGGCCCAGGCCGACCAGCGCTTGATCGCTTATTGCCGACAGCTGCGCGATGATCAGCTGGCGCGTTACGTGAGCATCGTGCGACCGGAGCGGGTACAGCGCGAGCAGCGGTTGCGCTTGCTTTCGCACCTGTTCGAGCACCAGATCCACCATCGCGGGCAAGTGCATGTGATGCTCAGCGACACTGTGGTCAAGCCACCGCAACTGGATGAGTTTTTCTGCGAGGAAGAAGCGCTGCTGCGAGCGCATGACTTTGCCGAGCTGGGCTGGAGCGAGGCGTCGATCTGGTCGTGAGCGCAGTGCGCAACAGGAACACTTCAATCCCGCTCTATTCCTTTGGGAGCGGGTTTACCCGCGAACACCGGCATAGCCGGTGCCAGGCACCGCGTCGCCTGGTTCGCCAGCAAGGCTGGCTCCTACAGCAGAACGCTTGGCTCAAACCATGCGCTATGCCTGTGGGAGCCGGTTCACCCGCGAACACCGACGTAGCCTGCGCCAGGCACCACCTTGCCTGCTTACCAACGCATCCGCACCCCAAGGCTGCCAATCAAACCGTTGAGGTCATTGTCATCCACATCGCTGCTGTAGTCGGCGCTGACGAACAGAGCCACGTTCGGCGTGACCCGCGCCACCAGGCCCAGGCCCAGGTCGACTGACGTTGAGCTGCGCGAGCTGGAGATCTTGTCCACCTGATCGAGCTTCACCGTGTCGGCGTTGCTGAAGTCGTACCAGACGTTGGTGCGCACATAGGGCTCGATGGGCATGCCCTTGACTTCGTAGCGCGCCGACAGCTTGGCGCCGACCCGGCCACTCCAGCTGGGCTGGCTGTCGAAGGCCTGCAGGGTTTCTTCCTGCGCCTGGCTGCCGGGGAAGAACTGCTGGTTGATCAACTGCGCCTGGGGTTCGATTACCCAGCCGCCGCCCAGGCTGATGGGGAAGCCGCCCTCCACCGAGAAGGTCATCGCATGGCCGCTGTCGTCGACCCGCTGACCAGCCTGGGAGCGGCCGTTGACATCGATACGTGTGCCCATGGCCACGGCATCCAGGTGCCAGCCTTGATCATGGGTCATGCTCCAGTACACGCCCAGGCTCTCGCCGCTGAGGTTCACCGCGTTGCGCTGTTTGTCGCCGAGCAGCGGGCGCATGCCGTTGAAGCTGCTCTGCAGGTTGTTGTGGCCGACGAAGATCCCGGCCCGGTGCACGCTGCCGGAGGCGGTTTCACGTACGAACAGGTCGGGGCCGATCATCAACTGCTGGCTGGGCGCCTCCAGCTGCGCCGGTGCCTGGCCGCCGGGGCGTGGCGCGCCGGGGAAGAATTGCGCCCACTGGCTGGCGACCAGGTCGGGGGCCGCGGGGCCGTGGCGTTCGCCCATGTATTGGGAAAAGGCGTTGAGCATGCCCTGGTTGAGGCCGCTGACACTCAGCGGCTCCAGCGCCAGGCGCGGCGCCTCGGGGGTTTCCAGGAAGCGGGCGAAGGGCTCGTCCTCCTGCAGGTCATAGGCAAAGGTTTCCACCGGGGTTGCCAGGAGCAGCGACGTGGAAACCGCACAGAAAATCGCATCGAAGCGCAGAGGATGCGAGGTGCTTTTCATGGCGGTTCTCCTGTTGTTGTGTGTTGGACAGCGCGTTGCACAGCCGAGGAACCTGGCCTGATGTCACGAGCTGTACGACAAGAACAGGGGGCGACCCAAACCAGCGCGCCTGCCTCTTGGAGCGCGCACGAAGGCGCGAGCTAGAGGCTCGGCACGAGTCTTTACGTCTGTTGATTACTGTTCAGCTAAGGAGAGGTCGAGGCTTGCGTCAAGAAAACGTGAAATGTTTGATAAGGTCTTGTCTTGGCTCTCAAGTAACTGAATTAGTTTGAATTACTTGTGAAGATATCAGCAATGGCGATTGCCCGCCGTGCAGCTATGAAAAATCGTTGTTAGAGCCGCACTTCCACCGCCAGCGGCAAGTGGTCGGAAAGGTGGGTCCAGGGCCTGTGGCCGAGGATCCTGGGGGCATGGCTGTCGGCGTTGCGCAGGTAGATGCGGTCCAGGCGCAACAGTGGCAGGCGGGCCGGGTAGGTGCGGGCGAGCAGGCCGTGGTGGCGCTCGAAGGCTTCGTGCAGGTCGTGTTGCAGGCCCAGGGTGTGGTTGCCGCGCAACTGCCAGTCGTTGAAGTCGCCGGCGATGATCACCGGGGCGTCGCTGGGCAGGGCATCGAGCAGTCGGCGCAGCAGTTGCAGCTGTTTCTGCCGGTGGCGCTCGAGCAGCGACAGGTGCACGCAGATCGCATGTACCTGGCGTTGCCCGGGGACGTCCAGCACGCAATGCAGCAGGCCGCGGCGCTCGGGGCCGGTAATCGAGACGTCGAGGTTGCGGTGTTCGAGGATCGGGTATTTCGACAGCAGGGCATTGCCGTGGTGGCCGTCGGGGTAGACCGCGTTGCGGCCGTAGGCGAAGTCGCTCCACATGCTGTCGGCGAGGAACTCGTATTGCGAGGTTCGCGGCCAGCCGGGGTAGCGGGCAGCGTGACGGTCGTGGCTGCCGAGCACTTCCTGGAGGAACACGATATCGGCTTGGGTGCTGCGCACTGCCTCGCGCAACTCCGGCAGGATGAAGCGCCGGTTGAAGGCGGTGAAGCCCTTGTGGGTATTGACCGTCAGCACCTTGACCCGGTGCACGGCAGGGGCCTGGTTGACGTTGGCGAAACCTGGACTGCCGGCTTCGAGATTCACGAGTGCTCCTGGGGACAGTGGGCCGCCTTGCGGTCCATCGCGACCAAGGCTGCTGCCACAGCAGATCGTGGCCTCTGTGGGAGCGGCCTTGTGTCGCGATGGGCTGCGCAGCAGCCCCAGATTTTTACTGACACAACACAGTCTAGGACAGGCCTTGCCCTTTGGGGTTCACTCCTCCTCACGCTGCAACACCAGCAACAGCAACGACCGTCCCTTGACCTCGAACACCGTGTCGAACGCCAGGTGTTGCGGCTTGCGCATGTCCGGCCGGTCGGTGTCCACCAGGCAGCTCCAGTAGTCGCCTTGCGGGACGGCTGGCAACTGGAAGGGCACGACGTCATGGTAGGCGTTGACGATCAGCAGCAGGGTCGCCTCGGCGCCGGGGCGAGCGATGCCGCTGACCTGGGCGCGACCGTCCATCAGCATGCCCAGGCAACGGCCATGCGGATCTTGCCATTGCTCGACGCTCATCTCGCCGCCGTTCGGGGCCAGCCAGGTGACATCCTTAACGCCGATCGCCTCGTTGTAGTCGCCCACCAGGAAGCGCGAACGGCGCAGGATCGGGTAGGCCAGGCGCAGCCGGGTCAGGCGTTTGACGAAGGCCAGCAGCGCCGTGCCATCTTCGTCCAGCGCCCAGTTCACCCAACCGATCTCGCTGTCCTGGCAGTAGGCATTGTTGTTGCCGTGCTGGGTGCGGCTGAATTCGTCGCCGGCGACGATCATCGGCGTGCCCTGGGCCAGCAGCAAGGTAGCGAAGTAGTTGCGCATCTGGCGCATGCGCAGGGCGTTGATGGCCGGGTCGTCGGTGGGGCCTTCGACACCGCAGTTCCACGACAGGTTGTTGTCGGTGCCGTCCTGGTTGTTCTCGTCGTTGTCCTCGTTGTGCTTGTCGTTGTACGACACCAGGTCGCGCAGGGTGAAGCCATCGTGGGCGGTGACGAAGTTGACCGAGGCATAGGGGCGCCGGCCACGGTTGTTGAACAGGTCGCCCGAGGCGGTGATGCGCGCGGCGAAGTCGGCGAGCATGCCTTCGTCGCCTTTCCAGAAGCCGCGCACGGTGTCGCGGAAGCGGTCGTTCCACTCGGCCCAGCCGGGGGCGAAGTTGCCCACCTGGTAGCCGCCGGGGCCACAGTCCCACGGCTCGGCGATCAGCTTGACCTGGCTGAGCATCGGGTCCTGGCGGCAGGCGACGAGAAAGCCGTGGCGCTCGCTGTAGCCATCGTGGTAACGACCGAGGATGGTGGCCAGGTCGAAGCGAAAGCCATCCACGTGCATCTCGCCGGCCCAGTAGCGCAACGAGTCGGTGACCAGTTGCAGCACCCGGGGGTGGCTGAGGTCCAGGGTGTTGCCGGTGCCGGAATCGTTGATGTAGAAGCGCTTGTCATCTGGCATCAGGCGGTAGTACGAGGCGTTGTCGATACCGCGCATCGACAGGGTCGGGCCGCGTTCGTTGCCCTCGGCGGTGTGGTTGTAGACCACGTCGAGGATCACCTCCAGCCCGGCATCGTGCAGGTGCGCGACCATCTCCTTGAACTCGGCGATCTTGCCGCTGGCCAGGTAGCGCGGGTGCGGGGCGAAGAAGGCGATGCTGTTGTAGCCCCAGTAGTTGTTCAGGCCTTTGTCCAGCAGGTGCTGGTCGTTGACGAAGGCATGGATCGGCAACAGCTCGATGCTCGACACCCCCAGCGCCTTGATATGCCCCAGCAGCTCGTCGTTGGCCAGGCCGGCGAAGGTGCCGCGCAGGTGTTCGGGCACGGCTGGGTGGCGCATGCTGATGCCGCGCACGTGGGCCTCGTAGAGGATGGTGCGTTCCCAGGGGATCAGCACGCGCTGGTCGCGCCCCCAGGTGAAGGCTGGGTCGATCACCTTGCACTTGGGCACGAAGGGCGCGCTGTCGCGTTCGTCGAACGACAGATCGCCGTCGGGGTGGCCGATGGTGTAGCCGAACAAGGCTTCGGACCATTTCAAGGTGCCCACCAACTGCTTGGCGTAGGGGTCGATCAGCAGCTTGTTGGGGTTGAAGCGGTGGCCGTTCGCCGGGTCGTAGGGGCCGTGCACGCGGTAACCATAGACCAGGCCAGGGTGTGCGTCGGGCAGGTAGCCGTGGAAGATCTCGTCAGTGTACTCGGGCAGCTCGATGCGCTCGAGTTCGGTTTCGCCGCTGGCATCGAACAGGCACAGTTCGACCTTGCTGGCGTTGGCCGAGAACAGGGCGAAGTTGACCCCCAGGCCGTCCCAGGTGGCGCCGAGGGGGAAGGGCAGGCCTTCGCGGATGCGCGACGGGGCGACGGAGCGGGTTTTCTTCGGGGCGTGGGGGCTCATGGCAGTCCTCATGGGGCAGGGGAATGCTTGGGTGGCAATGCTGGCCTCTTCGCGGGTGCAGGCTGCTCCCCTGTGGGAGCGGGTTTACCCGCGAAAAGACCGCTGGGCCGATCAGCCGGCAGCGGGCTTCTTCAGGGTTCGCGGCTTCTTGACCGTAACCGGCTTCTCCGTCGCCACCTTGGGCTTGGCCGCCGCCTTCTTGCGCGGCGCTGCCTTGGGCGCCAGCGCCTCGGCCTCGGCCAGCTTGCGCGCCATCTCCCAATGACGGTGCTCCTGGCCCGTCGGTTTACCTTCGGACTCCCAGATCTGGTAGGCGAACTCGCGAATACGCTTTTCTTCGACACTCATCACGACGCTCCTGAATGCAGTTAGGCATGTTCAATCAACACATTGACCGGAAACTCCCGCAGCACGGTGCTCAACATCAGCTCCCTTGAAGGGCTGACCGCAGCGTCACCGAAAAGTCCCGAACAGTTGGCAGGCGACAAGGCAAACGGCAGGATCAGCCGGGTATCGTCCCAGTTCTGCGCCGGGATCAAGGGGGTGACGGCGTTGCCCAGCAGGGCGCTGGCCAGGCGTGGCACGACGACGATGGCGCGTTCGCTTTCGCCCAGGCGGGCGAAGGCCAGTACCTTGTCGGCGTGCCTGCCTTGTACGTCGAGGGGCAGGTAGGCTCCGCGGCGGAACAGTTCCGCGCGGGCCTGGCGGCAGTCCAGGACCTGCGCCACCAGCGCCTGTTTGACGCGTCCGTCTCGCCAATGGGTGAGCAGTTCGTTCAGCGACGTGCATTCGTGCAGGCTGGCGCGGCGGGCGGCATAGTCCACCGGGCGGCGGTTGTCCGGGTCGACCAGCGAGAAGTCCCAGTATTCGTTGCCCTGGTACAGGTCCGGCACGCCGGGCGTGGTCATGCGCAGCAGGCATTGCGCCAAGGCATTGAGCGCGCCGGGGCAGGCCAGTTGGCCTGCGGCTTCGTGCAGGGCCTGGCGCAACTGCTGGTTCCTGGCGTCCAGCAGCAAGCCATCGACATAGGCGGCGCAGACCTGCTCATAGCGTTCGTTCGGTGCGGTCCAACTGCTGCGCAGCTTGGCTTCGCGCAGGGCTTTCTGCTGCCATTGGCGGATGCGTTGGGCATAGCTGCCCAGGGCCTGGCGGTCGCGCAGGTCAAGCTCCAGCGGCCAGCTGCCGAGTAGGGTCTGCCACAGCAGCCACTCATCGCCAGGGCTGGGCGCCTGGCCATCGTCCAATCCTTCGCGCAAGGGCGAGGCCAGTTCGCGCCAGTGTTCGACCCGGCCGGCCAGCCAGGAGCCGCGCTCACTCAGCACCGCCAGCCTGGCGCGGCAATCCTCGCCGCGCTTGTGGTCATGGGTGGCGGTGGCCAGCAGGTTGTCGGGGAACTTGCGCAGGCGCTGTTGGGCCTGGTTGTGGAACCAGCCCGGGCCAGTGCTGAAACGCTCGGCCTCGAAGCCCACGTCGTTGCGCGATAGCAGCCGGGCCGAACGGTAGAACACGGTGTCTTCCACTGCCTTGGCGGCGCACGGCGCGGTGAGCTGCTGGAAGCGCACGCAGGCATGGCGCAGGTGCTTGCGTGGGCGCCCCGGTGGCAATTGGCGCCAGGGCTGGCCGCCCAACCAGCGCTCGAACTGGTCGAGCAGTGGCCAGTCGGCCTCGGCCAGGGTTTGCTTGGCCCCGGCAAGCGCTTGCTGGAAAAACGCCTCGTCCCCGGCGGGGCGGCCGCAGGCATTGATATAGGTGCGGTACACCGGGTAATGCTCGACCAGTGCTTGCAACGCTCGGCGGATCGCGCCGAGGGTCAGGTCGCGGGTCATCAGGTCGTCACGTGCTACCTGCAACAAGGCCTGGGCCACCGACTCGCAGTCGCCGGCCAGGCTGGCGTTGAGCACCAGGTGGCGAGCACTGCGCACTTCCTCTGCGAAGTCGGGCCGTTCGCTGACGCTGCGCCACAGCTCGCTCAGCGGCGCCTCGCCAGCTGGGTCATGCTGCAGCAGCGACACCTGGTCCATGAATTCGTACCCGGTGCTGCCGTCGGTGAGCCAGTCGCGGTGCAGCTGTTCACCGGGGCCGAGGATCTTCTCCACATAAATCGGGAAGTGCTCCAGCGCCGCGCTCAAGGGCCGCTTGGCCAACAGCCGGTCGACCCGGCGGCGCAGGTTGCGGCAATAGCGGCGCGGGTCGGCCAGGCCGTCGATATGATCGATGCGCAGGCCGTCCACCAGCCCCCGTTCGATCAGCTCGAACAGCTTGGCGTGGGTGGCCTCGAACACCGCCGCACGCTCCACGCGCAAGCCTCCAAGCTCGTTGATGTCGAAAAAGCGCCGCCAGTTGATGTCGTCGGCGGCGGTGCGCCAGCTGGCCAGGCGGTAAGTCTGGCGCTCGAGCAACAGGTGCAGGCGCTTGAAACCGGCGGGTTCGCGGCTGTCGAAGGCGGCGAGGGCAGCGTCCAGTTGCGCCCCGCCGGCCACCAGCCGCGCGAGTTCGCGGTGCAGGGGCAATGCGTCGGCCAGCGGATCGGCGGCCTCGTGCAGGGCGCCGAAGTGCTGGGCCAGGGCTTGCAGTCGCGGATTCTCGGCCTGGCCGAGGATGCGGCCGTAATCCAGCGGGCAGATAGGGAAACGGTGGTCATGATGGGCCACTTCGAACACGCCGTGCCGGCCGTCGAAGGTCAGTGGGATCTCGCCGGACTGCAAGGCTTGGCCGTAATCGCTGCCCAGGAACGGCAGCAGCAGTTGCCCGGCCAGCAATGGGTCGTTGGAGTGCCACTGGATATCGAAGAACTCGGCGTAGGGGCTGCGCCTGCCCCAGGCCAGAAGGCTCTGCCACCAGGGGTTGTCGGCGCCGCCCACGGCCATGTGGTTGGACACGGTGTCGAGGATCAGGCCCATGCCGTGCTGGCGCAGGGCGCCGACCAGGCGCTGCAGCGCAGGCTCACCGCCAAGCTCCGGGTTGATCCGCATCGGGTCGACCACATCGTAGCCATGGCGCGAGCCAGCACGGGCGGTGAGAATCGGCGAGGCATACACATGGCTGATGCCCAGCGCCGCGAAATAAGGCACCAGCGCCGCGGCGTCGTCGAGGGTGAAATCACTGTGCAGTTGCAGGCGCACGGTGGCGGTCAACGATTTCATCGGTCACGCTCCCACGCCTGTTCGCGGGCCTGGGCCAGCAGCTCCAGGCGGCGGGCGGCGTCCTCGTCGTCGAGCAGTGCGTCGGCCGGGGCCTTGAAGCGCCGTCGCCAGTTGGGGTGGCCCTCGGTGGTGCCGGGCAGGTTGGCTTGCTCGTCGCAGCCGAGCAGGTCTTCCAGGGGCACCAGCACCAATGGCGCGCGGGTATGGCCGATGTAGCGGATCGCTGCGTCGATCAGCGCCGTATCGTCCTGCTGTGGCCCGTAGTTTTGTTCCAGGGCGCGGCGCAGGCCATCGCGTTCGAGCGCCCGGGCATGGCGCCAGTGCAGTTCGCTGGTTGCGTCGAGCAGATGGAGTCGGTGGCTCCAGTCAATGTCGCGGCTCTTCAGCCACCCGGCCAGCGGGGCAAGGTCGTGGGTGCCGGTAGTGGCCAGGGCGTTGTCTGGCCAGTCGAGGATCGGCCTGAACTGCCCGGGCGGCTGTTGTTCGAACGGCAATACACGCATGCCCAGCACCGCCTTGTCGGCCAGGCGTTCGCGCAGGCCGACCGGCACGGTGCCGAGGTCTTCGCCGAGGATGATCGCCTGGTGTCGCGCCGACTCCAGGGCCAGCAGGCGCAGCAGGTCGTCCAGAGGGTATTCCAGGTAGGCGCCTTCGCTGGGCGCCGCGCCACGGGGGATCAGCCACAGCCGGCGCAGGCCCATCACATGGTCGATGCGCAGGCCACCGGCATGGGCCAGGTTGGCTCGCAGCATTTCGATGAAGGCGCGGTAGCCATTGCGCTTGAGGCCCTCGGGAGAGAAGGCGCAGATGCCCCAGTCTTGCCCGGCGCGGTTGAGGATATCGGGTGGCGCGCCAACCTTGAGCTCGGCCAGCAGTTCGTCCTGGCGGCTCCAGGCCTGGCTGCCGGCGCCATCGGCGCCCACGGCCAGGTCGGCGATCAGGCCCACCGCCATGCCGTTACCGCGCGCCGCGTCCTGGGCCCGTTGCAGGCTGCGCTCGGTGAGCCACTGGCAAAAGGCGTGGAACTCGATGCGCGCTGGGTAGCTGTTGGCCAGGGCTTCAACTTCCGGGTTATAGGGGTCTTGCCAGGCGGGCGGCCAGTTGCGCCAATCGGCGCCCAGCCCCTGGCCGACCGCCTCGGCTTGCAGCACGGCGAACCGACAATGGTGCTCAAGCTTTTCACCGGCGGCATCGCGGAAACTGGCAAAGTCCTCGCGCAGCGGGTGCTCACGCTGGCTGAAATCCTGGTACAGCGCCTCGAGCAGACGATGGCGGGCGTCGGCCGCGCGCGGCCAGTCGACCAGGGCCGGTTGCTCCAGTGTTTCGAGTATCGGCTCGAGCCCGCAGGCCTTTGCGGCCATGCGCACTGCGCGCTCGCCCAGCAAGGTCGAGGGGCTGGCATAGAGCGTGTTGAGCAGCAGGCGGCTGGACGGTGAGTAGGGGCTGAAATGTTGCTGGTCGAACGCCGACAAAGCATGCATCGGGCTGATCGCCAGAGCGTCGGCGCCACGCTCGGCGGCGCTGCGCGCCAGTTGCTCCAGGGCCAGGCAGTCGCCGTAGCCACCGTCGCCGGGACGGCGCAGGCTGTACAGTTGCACTGACAGACCCCAGCAGCGCGGCGGCGATTGGTCCACCGCGTCCTGCAAGGCGTGGCAACGAGCAGGGGCCACGGCCACGCTGAAGACGTGACCGGCGATGACCAGTTGGTGATAGCCCATCGGCAGTTCGCCAGGCAGGCGGGCGCCGGCGTCGAGGGCCAGCTCGCGCGTGCTGCCATCCTCCAGCTCGCAGCGCACAGGGCTGGCGGCATTGAAGTAGCGGTGCAGGTCCAGCGCTTGGCCGAGATCGGCAGTCAGCAGTGGCGGCAAACGCACAGCGGAGTCGGCCTGCTCGACGGCCTGCAGGCTGGCGCTGATGGCGGCGGCGTCGCCGGCGGGGTGGCCGAGGCCTTCGAGCACCCGGCGCAGCACCGCGTCGCTGACTTGCTGCGGGCGGTCGTTGGCGTCGACCCAGTCGCGAGCCAGGCCAACCCGGGCGGCCAGGCGATGAAGGAGGTGTTCGCTCATGGCGTCTCCTGGGTGAGGGGCAGCAGGCTGACCACGCAACTGTGGGCGGCCAGGGTCGAGTCGGAGTGGGCGTTGTCGCTGCTGTCGTACAGGCGCTGCGCGGGGGCGGGTAGCGTCGCCGGCTGGGGCTTGGCGTCGAGGTTGAGGTCGATGCGCAGCTCTTGGCCATCGCCAAGGCGCCAGCGCGCGGTCAAGGCCTTGGCAGCGAGCACCTCGGCGCCCAAGGCGCGGGTACCGGGCAGGTGTGGGGTCACATGGCGCCTGCGCAGGTCGAGCAACTGCTGATACAGCCCGTGCCAGCCGGCCAGCACGTTCTGCTGTCGGGGCTTTGAGACCTGGAAGGTGGTCTCGGCGTTGGGGTCGGGGATCTGCTCGCGCTTGCGCGGATCGGCAAAGGTGGCGAATTGGGCGAATTCGCCACGTCGGCCCTCGCGCACGGCGTCGGCCAACTGGTCATGGAAGTCGGTGAAGAACAGGAACGGCTGGCGGCTGCCGTCATCGTCGCCCATGAACAGCAGCGGAATCATCGGCGCCAGCAGCAGCAGGACGGTGGCGGCCTTCAGCGCTGGCGGCGGGCACAGGCCGGTGAGGCGTTCGCCCAGGGCGCGATTGCCGACCTGGTCGTGATTCTGCAGGAACAGCACGAACGCGGTGGGCGGCAAATGCCCGCTGGGCTCGCCGCGGGGCTTGCCGTGGCGGTTGGGCTGCCCCTGGAACACGAAACCTTCGGCCAGGCAGCGCGCCAGTTGGTCAATCGGTCGGTCCTGGTAATCCGCGTAATAGCCCTCGGTTTCACCTGTGAGCAGCACGTGCAGGGCGTTGTGGCCGTCATCGTTCCATTGCGCGTCGAAGCCTTGCTCGAGCAGCGCGGCCTGGTTGTGCTCGTTTTCCAGGATCAGCCAGATGTGCCGGCCCGGCTCGACCGCGGCACGCACCCGGGCCGCCAGTTCGATAAGGAAGTCCGGCTGGTCGATGGCATGCACCGCGTCCAGGCGCAGGCCGTCGCAGCGGTAGTCGCACAGCCACATCAGCGCGTTCTGAATGAAATACTCGCGCACCTGCGGCTGGCGGAAATCGATGGCGGCGCCCCAGGGCGTCTGCCGGTCCTGGCGAAAGAACGGGCCGGCGTACTGCGGCAAGTAATTGCCGTCGGGGCCAAAGTGGTTGTAGACCACATCCACCAGCACCATCAGGCCCTGGCCATGGGCCTGGTCGACCAGTGCGCACAAGCCTTGCGGCGTGCCGTAGCTGTGCTGTGGGGCGAACGGCAGCACGCCGTCGTAGCCCCAGTTGCGTTCGCCGGGGAACTGCCCAAGGGGCATCAGCTCGATGGCGCTGACTCCGATCTCGGCCAGGCGTGGAAGCAGTTTGGCCACGCCGTCGTAGCCGCCGAGCAGGCCGACATGCAGCTCCTGGATGACCGCCTCGTGCCAAGGCCGACCCTGCCATGGATGGCGCCATGGGTAGCTGCTCAGGTCCAGCACTGCGCTGGGGCCATGCACGCCCTCGGGCTGGTGGCGCGAGGCTGGGTCGGCCACCTTCAGCTCATCGTCGATACGCAAGTGATAGCGAGCGCCGGCCACGCAGGGGGCGACGCCGGTGTACCAGCCATCTTCCTCGGGCAGCAGCTTCACCGCTGGCTGCTGCTCGATCTCTACGGCCACGCTGCGCGCATCCGGTGCCCAGAGGGCGAAGCGCGCCGACGTGGCGTCCAGCAAGTGTGCGCCATGCCTGTGCATCTTCGGGCTCCCTCAGTAGTGGGCCACCTGTGCCTGCCTGACCAGGTTCTCGTACAGCCGTGCGTAAGGTTCCACCGCCTGGCACCAGTTGAACGGTTGGGTCATCGACAAACAGCGCATGGCGTTGAGCAGGTCCTTCTTGCCATACACATAGAAGGCCCGGCGCAGTGCCTGGCGATAACTGTCCACGCTGGAGTCGTCGAACAGAAAACCCGTGACGCCATCCTCGATGGTGTCGGCCAACCCGCCGGTGTTGCGCGCCACCGGCAGCGAGCCGAAGCGCTGCGCGTACATCTGGCTCAGGCCGCAGGGCTCGTAGCGCGAAGGCATCAGCAGGAAATCGGAGCCGGCGAACATGCGCCGCGCGTCGGTTTCGTTGAAGCCAATGCGCACGCCGATGCGCCCGGGGTGCCGCAGGGCCAGCTCGCGCATGGCCTGTTCTTCCTCGGGCTCGCCGCGACCGATGATGGCGATCTGGCCGCCTTGCGCGACGATGTCGTCGGCCACGCCCAGGGTCAGGTCCAGGCCTTTCTGGTAGACCAGCCGCGAGACCACCGCGAACAGCGGCCCGTCAGTGGCTTGCAGGCCGAACAGTTCGCGCACCTGTTGGGCGTTGCGCGCCTTGCCGTCCCAGTCGTTGAGGCTGAAGTTGTGGTTCAGGTGTTTGTCGGTGGCCGAGTCCCAGCTTTCGTCGATGCCGTTGGGAATGCCACCGAGCAAGCCTTGCTGGGCCTTGCTGGCGAGAAAGCCATCCAGGCCGCAGCCGAATTCGGGGGTGGTGATTTCCCGGGCATAGGTGGCGCTCACCGTGGTGATATGGCTGGCGTAGGCCAGGCCGGCCTTGAGGAACGACAGCTTGCCGTAGAACTCCATGCCTTCTTGCTGCATGGCATGGTCGGGGATCGCCAGTTCCGGGCTGCAGCCCCGGCTGTACACACCCTGGTAGGCCAGGTTGTGGATGGTGAACAGAGTCGGCGTGCGCAGGCCGCGCCAGTGCATGTAGGCCGGAGCCAGGCCGGCGGGCCAGTCGTGGGCGTGGACCAGGTCGGGGCGCCAGTGGGCCATGCCCTCGCCGGCGGCGATTTCCGCGGCGGCCAGGCCCAGACGGGCGAAGCGGATATGGTTGTCCGGCCAGTCGCGGCCATTGTTGGCGCCATAGGGCGTGCCATCGCGCAGGTAGAGTTCGGGGCACAGCAGCACGTAGATCACCAGGCCGTCGGCCAGGTCCATGCGGCCGATCTTGCACGGCGGCAGCGCGGCGTGGCCGCCCAGTTCACCGACGATGTGGATGGGGTTGTCGCTCTCGACCACCTGGCGGTAACCGGGGATCAGCACCCGCACATCGTGCAGGTGGGCCAGGGCGCGGGGCAGGGCCGAGGACACGTCGCCCAGGCCGCCGGTCTTGACCAGGTCGGCGATCTCCGAGGTGACGAAGAGAATCTTGCGCCGGTTCGGGTTGTGCTGGCGCCGCGCGCCGGGTGCTGGGACTGTCGGGGCGAGGCTCGGCGGCAGCGGCTCGCGGTTATCCGGATGGAATGACTCTGCGTGAGGTTCGACAGCGGCACTGATCATACTTCTCTCCGTCCCTTGCTCTGGCGTGTTTGATGTTGGTGCGTGTGTTTGGCTCTCTGTGCGTGGGTGCATCTTCGTGGTGCGGTCCTTGCCCGTTATTCGTGCGCGCAGGCACGGCACGCTCGGCGTTCCTGGCCGAATGGCGTGTGGACGGGTTGGGGTGGGTGGGCCTGGCGTGAGGATGTCCTTTTGCGTTGGCCTACTTAGCTCCTGACCGGCCCGTATTTCGGAAAGTTCGACTTTTTTACGTCACGATTTCCGAGCAAAACGCGGGCCGAAACCGCAGTGTAGGAGACGAAACGGCAAAAAAGTGACCCGTTGGTCATTTTTGTCGGGGACGTTTGCCCGCGCAAACGTTGGCGAGATGTTGCAAAATATGAGGGTTTGCGGCGGAAGGTGGCGGCTTTGCCCTGTCACCGTGGCGACAGGGGCCGCAAAGCGGAGCATTGCGGCGAGCGCGGGAGCCGTTCAGCTCCCGTCGGCGGGGCGTCCAATCAGTGGCTGGCGGCTTTGCCTTGCAGGCGGGCCTGCTCCAGTTGCAGGTGCAGTTGGGCGATCTGCTGGCGCAGTTGGTCGCGCTCGTCCTTCAACTGGCGCAACTCGTCGCGGCGCACGGTGACGTAAAGGGTCTGGGTGGGAGTGGCAGGCATCAGGGTACCCATGAGCACACCTCGCGGGGCTGGCTGGTGACAATTTGAAGCGTAGTCGCTTCACGCGGCGCGCATTCTGAATTCTTTGCAGGCCCTTGGGAACTTTTTTGTTTATCGTTGTCGCCCCGTTCGTCGCTGAACCCTGCGCAAGAACGCTGGACTAATCTGAAATCTTCAACTGTTGTAAAGCAAAACCTACGGGAGCGTCGTCACATGCAACTGGGAATCATCGGGCTTGGCCGCATGGGCGGCAATATCGCAAGGCGCCTGATGCGCGCAGGTCACAGCACTGTGGTCCACGATCGCAACCGCGAAGCCATCACCACCCTGGAAGGCGAAGGTGCCGTGGGCGCCCACGACCTGGGTGCGCTGGTGCAGAAACTCAAGGCGCCGCGCGCGGTATGGGTCATGCTGCCGGCCGGCGAAATCACCGAGCAGACCATCGCGCAGCTGGCCGACCTGCTCGAGCCGGGCGATGCCATCATCGACGGTGGCAATACCTTCTACAAGGACGATGTGCGTCGCGCCGCCGAACTGGGCAAGCGTGGCCTGCACTACCTGGACGTCGGCACCTCCGGCGGCGTATGGGGCCTGGACCGTGGCTACTGCATGATGATCGGTGGCGAGAAGGCTGTGTTCGAACGCCTCGAGCCGCTGTTCAAGGCCCTGGCCCCGGGCGTTGGCGATATTCCGCGGACCCAGGGTCGCAGCGGCGAGCACGACCGTGCCGAACACGGCTACATCCATGCTGGCCCGCCCGGTGCCGGGCACTACGTGAAGATGGTGCACAACGGCATCGAGTACGGCCTGATGCAGGCCTACGCCGAAGGCTTCGACCTGCTGCGCAGCAAGGGCGGCCCGGAACTGCCGGAAGAGCAGCGCTTCGACCTCAATGTCGCCGAGATCGCCGAAGTCTGGCGCCGTGGCAGCGTGGTCACCTCCTGGCTGCTGGACCTGACCGCCGATGCGCTGGTCGCCGACCCGCAGCTCAGCGAGTTCAGTGGCTCGGTATCCGACAGCGGCGAAGGCCGCTGGACCATCGACGCCGCCGTCGAGCAGGCGGTGCCGGTGCCGGTGCTGTCCAGCGCGCTGTTCGCCCGGTTCCGTTCGCGCCAGCAGCAGGGCACCTACGGTGACAAGATCCTCTCCGCCATGCGCCTGGGCTTTGGCGGTCACGTCGAGAAAAAGAAGGACTAAATGAGCAAATCGACCATCGCCGCAGCGCCGCCATGCACCTTGTTCCTGTTCGGCGCCAACGGCGACCTGGTCAAGCGCCTGCTGATGCCGGCGCTCTACAACCTCAGCCGTGACGGCCTGCTCGACCGTAACCTGCGTATCGTCGGGGTCGATCACAACCCAGCCACGGCCGAGGACTTTGCCGCGCGTCTGCAGGCATTCATGCAGGCGCGGGACAAGGGCGCGGAAGGTAGCGCCAAGTGCCTGGACGACAAGCTCTGGGCCCGACTGGCCAAGCGCCTGGACTACCAGACCGGCGATTTTCTCGACCCTGAGACATACAAAGCCCTGGCTCGGCGCATCGATAAAACCAGCCATGGCAATGCCATCTTCTATCTGGCCACCTCGCCACGTTTCTTCCCCGAGGTGGCCCAGCGCCTGGGCGATGCCGGCCTGCTCGACGAGTCGGCCGGTGGTTTTCGCCGGGTGGTGGTGGAAAAGCCCTTCGGTACCGATCTTGCCAGTGCCGAGGCGCTCAACGCCTGCCTGCTCAAGGTGATGAGCGAACGGCAGATCTACCGCATCGACCATTACCTGGGCAAGGAAACCGTGCAGAACATTCTGGTCAGTCGTTTTTCCAACGGCCTGTTCGAATCGTTCTGGAACAACCATTACATCGACCACGTGCAGATCACTGCCGCCGAAACCGTCGGCGTCGAGACGCGCGGGGCGTTCTACGACAACACCGGGGCGCTGCGCGACATGGTGCCCAACCATCTGTTCCAGTTGCTGGCCATGGTCGCCATGGAACCGCCGGCGGCCTTTGGCGCCGACGCCGTGCGCGGTGAAAAGGCCAAGGTGATCGGCGCCATCCGCCCCTGGTCGCAGAAAATGGCCTTGAAGAACTCCGTGCGTGGCCAATACCGCGCGGGCAAGCAAGGCCGCAAGTCGTTGGCTGGCTATCGCGACGAGCCGAATGTCGCGGCCGACAGCCGTACCGAAACCTACGTCGCGCTCAAGGTGATGATCGACAACTGGCGCTGGGCCGGGGTGCCGTTCTACTTGCGCACCGGCAAGCGCATGAGCGTTCGCGATACCGAGATCGCCATCTGTTTCAAGCCGGCTCCCTACGCGCAGTTTCGTGAAAGCGAGTTGGAGCGGCCCAAGCCCAACTACCTGAAGATCCAGATCCAGCCCAACGAGGGCATGTGGTTCGACTTGCAGGCCAAGCGCCCGGGGCCGGAGCTGGTGATGGAGAATGTCGAGCTGGGCTTTGCCTACAAGGACTTCTTCAAGATGACCCCGGCGACGGGGTACGAGACGCTGATCTACGACTGCCTCACCGGCGACCAGACGCTGTTCCAGCGAGCCGACAACATCGAGAACGGCTGGCGCGCGGTGCAGCCGTTCCTCGATGCCTGGGCGACGGGGGAAGGCGTGGTGCACGAGTACCCGGCAGGCGAGGATGGTCCCGAGGCTGGTGATGAATTGCTGGCGCGAGACAAGCGAGAGTGGCATACGCTGGGGTGATGTCGAGCGTCGCAGAAACTCCCTGCCGCCGTTGCAAGTACGACGGCAGGTGTTTGGATAAACCCTACAACGTGAATGACAAGGCTGAGAACACCATCCCGCCACTGCCCGCCCAACCCATGCAGAACTGCCCTGGCTCGGCTTCACCCCGGCTCATGGCATCAAAAATGCCAAAGGGAATGGAGGCGGTAATGATGTTGCCGGTCTTGTGCCCGACGTGGTGCAACTTGTGATCGATGCCGATCATCTGGCCAATGTGCTCCCACATTTTGGGCGAGCCGGTATGAATGAATACTTTATGCACATCCTCCGCTGAGAGTTTTTGCATGTTGAACACTTTTATCGCTTCATTGCGACCATCTTCATGCAGGGCGGCGGCATAGGAATTGAATTGGTACTGGCCGCCAGTTGGGGCAATACGTTCGATGTCCGCCTCGTTGCAGAATAGTTTCCAGTCCGGCAACGAGATCGTCGACAAGTCACTGAGGTCAGGCCTGTTGATGTAGGAGAACTTGAAGTTACCGGGGGCTTCGTGGCTGAGGAGGGTGACCGTGACCGCTTCGCCAATGGTAAAGCTGGGGAACTTGTAGGCTAGCTCGGCGGGTGACTGCAATGAGAAGTTCTTGGGCATGACCGGCCCGCCCGCCGACATGCCGAACTCCATGTTGACGATGGCGGCGTAGCGGATTTCACCGGCTTGCATCTTGCTGTTGATGACGTCCATGGCCGTTACCCAGCCGTTGCAGGCGTCGACTACATCAAAGTTTCGGCAGTTCAGGCCCAGGGCCTTGGCGATGAAGGTGCTGTTGGCGGGTTCGATGAAACCACGGGTGACGTTGGGGTAGACCAGTAGGTCCAGGTCGGCCTTGCTGATATTGGCCTGTGCCAGGGCGGCGTGGAATGCGGTTTCCATCAATTGCATGGGTTTCTCGTCGGCTGCCAGCCAATGGCGTGTGTCGCTGCCGCTTTTTTCCAGTAACTTGCCGATGGTTTTCAAGATTTTTGGCAGGTCATCCTGGAAGGTGTGTTTGGAATGCTCCTCGACCAGGTTGAGTACGTCCTGGTTGCTGACGCGGCGTGATGGCAGTATTCCGGAGAGTCCGATGATTTTCATAATGACATCCTTGTCTTTGGGTATTTATTAAATACGTTTTTGCGTGCTGGCAGTGGTTTGCTCATCCTTGTAAGTAGCCACTGGCCCAGTACTTCTAGCACAGGTAAGTGGCGAATCAAGGGTGTGAGGCTGTTTGTTGATCTGGATCAAGATGCCTGAATTTGCTTGCCTAGGCTGAGGGGTGTGGTTGTTTCGTTAAGTTGTCATTTGGATGGGTTTTGTTGGTTCAAGTTTTAAATGTGATTATTTGTCACAGGGCTTCTAGCTTCTAGCTTCTAGCTTCTAGCTTCTAGTTTCTAGCTTTTGGCTCTTTGCTCTTGTTTTTGCTTTTGCTTTTGCTTCTAAGCGCGCGATATTTCAGGCGCCGCCAATTGCGACTTCACGAGGCCGAGCGGAGTTCTTGCGGAGGGAGGTGACGGGCATGGATGCCCGTCAAGCGCTGCGCCCCAGGATGGGGCGTTCAGCGCGGTCCTCCCGGGAGCAAGAACGGAGCGAGGGGACCCCGGAGCGAAGCGTAGGGGCCGGATGAATGGAGCGAGGATTTTTTGGTGACTTTTTGATCCTTCAAAAAGTTACCCGCCGTAAGGGCGGAAAGGTGACTATGCGTCGCCATCGCCAATGAATGAGCGTATAACTTTCAAAACCCACGCTCTGAAAGTCAAAGTCGGTCGGCGTGGGTTTCTACAGATGTAAGCGCATTCATTTACGATGCCGACGCATAGTCACCTTTTCGCCCTTACGTGAACTGACCCCCGAAAGTTGGACGGGGTACGCTATGGGTTCAGCGCTTGGGTCCGAAATTGTACCGGACTCAAGCCATTCAGTCTTAGACTTATACGCTCTTGGTTGTAGTAGGCGATGTAGTCCTCAAGGCCTGACGCCAGTTGTTCAACACTCTCAAACGATTGCAAATAGAAAAACTCGCTCTTGAGTGTGCCAAAGAAGCTTTCCATCGCGGCATTGTCCAGGCAGTTACCCTTACGCGACATACTCTGTTGTATTTTCTTTCTGCCCAGCATATGTCGATAAGCGGGCTGTCGGTATTGCCAGCCCTGATCGGAGTGCAATATCGGTTTGTCATCTGGGTTCAGCCGCTCGAAAGCTTGCTCCAACATCGCCGACACCATCTTGAACTCAGGGCGCGGATTGATCTGATAGGCAAGAATTTCGCCGTTGTACAGGTCCATCACAGGCGAAAGAAACAGCTTCTGCCCTTTCACCTTGAACTCTGTCACATCGGTTACCCATTTCTGATTAGGGGCTTCCGCCTTGAACTCACGCTTGAGCAGATCAGATGCAACAAGCCCTTCGGAACCTCGGTAGGAGCGATATTTCTTCACTTTTACCAGCGATTTCAGATCCATTAACTGCATCAACCGCTGCACCTTCTTGTGATTGATCACCTCGCCATGGCACCCAAGCACGGCGGTGATGCGGCGATAGCCGTACCGCCCCTTATGCCTGTGATAGACACTCTTGATGCGTTCTTTGAGGGCCGCATGCTTGTCGGCCACCAAGGCTTTGCTTTGGTAATAGAAGGTACTGCGTGCCAGCCCTGCAGCACGTAACAGCAGAGCCAGTCGATGTTCATGCCTCAATCCTTGGACAGCCTGCGCTTTCTTGGTTGCGCAGTGCGTGGATCCGCTTGGATCAAGGCATCGAGCTTTTTTAGATAGGCATTCTCCGCACGTAAATACTCCAGCTCTTCGAGCATTTGCTTAGGTGTCAACTCAGCATCTGCAGGCTTAGCAGGGCTTACGTTGGGTTGTTCTGATGCTTTGCGGGGCATACTGGATTCTCGGGCACGATGCGGGTGAAGTGCTTCTAGTCCGCCTTCATCGTACAACCTTTTCCATTGCCTGATGCTACTCGGGCCACGAATATCAAACTGTATGCAGGCTTGCTGGGCTGACAGTCCGTCTTGCTCGATGCACTGCAAAACCTTCAACTTGAACTGGGCGTCGTAGTGGCTGTACTTGGTAGCCAGACCTGCAGCACCGTGTTGCTCATAGCCCTTTATCCAACGGCGCAGCAGCGATGCACTCAGGCTATGCCTCAGTGCCACCTCATGAACACTCCGGGCAGAAAGACACTCCTCGATGAGTGCTTGCTTGAGCGCTAGGTCGTATTTCGTCATGGAACACCCTCCGCTTGGGGTCAGGCGTCCAACTTTCGGGGGTCAGTTCAACGGCGAGTCACTTTTTGTCAAACGCGACAAAAAGTAACCAAAAAACGCTGCGCTCCATTCATCCGGCCCTCCGCTACGCTCCGGGTCCCCTCACTCCGGCCTTGCTCCCGGGAGGACCGCGCTGAACGCCCCATCCTGGGGCGCAGCGCTTGACGGGCATCCATGCCCGTCACCTCCCTCCGCAAGGCCTGCGTTCGGCCTCCTGAAGTCGCGAAGGTACGGGCGGCGCCTGGGCTGGCGCAGCTGTCGCTCGCGGGGTTTGGCGATAGCCTCTTGATCGGCAACGGCAACGGCAACGGCAACGGCAACGGCAACGGCAACGGCAACAACAACCAGCACCGGGTGCCTCAATTGAACCAGCAATCCCGCCTCGGCATCCAACCTCAAGCCCCCGCCCGAGGACCTCTGATGCCCGCCCATATCGAAGACTATGCCCTCATCGGCAACTGCCGCAGCGCCGCTCTGGTCAACCGCGACGGCGCCATCGACTGGCTGTGCCTGCCGCGCTTCGACGCCCCCGCGGTGTTCGCCGCCTTGCTGGGCAATGAGGAGAACGGCCGCTGGCGTATCGCTCCCAGCGATCCGGTCGAGCACAGTACCCGTCGGTACCTCGACGACACCCTGGTGCTGGAAACCACCTGGACCACCGCCAGCGGCCGCGCCCGGGTGCTCGATTGCATGCCCCTGGGCGAACACAACGCTGTGCTGCGCATCGTCGAAGGCCTCGCCGGTGAGACCGCGTTCGAAATGGATCTGGTGCTGCGCTTCGACTACGGCCGCAGCGTGCCCTGGGTCGAAAAGCTCGAACCCCTGACCCTCAGCGCCGTCGCCGGCCCCGACCGCCTGATCCTGCGCAGCAGCACCGAAACCCACGGCCGCGACCACCACAGCGTCGCCCGCTTTCGCCTGCGCGCAGGCGAGCGCCAGGTGTTCAGCCTGTGCCACCAGGCCTCCCATCTGCCGGTGCAGCCCGGCTGCGATGTCGACCACGACCTGCAGCAAACCATCGACCAATGGCAGGCCTTCGCCGCCCGCTGCCCCGAGGTCGGCCCCTATACCGGGCTGGTACGCCGTTCGCTGCTCACGCTCAAGGCCATGACCTACGCGCCCACCGGCGGCATGGTCGCCGCCGTGACCACCTCGCTGCCCGAGCGCGTTGGCGGTGAACGCAACTGGGATTACCGCTACTGCTGGCTGCGTGACGCCACCATGACCTTGCTGGCGCTGATGAACCTCGGCTACTTCGACGAAGCCCAGGCCTGGCGCGAATGGCTGCTGCGCTCGGTGGCGGGCAACCCCGAGCAGATGCAGATCATGTACGGGCTGGCCGGAGAGCGTGACCTGCCGGAATTCACCTTGCCGTGGTTGCCCGGCTATGAGCGCTCGCAACCGGTGCGGGTCGGCAATGCGGCCTCCGAACAGCGGCAACTGGATATCTATGGCGAGCTGGCCGATGCCATGACCCAGGCCATCAAGGGCGGCCTGCCGCGGCATCCACGCGGCTCGGCCATCGCCCGGTCGATATTGCCGTACCTGGAAAGCATCTGGCGCGAACCAGATGAAGGCATCTGGGAGGTGCGTGGCGGCCGCCAGCATTTCGTGCATTCCAAAGTCATGGCCTGGGTGGCGTTCGACCGCGCCGCAAGCCTGGCCGAGACCACCGAGGAAGACCGCGAGCGCGGGCAGCATTATCGCCAGGTGGCGGACGAGATACACCGTGAGGTCTGCGTGCGCGGGCTGGATGCCGAAGGGCAGTACTTTGTTCAGGCCTATGGTTCCGCCGAACTCGATGCCAGCCTGCTGCAGCTGGCACTGACCGGCTTCCTGCCACCGCAGGACCCACGTTTTCTACGTACCCTCGAGCAGATCGAACGACGGCTACTGCGCAACGGCCTGCTGTTGCGCTACGACAGCGATAGCTGCAGCGATGGCCTGACGCCGGGGGAGGGGACGTTCCTGGTGTGTTCGTTCTGGCTGGCGGATGTGTATGTGCTGCTGGGCAGGCAGCAGCAGGCGCAGGCGCTGTATGAGCGGCTCAGCGGATTGTGCAACGACGTGGGGCTGCTGGCCGAACAGTACGACCCGGTAGGGCAGCGGATGCTTGGGAACTTTCCCCAGGCGTTCAGCCATATCGGCATCATCAATACGGCGTTGAACCTGTACCGCGCGCAGTGTCCGGCGCGGGATCGGGCCAGATCTGGGTAGTGGCCAGAGGCAATATGACATGATGCCAGACCGGCGTGCCTTGGCGCCTACAGCCATAAGGTGACAACGTGCCAGCATGCCCGGCTAATCCCCGCTACGCTGCTCAAAAGCAGGTAGCCAACCGGGGAGCATGTCATGCGGACAATGATCGCCATCTTGTGCGTGCTGCTGGCGGGCTGCGCCCCGCTCAAGCAGTACAATCCATCCGAACCATCGCTCAAAGCCTATGACCTGGCCACGCCGCTCGCCACCTGCCCGGGTGGTAACGGAGTGGCCAGTTTCAGGCATGGCTTCGTCGAGTTCGACGAGTACGGCAACCTGCTCAACCCTGCGGCATTTGAAACACTCATGGGCGATATCCGCCATATCAAGCGTCCGCTGCTGATCGTCACCTACTTGCACGGCTGGCGACATTCCGCCGCTCCTGACGATGAGGATGTGCGCGAGTTCAAACTGGCAATGCGCAATATCGCCGCGATGGATGGCTGCACCCGCGAAGTGGTGGGGGTGTACATGGGATGGCGTGGTCAAGTGCTGAGGTGGAACTCGCCGCTTGACTACTTCACCTTCTGGGATCGCAAGCAGACGGCCCACAGCGTAGGCAGCGGCGCGGTCACCGAAGTGCTGCTGCGCCTGGACAAAGAGCGTGTCCGGCGCAATGGCAGCCGCTTGCAAGCCACCCAGGACACGCAGAGCCGCCTGGTGTTCGTTGGGCATAGCTTTGGCGCGGCCGTACTCTATACAGCGCTCGCGCCGATCTTGCTGGAGCGATTTACCCAGAGTGCTGGGTTCGATGCGCCGGATCAGTTGGATACCACCCAATGCGTCAGCAACCCGCCAGAGCCGCTCAAGACAGTGGGCGACCTGGTCGTGCTTATCAATCCGGCCTTTGAAGCCATGCGCCTGGCAACTTTGCACAAGTTGAGCGTGGGCTGCCATTACCGGCAGGACCAAAGGCCAGTACTGGCAATCGTCACCGGCACCACCGACCAGGCAACCGGAACCTTGTTCAGGATTGCCCGCGCGCCGAGGGCCGCCTTGCAAAAATACGCCAGCGATGTACCCGAAGGCTTTGCTGCCAACACGGTCGCCGTTGGCCATTACCGCCCCTACCAGACCCATGAGCTTTCGTCGAGCCTACAGTCTGAAGGTGCCGTCGAGGAGGGCTCGTTCAGTGGCTGCGAGCAATACATCGACCCGCTGGCCAGGCAGCGCGGGCAGATGAAGTTGGCCTCATTGTCGACCTCGGGTGGGGGCTCAACGACCACCCGTTTCTTTGCCAACCGGGTGGGCAAGGACGGCAAGCCGAAGTTCTTTGATCTCACCTTCGAAAGAACGAAAGAGGCGAGGAACACACCGGCCTATAACCCGGTGCTCAACGTCCGGGTCAAGGCGCCGATCATCACCGGTCATGGCGGCATCTACAGTTGCCAGCTGATGACGTTCATCGGCGCGCTGGTCACTTCAACGTATCGCATACAGCCTTGATTACGGAGGCGACGAGCATGGACATGAGCGGCTTCCAGGTATTCGATTTCGACGACAGCCATTACCGTCACAAGGTCTACAGCAAAGGCAGTGGCAAACCGCTCCTGCTGATGCATGAACTGCCGGGCTTGACGCGAGAGACCCTGGGGTTCACCGATCGCCTGGTTGATGCCGGGTTTCGTGTCTACCTACCTTTGCTGTTCGGCAAGCCTGAGGAAAAAGGCTCCTTGCTGCGCGGCTATGCCCTGTGCATCAACAGGGAGTTTGCCTACCTCAAGGCGGGGCGTCGCGCACCGGTCAGCGATTGGTTGCGTGCGCTGGTGCGTGAGCTCGGTGAACGCGATGGGCATGCTCGCATGGGGGTGATCGGAATGTGCGTCACTGGAGCATTCGTGGTTCCGTTGATACTCGAGAGCAACGTGGCGGCAGCCGTGGCGTCGCAGCCAGCCATTCCGTTCCGCTTCGGTTACTGGCTGACGGGCAGGGGGGCGGGAGACTGGATGAGGGAGTTGAACGTTGCCGACAAGGATCTGCAGGACGCCAGCCTGATGGCCGGCAGCGGCGGTACGAAACTGCTCGTGCAACGCTTCAGTGATGACCGCTTGTGCGCGGCGGCGCGCGTGCAACGTTTGCAGGAGGCTTTCGGCGATCGTGCAGTGGTCTACACCTACGCACCGCCCAACGACACTCGCGACACCCATCACGCCTTGCTGACGTACGAATATACGGCGGCAGGTCATGCACCGCCCGATCATCCAACCCGGGTGGCCTTGCGACGCGTGATCGAATTTCTACATCAGCATTTGTAGCGCTACCGCAGCACCGTGAGCCTAACGCCCTGGATCAAAACTGGACGGCCAGGGACCTGGCCGTATGGCAGGACACCTCGCAAGGTTCACGTTTGATACTGGCCTGCCGGGTAACGCCAACGTCGGTCATGACTACGGCGCCTCAGGATTCGATGATGGGCAAGGCTACGACCTGATCGAGGACATGAAGCGTTTGTAAGGCGTGCTGGCGTGCAGCTTGAGCGTGGCGCCAGGCGCGGTTGGTGCGTCTGGCGCTATTGCCTGGGAGGTCAGGCGGTTGCGCGTTCGCGTTCAACGCTTGCGGTCTGGGTATGGCGCAACGTCGGGATCAGGAAGGCGATCGCCAGCACGCACGCGCTCACCAGCATCACGAAGCCACCGTCCCAGCCGAAGTGGTCGACGGTATAGCCCATCGCCGCACTGGCCGCGACCGAGCCACCGAGATAGCCGAACAGCCCGGTGAAACCGGCGGCGGTACCGGCGGCTTTCTTCGGCGCCAGCTCCAGCGCCTGCAGGCCGACCAGCATCACCGGCCCATAGATCAGGAAACCGATGGAGAACAGGGCGATCATGTCGATGGTCGGGTTGCCTGGTGGGTTGAGCCAGTACACCAGGGTGGCCACGGTCACCAGGGCCATGAACACGATGCCGGTCAGGCCACGGTTGCCGCGGAAGATCTTGTCGGACATCCAGCCGCACAGCAGGGTGCCGGGAATGCCGGCCCACTCGTAGAAGAAGTACGCCCACGAGGTGGTGTCGACGCTGAAGTGCTTGGCTTCCTTCAGGTAGGTCGGCGCCCAGTCCAGCACGCCGTAGCGCAGCAGGTAGACGAACACGTTGGCCAGGGCGATGTACCACAGCAGTTTGTTGCGCAGCACGTACTCGACGAAGATCTGCTTGGCGCTGAACTCCTGCTCGTGGCTCTCGTCGTAGCCCTCGGGGTAGTCGTTCTTGTACTGCTCGACCGGTGGCAGGCCCACCGATTGCGGGGTGTCGCGCATGGTGGCGAAGGCGAACACCGCCACCAGCACCGCTACCGCTGCAGGTACATAGAAGGCCGCGTGCCAGTCATTGGTCCAGCCCAGGCCCAGCAGGAACAACGGGCCGATCAGGCCGCCGCCGACGTTGTGGGCGACGTTCCATACCGACACCACGCCACCGCGCTCTTTCTGCGACCACCAGTGCACCATGGTCCGTCCGCTCGGCGGCCAGCCCATGCCCTGGGCCCAGCCATTGATGAACAGCAGCACGAACATGATCGCCACGCTGGAAGTGGCCCAATGCGCGAAACCGAAAATGAACATCACCCCGGCCGAGATCAGCAGGCCGAAGGGCAGGAAGTAGCGCGGGTTGGAGCGGTCCGAGACCAGGCCCATGAGGAACTTGGACAGGCCATAGGCGATGGCGATGGCGGAGATTGCCAGGCCCAGCTGGCCACGGGTGTAGCCCTCTTCCTCGATGAGGTAGGGCATGGCCAGGGAGAAGTTCTTGCGCAGCAGATAGTAGCCGGCGTAGCCGAAGAAGATCCCGGCGAAAATCTGCCAACGCAGGCGCCGGTAGGTGCTGTCGACGCGTTCGTCGGGCAGCGGCGCCTGGTGCGCGGCAGGGCGGAAGAAGGCAAACATTGTGAAGCTCCCAACTTGTTATAGGTATGCGAAATCGAATTTTACATTTTCGTTAGGGAAAAAATACGGGTTATTCGGGCAATTACTGTTGTTTTGTGAAAGCCCATGGCAGCCGTTGCTTCCGGCGGCCTTGCAGCGGTAGTGGCAAGTGGCTACAGAGCGCTCGGAAGTGAACCACTTTTCCGGCTCAACTCAAGGAGAGATGAGCCTTCACTATGGAAAACCACGCCTCACCCACCCACCCTCGTACCCCCACCTCCCTCGACACCTGCCTACCGCACCTGCATATCGTGACCGACGACTTTGCCAACTGGCGGCAAACTGCCGACCTGTTGTTCGACCCCGTTGCCGACGCAGGCTCAGCTTTCGTCGCCTCGCTCAAGGTCTTTCACTTCCAGTGCTTCCTGCTGTGCAGCGGACGCCTCGACGCTGCCCGGTATGAGCGCGACCGCCACCGATTGGGCTGGTGCGACCTCGACCACTATCTGCTGCACCTGCCGTTGCAGCGCGGCTTGGCCTGCGCCAATGGCTTGCGCGTTCGCCCTGGGGATGTCGTAGCGCTCGACCTGAGCCAACCCGCGACCTTCCATGTGCCGGCTGGCGAAGGCCTGAGCCTGCTGGTGCCGCGCACGGCGTTGGGGCAGGAGCCCCCGCTGCTGCATGGCTTGCGCCTGCGCCGCGAGAGCGCGGTGGGACACTTGCTGGCTGGCCTGCTGACTTCACTCGCCGTTGCCGCGACACAGTTGAGCCAGGCGCAGGCGATGCAGCTGGGCCTGCCGTTGCTGAGGGTGGTCGCTGCCTGTCTGATCAGCGAAGGCACGCAGCAGCGGGCCATGCTGCCGTCCAGCCATGTGGCGCTCGGGCGCCGGGCGCGGCAGTACATCGAGCTCAACCTGCACCGCGACGACTTGACCCCGGCACACCTGTCCAAGGCCGTGGGCACCTCGCGCAGTCAGCTGTACCGCGCCTTCGCGCCCTTTGGCGGGGTCGGGCACTACCTGCTGCAGCGGCGTCTGCGACGCTGCCTGCTGGCCCTGGGCGAGCCTGGCAATGCCGGGCGGCGCATTGGCGACCTGGCCTATGCCCATGGATTCGCCGACGAAGGGCATTTCAGCAAGGTGTTTCGCAAGGCATTCGGATTGTCGCCACGGGCCGCGCGCCGCGCACTGCAGCGCGGTGAACTGACCGGCCTGCGCCTGTCAGCCAACGAGCCGCCTTCACTGGCGAGCTGGCTGCACGCACTCGCCGAGCAGTGACATTGGGACCGCTGGCCAGGTTTTCGGGACGCCTGGCCACGGACGCCTGGCGCTGCTCGCCGTACGCTGGCCTCACCTGCTAACCCAACCACCCATCAACCCGGTGCCGTCGTCAGGGCCTGAGCCCGCAACGCACGTGTCTCCACCGAAGCCACCCGGACGGCATCGGCACCGCAGCAGACAAGGAGCGTCGGACGTGGCGAATCAATCCCTCCACCACCTCATCCAGAGCATCGCCGGCGCGGTCGCCGAGGCGCAGGACAAGATCCAGCGCTTCCAGGTCTCGACCGTGCGCCAGTACTTCGACGAAGACAACCGCCCGGTCAGCATCGATGTGCGCCTGCCGTCCCATTCGCCCGAGGCGCGCGAAGGCGAGGAGCGCGTGGTGCGGGTGCCGCTGTTGTCGCTGGTAGGGGCACGGCTGATGGCCGTCAAGGATATGGAAATCTCGTTCGAGGTAGGCCTGAACGCCGATGACGGTTCAGCCGCGAACGTCGGACCGGCCAATGCCGGCGCCGATGACTCGGGCTGGCCGAGCGAGAACCACAAGGCTCTGAACGTCGACCTGGGCGTTCGCCGCAATGGTGAAGGCGGGCCGCTGGCGCGCGTCACCCTCAAAGTCGAAACCCAGCCCCCTTCGGAGGGGATGGCTCGGCTGCTGCAAAACCTCGATAAATTGATCTAGGAGAGACACAGATGGCTAACTTCTCGATGGGTGACCAGTTCCGCGGCCTGCCCATGGGCGACCTGATCGGTGGTCCGTTGACCGCCGCTTGCGACGCCCAGGTCCGCCTGGCCAACGCTACCGCCGACTTCATCAAGGTGATTGGCTTCCTGCCACCGGCGCCCGACCCGAACAACACCGACCCCAACCGGGTGGGTGATGTGCGCACGGTCAGCTTCCGCTTCGACCGCCCCTCCACCAGCAAGCCCGACGACGGCACCATCCCCATGGAGCGCGTCGAGCTGGAAGTACCGCTGCTGGCGGTGGTCAAGGTGCCGAACCTGTCGATCAACAAGGTCGACATCACCTTCGACATGGAGGTGAAGAACTCCGAGCAATCACGCGAAGCCACCGACGCCCAGGCGGCGATGTCGGCCGAGGCCAGCGTGGGCTGGGGACCGTTCAGCGCCAAGGTCAACATCTCCGGCTCGGTGTCCTCGCACAAGGAGAACACCCGCTCGACCGACCAGTCGGCCAAGTACCACGTCGAGGTTCACGCCGCCGACGACGGTATGCCGGAAGGGCTGGCCCGGGTGCTGGACATGATCTCGCAGTCGGTTGCGCCAAAAGCCATCACCCAGCAGTAAGGGTGAGCGGCCCAACGTCAGCCCCAGGTTCGCCTGAGCCTTGACCGGGGGTTGGCCGTCAGTCTTTTCCGGAAAGGAGTTCCGTGATGTTCGATCTAACGGACGTGGGATATGTGAAACGCATCGTCGTCGGCAGCACCGATCCGGAGAAGCTGACGTCGCAGGAGGTCATCCAGGCGCAGACCGCGCTGCTCAACCGCTGCCTGAGCGAGCCGCCCAAGGGGCGCATCGTCGGCATCGAGAAAAGCTTCAACCTGCTCAACATCGGCGAGCACCAGGTGGTGCTGCAGTCGCTCATCTACCACGTGGGCTTCGCCCGTCGGCCGTTCTGGCTGCCCGACGAACAGGAGGCCTCGTGATGAACCACCTCGAAGAATTCGTCCAGGCCCTCGGTGGCGCCATGGCCTGCGCGCAGCAGGCCACCGGGTATCGCTGGCCGGGTATCCGCATCGCCCAGATGCAGGTGCTGTTGGCGGCGACCGTCGAGCCAGGCGACACCCCGGGCTGCCTGGCCATAAGGGTCGGCCGCGCGCCACGCGGCAAGCAAGCCGTGCATGAGTTGAGCATCGCCGTGCCCGGCGATGCCCAGGAGGCGATCGTCGTATGCCTCGATGGCGAGCTGTTCGGGCACTACCGGAGGCCCGGCGATGACCAGGCGAACTGACCGCTCGATGCGGCTGCTGCTTTCAACCCAGGAGACCCAGACCATGCGCTCGATCCTGAAGAAAAAACCTGGCGAAGCGGCGCGGATGTCCACTGGCAGGCGAGTGCTGTGCGCCATTGGCGCGGCGGTACTGTCGGCGTTGGTGGCCCTCGGTGCGATCCAGCCTGACCTGGCCCTGGCCATCGCCAAGTGGGCGGGGCTGGTGCTGGCGTTCTGAACCGCGTAATCAACCAACAAGGAGAGTCACCATGAAACAGCTGCTAACCGCATGCGTGGGTGCCTTGGCGCTCGCCAGCCTGGCATCGGCCTGGGCCGTCGAGTACCGCGGCACGCTCAAGGACGATGGCCGTGACATACCCGTGGTCCTGGATATCGAGCCCGCCGCCGGGCTGGGGGATCGCGCGGGCAAGGTGCGTTTCAACGGCAACTGGAAATGCGGCTTCGACCTGGAGTACAGCGGGGCGAGCGGGCAGGTTGACAGTTACGGCCTGGAAGGCGCGGGCCCAGGACTGTGCGGGCCGCTTGCGCAGGGCTACCTGCAGAGCCAGCCGGACGGTGGCGGCCTGCAACTGCAACTGTTCACCCAACGCAACAAGCTGGCCTACAGCCTGACCGTCTTGCCGTCCGGCAAGTAACGCCGCCACCCGACACCTTTCGTTCCGCCACCAAGGCACGGCTCGCCCGCTGCCCCAAGGGGAGCGGCTTGCCCGGAAAAAGGAGCTGACCATGTGCATCACCAACAGCGTAGGAACCGGCGGCAACAACGCGGCCGCCGATGTGCGCAGCCTGCAGTTGCTGCTCAACCTCAACAGCGGGCAACGCGGTTTCAGCTGCGCGCTCGGCACCGATGGCCTGTGGGGCGCCGGCACTCGCGGCGCCCTGGAGAACTTCCAGCAGATCATCGGCAGTCCGGTGGGCAAGCCGGTGACGGCGGGCGATGCCACCCTGGCCGCGTTGCGCGGCGGCCTGTCCGGCGGGCTCACCCAGCCCAAGCTCTGGTTGGCGCTGATCAACGCCAGCAGCGCACGCATCGCCGCGTTCCACCAACCCGTGCTCGATGTGCTGACCCGTTACCGCATCGATACGCCGCTGCGCATCGCCCACTTCCTTGCGCAGATCGCCCACGAGAGCGGCTGCCTGCGTTACACCGAGGAGCTGGCCTCGGGCAGCGCCTACGAGGGGCGCAAGGACCTGGGCAACCTGCAGACGGGCGATGGCCCGCGCTTCAAGGGCCGTGGGCTGATCCAGCTGACCGGCCGCGCCAACTACCGCCAGTACGGCCAGTACTGCAAGCGTGACTTCGAGAACAAGGACGACCCCGCCCTGGTGAGCAGCGACCCGGCCCTGGCGGTGGATGTCGCCGGCTGGTTCTGGGCCAACCGCACGCTCAACGACTGGGCCGACAAGGACGACCTGCGCGAGGTCACCCGACGCGTCAATGGCGGTTTCAACGGCCTTGATGATCGCGCCGCCTACCTCGCCCGGGCCAAGTGGTTGCTGCTCGGCTGACCCCATTCGCGTTTTCCGCCGGCAGCGGCGGAGCCAGAGGACAACAACGTCCTGTCACTGCAAAAGGAGCTTCAAGATGAAAAAGACTTTCGCACTTAACCCAGCACGTGCCGCACTGGCGGGCCTGGCGGTAATCGGTAGCCTGGCCTTTACCCTGGTGCCGATGGCATCCGCCGAGGCTGCCGTGCAATGCCCGCAGCCCAACTCGGGCGGCGCGCCGGCGGTCAATCAACAACATGTGTTCTGCGGCGAGGTGGCCAACAACCGGGCCAAGGGCTTCCATAGCCGACCGGCAGGCCAGCTGCCAGCTACCGTGGCCTTCACGGCGGCCACCACCAATACCCCGCAGGGGCCTGCCGGGATCTACGTGTTGCGTAGTTTCAACATCACCCAGCACGGTGTCACCGCCACCAAGAGCATCTCCACGATGTTCCCGGATAGCTGCTCGCAGGCCAATGTGGTGGCGGCCATCCAGAACGCCTACAACAACCGCACCGCGCTGAACGGCACACAGTTCCGCGGCCCGTCGGGGGCGAGCTGCCAGGCCGGCACCCCGGCGGCGTCGTTCAACATCGTCGGCTACATGGATGCCACTGGCACGGTGGTGACCACGGCCTATCCTGACTACTGATTCTGCGTCATCCTCGGCAGGGCCGGGCGCAATGCCCGGCTCTTTTCGTTTTCCCGGCAAAGGAGCCTGCGCATGTCCAACCCCAATACGTCTGGTTTTCAACAGTTCCTCGACGACGAGGTGACGGGTGTTGCTCGCGAGCACCTGCTGGAGAAGGCCTTGGCCGCGCGGCAGAACCGGGTGGTGGAAGCCTATAGCGGCAATGCCTACTACGTGGCGTTCGAAGAGAATGAGGTGCTGATCGAGCACCACTACGTGAAGGATTGGCCCACCGTACGCCTGTCCCTGGATGACTTCATCGCGGCCTTGCAGGCGGATGCCGACGACCTGTAGGCGCTAGCAAGGCGCCTATGCGCTGAACACCGGCCTCAGGAAACTGCGTTCATAACTGAGGATGAAACGCTGCTCGGTCGCCAGGGCAAAGGCGGCGATGCACTCGGGGTCGGTTTCGGACGCTTGGCGGTATTGCTCGTACGCCGCCAGGCTGGGGAAGCTGAACAAGGCGTAGGCGACATTGTTGGCGCCTTCGCTGGGCAGGAAGTAGCCGTGATGGGTGCCGCCCATGCGATTGACCAGGTCGATCCACAGCTTGCCGTAGGCTTCGAAGGCCGGGACCTGGTAAGGGTCGATGAGATACTTGAGGTGGCAGGTGACCATGGCGTGCACTCCTTGATAAGCCGGGGTGCCACCTTACGGCCCGGCGCATCGCCTTGGCAATGCGCCGGGCGGGCAGTGCCTTACTGGGCTGGGCGCGAAGTCTCCACGCTCAGCACTTCGGTGTAGATCGCTTCCACGGTCTGGTCGACCTTGAGGTTTTTCATGCGTGCCTGCAGTTCAGGGTCCTCGACCTTGACCACCTGCAGCTTGCCTTCCGGTGGCAGCAGGGTCACTTCGTGGGCCGCGAGGTCGATCTTCTTGATCTGCGAGGTGACCTTGACCTGGCGGAAGGCTTCGCCGCCGGGGTTGGGGTTGGCCGCCGTGGCGCGGATGGTGCCGGATTCCACCGAGGCCTTCGGCGCGCCGCCTTCCCGGGTGTTGAGCACGTAGGCGACGGCGCGGGTCACCTTGATGTCGATCTGGTCGCCGACCTTGAGATTGGGCAGGGCCTTGGCCTGTTCGGTGAGCTGGAAGATCACGTCCTTGTCGTGAGGGCCTTTGACCGTCACTTGGCGGTTGGCCAGGTCGATGGCGGTGACCTCGGTGGTGACATGGCTTTCCAGCGCTTCGCTGGCGATGGGCAGTTGGGCGGCATGGGCGGCATGGGCGGCGAAGCTGGCGGCGGACACTAACGAGGCGAAAGCTACAGCACGTGCGAGGGAACGGGTGGGGTTCATTGGCCTGTCTTCCTTGTGGTCGTTACCGGTGGGTGTATGCGAGAAGAAGCATAGACACAGGTTGACCAGTGCGTGCAGGCGGGCCGGTCCCGGCCTTACAAAGGCTGATGCTCATGCTCACCCTTGGCCTGCGAGACATTCACCGCGCCCGGCAAGGCCACGGCATTCTTCGCCGCCAGTACCTCGGCCATCACACTCACGGCGATTTCCGCCGGGGTCTTGCTGCCTATGTAGATACCGATGGGACCATGCAGGCGTTCCAGGGACTGTTCGCTTTCGCCGAAATGTTCGATCAGCCGCTCGCGGCGCAGCTGGCTGTTGCGCCGCGAACCGATGGCGCCGATGTAGAACGCTGGGCTGTGCAGGGCTTCGAGCAAGGCCAGGTCGTCGAGCTTGGGGTCGTGGCTGACGGCGATGATGCAGGTGCGCAGATCGGCACTGTACGCGCGCACCATGTCGTCGGGCATGCCCTTGAGATGTTCGACGCCGGCCACCGACCAGGTGGCCATGTGTTCGGGGCGTGGGTCGCAGACCGCCACCTTGAAGCCGTTGAACAGGGCCATGGTCGCCAGGTACTCGGCCAGTGCGCCAGCACCGATCAGCAGCATGCGATAGCCAGGGCCGAGGGTGTTGACCATGCGCTGGCCATCGAAGCTGAACTGTGCCGGGGTGGTGGTGTGTTCGAGGCTGGCCGCGCCGCTGGCCAAGGCCAGGTGACGGCGCACCAGTTGGCCGGCGTCGAGCCGGGCCAGCAACTGCCGCAACGGTTCGACGGCGGGATTGAACTCGAGGATCAGCTCCAGCGTGCCGCCGCACGGCAGGCCAAAGCGGTGGGCGTCGTCGGCGCTGATGCCGTAGCGAATCACCTCGGGCGTCCCCTCGGGCAAGCCGGGGCCGCCATAGGCGGTGGTGTAGCGGTGGATCAGGTCGTCCTCGATGCAACCGCCGGACACGCTGCCAACCACCCGGCCATCGTTGCGCAGGGCCATCATCGAACCCACCGGGCGCGGCGACGAGCCCCAGGTGCGGGCGACGGTGGCGAGCAGCACGCGGTGGCCGGCCTGGAGCCAGTCATGGGCGGTGCGCAGCACCAGTAGGTCGATGCTTTCCATGGAGTGTGAAACCTCGTCTTGCCGTGTGCCTGTGGGAGCCACTGTCTTGCTCAATGGCTAAAAGCTGACACGATCCCTGTGGGAGCGGGTTTACCCGCGAACACGGGCGAAGCCCGTGCCCTCCACCGCAGTGCCTGCTCAGCGCATATGCAGGATGATCGGGCTGCTGCTGGCCGGGTCGGTATGCTCGCGCAACTTGCCGACTGCCTTGGCCTGCACCGCACCGCCGTGATTGCCCCAGGCCGCGCGGGCAAAGCTCAACACCTCGGCGATCTCCTGGTCCGACAACTGCGCGCGGAACGCCGGCATGCGATAGGCATCCGGCACGCCAGCGGCAACGATACGCTGCGAGCCGTTGAGGGTGATGTTGATCGCCGAGGCATCCTCCCTGGCCAGCATCGAGGTGGCGCCCGCCAAGGGCGGCATCCATTCGGCCTGGCCCTTGCCATCCAGGCCATGGCAGCTGGCGCAGCGGGTCGCGTAGGTATGCGCCCCCGGCGCCTCGCTGGCAGCGACCGGTGCCTGGTATTGCCAGGGCGGGCCATCGCGCTGAGGATCGCCAGGCAGTGACTTCAGGTAGCGGGCGATGGCTGCCAGATCGTCGTCACTCATGAACTGCGTAGAGTTGTTGAACGCCTCGGTCATCGAGCCGTAGACCACCGCGTGCTTGTTCCGCCCGGTCTTGAGGAACTGCACCATCTCCGGCTCGCTCCAGCGCCCCAGGCCGGTGTTGTGGTCCTGGCGCAGGCTCGGCGCGTACCAGCCGTCGAGCAGGGCGCCGGCGAGGAACAGCGCACCGCTGTCGTCCAGGGCCTTTTCGTTGAACGCCAGGCCCCGCGGGGTATGGCAACTGCCGCAATGGCCGGGGCCCTGGACGATGTAGGCGCCGCGATTCCACAGCGCATCCTGCTCGGGCTGCTGCGCATAGGGCCTGGTCGGCGCGAACAGGCCATTCCACAGCGCGATGGGCCAGCGCAGGTTCAGCGGCCAGGGAATATCACTGGGGATATTGGCCTCGGCGGCCGGTTGCACGCCCTTCATGAAGAATGCATAGAGCGCGCGCACATCGTCGTCGCTGAGCTTGGCGTAGGACGGGTAGGGCATGGCCGGATACAACCGGCGCCCGCCCGGGGCCACGCCCTGGCGCACGGCGCGGTCGAAGTCGGCCAGGCTGTAGGCGCCGATGCCGTGCTCGCGCTCCGGGGTGATGTTGGTGGCATGGATCGCCCCCAACGGCGTGGCTATTTCCAGGCCACCGGCAAACGGCGCCTTGCCCGGCAGGCTGTGGCAGGCCACGCAATCGCCGAGCCGGGCGACGTACTCGCCACGGCTGACCAGGGTGGCATCGGCGCTGTCCTGGGCGCTGAAGGGCGAGGCGGGCTCGCGGGTGACGTACCAGGCCAGCAGGCCTGCCGCGACCAGGCACGGCAAGGCCAGCCAGCCGGCGGTTGTTGCGAATCGGCTGTTGTTCATGGGCAGTCCTTGTCGGCTCAGCTGAAGGTATGGCGGCTCAAGGGCATGCTGCGCACGCGCTGGCCGGTCAACCGCGCGACGGCGTTGGCCACCGCGGGGGCCACGGCAGGCAGCGGCGGTTCGCCGATGCCGCCCATCTTCGCGCCGCTCTCGACAATGCGCACATGTACCCGGGCCATGCGCGATGGCGGCAGGATCGGGTACAGGTCGTAGTTGCGTGCCCGCGGCACGCCGTTGTGCCACACCGCCTCTTCCAGCAGCACCTGGGACAGGCCCAGGGACACCGCGCCGTTGACCTGGGCCTCGATGATCGCCGGGTTGACGATGCTGCCCGGGTCGATGGCCTGCCAGATGTCGTGCACCTTGACCTGGCCGCCCTCCAGCGACACCTCGGCGATCACCGCCGCCTCCGAGCCGAACGGCGAGGCCATGGCCACGCCACGGGCGCGTTGGCTGCCGTCCTCGGCGGTGAACGGCCCGCGTTTCCAGCCGCCGGACAACTCAGCCACCGCCTGCAGCAGGGTGGTCAGGCGCTGGTTGCCCTGAAGCAGTTGCAGACGCAGCTCGAAGGGGTCATGACCGCCCTTGTCGGCCAGTTCGTCGAGGAACGATTCGTAGAAGAAATCGTTCAGCGAGTTGCCCACCGAGCGCCAGTAGCCCTGCATGGCCGGCGTTTTCACATAGATCTGCGCGATACGCTTGTTGGCGATGGCGTAGGCCTTGCCCGACAACCCTTCGAGGGCGGTGGGGTCGACCTTGTCGCCTTGCTGGCCGGCGATGGACTCGGTCGGGCCTTCGGTGGCGCTGATTGCCTCGATGGCCACCGGCAAGCCTTGCTCATTCAGCCCGGCGCGGAACTTGGCCACCGCCATGGGGCGCATGGCGTCGCGCAGGAACTCTTCCTCGCGACTCCAGATCAGCTTCACGGGCCGGCCCACCGCCTTGGCCAGGGCGATGGCCTGTGGGTAGGGATTGGCCGCGTCGTAGAGGAAGTGCCGGCCAAAGAAACCACCCAGCAACGGCGAGTGCAGGGTGATGCGCTCAGGCGCAAGGCCCGTGCGCTTGGCAATGTCGTCGCGGAACATGTCCTGGGCCTGGTTGGGCAGCCACACCTCGAGGCTGCCGTCGGGGTTGAAGCGCGCGGTGGCCGAAGGCGGTTCCAACTGGGCGTGGTTGAGGAACTGGTTGTGGTAGGTGGCCTCGACGGTGGTCTTGGCACTGGCCAGCGCGGCGGCGACGTCGCCCTGGTTTTCTTCGTCACGGGCCGGGCCGGTCTGGCTGGCCAGGTGCTCGCGCCAGCCATCGCTGGAAAAATCCGCCGGCATTGGCCGCGCCTTGCTGTCGGCCCCGGGTTCCTTCCAGTCCACCTGCAAGGCCTCCACCGCACGCTTGGCGTTGAACCAACGCTCGGCGACCACCGCCACCGCGCCGGGGAGCTGGTGCACCGAATGCACGCCCTTCATGGCCTTGACCTGATCCTCGTTGCGCAGCTGGCCGACCGTCATGCCCAGGCGTGGCGCATGCTGCACGGCGGCGTGGAGCATGCCGTCGACCTTGACGTCGATGCTGTACACGGCCTTGCCGGTGGACTTGTCGTAGGCGTCGAGGCGCTGCACCGGCTTACCGATCCAGCGGAACTGGCTGGGGTCGCGCAGGGTGACGCTGGCGGGGTCCGGCACCGGCAGGTCCATGGCCGTTTCGGCCAGTTCGCCGTAGCCGAGCGAACGGCCCGAGGCCGCATGCACAACCTTGCCCGGCTCGGTGGTCAGCTCGCTCACCGGCACGCCCAGCCGTTGGGCACCAGCTTGCAGCAGCATGGCTCGGGCCAGGGCGCCGAGGCGGCGCATGGTCGGGTAGCTCATGCGCACCGACATGCTGCCGCCGGTGATGCGCAGGCCGTTTTCCATCACCACGTAGGCTTCGCCGGCGGGCGCGCTTTCGACCAGGAAGCGGGCTGGCTCGAGGTCCAGCTCCTCGCCGATGATCTGCGCCATGGCGGTGTTGACGCCTTGCCCGCCCTCCATGAATGGGCTGAGCAGGCGCACGCTGCCGTCCGGGCGGATCTCCAGGAAGGCCGGCACCTGGGTGCCACGCTCGGCGGCACTGGCAGCCTGTACTCGTGGTGCGCCCATGGGCAGGCCGAAGCCGAGCACCAGCGCGCCGACGGTGGTGCCGACCAGGAAGCGCCGGCGCGACAGGTTGACGGTTTCGCCCGCCGGCAGTTTCAGCAGGTCTTCGGGGCTATCGATGCGCAGGCTCATCAGGCTTTACCCCCTTCGGCGAGGTCGTGCAGGGCGGCATGGATGGCGTTGTAGGTGCCGCAGCGGCACAGGTTGACCATCGCCGCGTCGATCTGCTCGGCGCTGGGCTTGGCGGTGTGCTTGAGCAGCGCGGTGGCGGCCATGACCTGGCCAGACTGGCAGTAGCCGCATTGCGCCACCTGGTGCTCGACCCAGGCCTCGACCACGCGCTTGCCTACCGCATCGTCCTCGATGGCTTCGATGGTGGTCACCTCGCGGCCGACCACCCCGGCCACCGGAGTGACGCAGGCGCGCACCACGTTGCCGTCCACCAGTACCGAACAGGCGCCGCACTGGGCCAGGCCGCAACCGTACTTGGTCCCGGTCAGGCCGAGGTCGTCACGGATCACCCAGAGCAAGGGTGTGTCGGCGTCGGCCTCGACCTGGTAGGTCTTCTGATTGATGCGTAGTTCCATGGAGTTCACCTGCTGATCACGGTCTGGAAGCGGGGAATACACTGTTCCCCAATCCAGAAACGCTAGCACAGGCTTGCCCGCGCGGAACCGTTACAGCCTGCAAGATCAGAGGATCAGGCAAGCAATCCGGCGGAATGCGCAAACCGTTGCTCAATCGATGCGCGGGTGCTGCTGGGCCAGGGTCTTGCGCTTGGCCTCGAGCTCGGCGATCTGCGCGTCGATGTCCTCGATTTTGTGCTCGATATTGTCGTGGTGCTCCTGCAGCAGTTCGCGGGCTTCTTCGATGTCCGACGCGGCCGGAGCGGCGCCGCGCAGCGGCTGGTTGGCGGTTTCCTTCATGGTCAGGCCGGTGAGCAGGCCGACCACGGCGATGACCATCAGGTAGTAGGCCGGCATGTACAGGTTGTCGGTGGTTTCCACCAGCCAGGCGGCGATAGTCGGGGTGAGGCCGGCGATCAGCACCGAGATGTTGAAGGCGCTGGCCAGGGCGCTGTAGCGGATATGGGTGGGGAACATCGCCGGCAGGGTCGAGGCCATCACGCCGATGAAGAAGTTCAGCAGCACGGCGAGCATCAGCAGCCCGGCGAAGATCACCGCCAGCTTGCCGCTGGTGATCAGCATGAACGCCGGGATGGCCAGCAGGAACAGACCGACGCTGCCGATGATGATGAAAGGTTTGCGCCCCCACTTGTCGCTGAGCAGACCGATGATCGGCTGCACGAAGAGCATGCCGACCATGATCGCGATGATAATCAGCACGCCGTGGTCCTCGCTGTAGTGCAGGTTGTGCGAGAGGTAGCTGGGCATGTAGGTGAGCAGCATGTAGTAGGTGACGTTGGTGGCGATCACCACGCCGATGCAGGTCAGCAGGCTGCGCCAGTGTTTGGTCGCCACTTCCTTGAACGAGACTTTCGGGCCACTGGCCAGGCCCTCGCGGTCGCCTTGCTCGAGTTTGTCGACGTGTTGCTGGAAGGCCGGGGTTTCCTCCAGGGCGTGGCGCAGGTACAGGCCGATCAGGCCCAGGGGCAGGGCGAGGAAGAATGGCAGGCGCCAGCCCCACTCGAGGAATTGTGCCTCGCCGAGGATCGTCGAGATCAGCACCACCACCCCGGCGCCGAGCACGAAACCGGCGATCGAGCCGAAGTCCAGCCAGCTGCCGAGGAAGCCGCGCTTGCGGTCCGGGGCGTACTCGGCGACGAAGATCGAAGCGCCGGTGTACTCGCCGCCCACCGAGAAGCCCTGGGCCATCTTCGCCAGCAACAGCAGGACCGGTGCCCAGATGCCGATGCTGGCGTAGGAGGGGATCAGACCGATGGCAAAGGTGCTCAGGGACATGATCACGATGGTCGCGGCCAGCACTTTCTGCCGGCCGTAGCGGTCGCCCAGGGCGCCGAAGAACAGCCCGCCCAGTGGGCGGATGAGGAAGGGCACGGAGAAGGTGGCCAGGGCGGCGATCATCTGCACGCCGGGGCTGGCGTTGGGGAAGAACACCTTGCCCAGGGCATAGGCGACGAAGCCGTAGACACCGAAGTCGAACCACTCCATGGCATTGCCCAGGGCGGCGGCGGTGATGGCCTTGCGCATCTTGGCGTCGTCGACGATGGTGATGTCCTTCAGGCCGATGGGCTTGACGGGTTTCCTGCGTGATTTCATGGGCCGTTGTCCTTAGGTGGCGGGCGGCATGGCCATGGGTTGGCCAGCGCTACTAAGGACTCAGAGGCAGCGGTGCGCTAAATAATTCCGTGCAAAGTGAATTTGTGGCGTTCTTCAGTGTGCTGCCTGTAGGCGCCGGCCTTGCTGGTAAATCAGACGATGCGGCGGCTGGCACCGGCTTTGCCGGTGTTCGCGGGCAAGCCCGCTCCCACAGGATTGCGCAAGATCTCAAGCTTGCGCTGCAACCTGTGGGAGCAACTGTCTTGCTCAACTGCTAAAGCTAGCGCGGTTGCTGTGGGAGCGGCTTCAGTCGCGAACACCGGCGTAGCCGGTGCCAGGCACCGTGTCGCTTGCTTCGTGGGTAACCCGCTCCCACCGGTGTGGTGCATGCCCTGAGGTCGGCGCGGTCCCTGTGGGAGCGGCCTTGCGTCGCGAGAGGGGCGCGCAGCGGCCCCAGATACCGAGCCATCTTCGAAATTGCAGGGGCTGCCATTGATGCGCTCCCAGCTCGCGCGACATCAACCAATGCGGCTTGCCCCAGGCCTGGAACTGCTCCAGGGCAATCCAGCCGCGTCTGGCGTAGTAGGCTTGCTGGTCATGGGTATGCAGGAACAGCTTGTCGATGCCGGCACCGCGGGCATGCGCGCAGACACCTTCGATCAGGCGTTCGGCCAGCCCCCGCCCCCTGGCCTGCGGGGCAACGAAGACACAGGCCAGCCACGGGCCCAGCTCTGGTCGCTGCGGCAGGTCATCGATCGCCAGGGCGGCGCTGCCCAGCAGCTGTTCACCGTCGAGGGCAATCAGGCATTGCCATTGTCCGTCGCGCTGGCCGGCGGCGAAGGTCCGCTGCCAGTCGCGCAACGGCAGGTCGGCGAATTCGTAATGGAATTGTTGGTGCAGCCACTGTGCGAGGGTATCGCAGTGGTCCATGTGTCGGTCCAGCCAGTCCAGGCGGGGCATGCTGATGTCCTTGCAAGGCGTGTGCGGGCGTATCATGGCGCACCTGTAGCCCAGCACGGAAGAACATTGTCATGCGTGAACGCCAATCGGCTCGGTTGTTGGTCCTCGACCCAGAGGGACGGGTCCTGTTGTTCAGGTTTGTCCACCAGGATGGCGCCCTGGCCGGCAAGGACTATTGGGCAACGCCCGGCGGCGGCCTGGAGGCCGGTGAAGGTTTCGCGCAGGCGGCTATTCGTGAACTGCGCGAGGAGACCGGCCTGTGTGTGAGCGCCGTGGATGCGCCTGTCGCCGAGCGTCAGTTCGAACTGCTGCTGCCCAGCGGTGAGCGGGTCCTGGCCGTCGAACGGTACTTTGTGGTGCGAGCGGCTAGCCAGACGTTATCCAGTCATGACTGGACAACGCAGGAGGCCGAGGTCATCGCCGATCACCGCTGGTGGTCGATCGACGCGCTGCGCGAGACCCGCGATGTCGTCTGGCCACAGGGGCTGGTCGAGATGCTCCGCGAGGCGCGGGCGTTGTATCGCGACAGGCGGCGTGCTGCGCATCGAACGCCCCGCAAGCGCTCTAGCCCGGGTACTATCCAACTTCCGTAACCTGCCGAGCCTGAACATGGACACTCACTCGCTTCTCGCTTTCACCCTGGTCGCCGCAATCGCCATTGCCAGCCCCGGGCCTGCCACGCTGATGGCCATCAACAACAGCCTGGCCCACGGCCAGCGCAGCGCGGTGTGGTCTTCGCTGGGCAACGCTTGCGGGCTGTTCTGCCTGTCGGCCGCCGCCATGCTGGGCCTGGGCGCCCTGTTGGCCAGTTCGGAAATGCTGTTCAACGCGGTCAAGGTGATCGGTGCCGGCTACCTGTTCTACCTGGGCGTACGGCAACTGCTGAAGAAGAGCCCGATGCTGCTGGGCGGTGCCGAGGCGGGCGATGGCTCGCGTCGGCCGAAGCCATTGAAACTCTACAAGTCGGCGTTCGTTACCGCGGTCACCAATCCCAAGGCGACCATGTTCTTCACCGCGCTGTTCCCGCAGTTCATCGATCAGGGCGCGGCGCTGCTGCCGCAGTTCCTGGTGCTCACCGGGATCTTCATCCTGCTGTCGCTGACCTCGCTGAGCCTGTATGCCGCGCTGGCCGCGCGGGCCAAGGGCGTGCTCACTCGGCCGTCGCTGTCGCGTTGGGTGAACCGAGTGGTGGGTACCACGTTCATTGGCTTTGGTGCGGCGATCCTGGCGATGCGTCGGCAGGGGGCCTAGCCGGTTGGCGGCAGTGGGGGCCTGACAGCCCTCACGTAGACCGCGAGAACCCGGTGGCAGAGTTTGTATTCAAGGACTTTGCATAAAAGGTCTCAAGTCTGTCGAATTATGACTTGGACGGTCTTGGTTGGGGCGGCATAGCATCACCGTCATTGGAGCCGACATGCGACTCCCCAACCAGGAAATCACCATGAACCTCAAGTCTCTGATCGCCAACCCGCTGGGCCACGGTGCCGCACCGCTGGGCAACATGTTCCGCAATGTCCCCGAGGCCGAAGTCCAGGCCACCATCGACGCCGCCTGGGCCAACGGTGTGCGTTACTACGACACCGCCCCGTTCTACGGCGCGGGCCTGTCCGAAACCCGCCTGGGCAACGCCCTGGTCGGCCGCCCGCGTGACGAATACGTGCTCAGCACCAAGATCGGCCGCATCATCCTCGACGAGCTGGAAGACCCCGCCGCCCGCGAACTGGGCGAAAAAAGCGGCCTGTTCGAACACGGCAACCGCAACCGCATCGTCAACGACTACAGCGCCGATGCCACCCTGCGTTCCATCGAGGACAGCCTGCGCCGCCTGAAAACCGACCGCCTGGACATCGTCTGGATCCACGACATCGCCCAGGACTTCTACGGTGATGAATGGCTGAGCCACTTCGAAACTGCCCGTACCGGCGCCTTCCGCGTGCTCTCCCGCCTGCGTGAAGAAGGCGTGATCAAGGCCTGGGGCCTGGGTGTGAACCGCGTCGAGCCGGTCGAACTGACCCTCGACCTGGATGAGCCCAAGCCCGATGGTTTCCTGCTGGCCGGCCGCTACTCGCTGCTCGACCACGACCGTGCCCTGCAACGCGTCATGCCACAGGCCATTGAACAAGGCGTCGGCATCGTCGTCGGTGGCCCATACAGCTCCGGTGTCACCGTCGGTGGCGAGCACTTCGAGTACCAGAAGGCCAATGCGACCGTGCTGGCCAAGCTCGAGCGCATCCGCGCCGTGGCCCGCGCCCATGATGTCGACGTCAAGGCCGCTGCCCTGCAGTTCGCCCTGGCCCACCCAGCCGTGGTTTCGGTGATCCCGGGTTCGACCCGCCCAGCGCACGCCAACGAAGACCTGGCCGCACTGAGCCAGGTGATCCCGATGGCGTTCTGGAACGACCTGCGCCAGCAAGGGCTCATCAACGCCCTGGCGCCAGTGCCCACCGCCTGACCGCCACGCCATCAGGGGCCGCTTCACGCGGCCCCGACCTGAATCGCTGTTTTCGCCTTTTTGTGGGGCAATCCCCCAGGAGTATCACCATGGCTACCGCACAAGCCTTCATCGAAACCGCTATCGACGCCGACCGCGTCTGGCAATTGATCGGCGGCTTCGACGCCTTGCCCGACTGGCTGCCGTTCATCCCTGAAAGCGCCCTCAGCGAAGGTGGGCGCGTACGCACCCTCAAGAGCGTCGACGGCGACACCATCATCGAGCGCCTGCTGGACTACAACGAGGCCGGTCGCCGCTACAGCTACACCATTCTCAGCGGCCCGGCGCCGGTGCGTGACTACCAGTCGACCCTGCGCGTGGTTGCTGCGGGCAGCGGTGCGCGGGTGGAATGGTCCGGTTCGTTCGTCCCTGAAGGTATCAGCGACGCCGAAGCGACCGCGCTGTTCACGACTATCTATGAAGACGGTCTGGCAGCGCTGAAGCAACAGCTCGCCGCCTGATATCGGCAACACCTCCATCGCGGGGCCAGCCCGCTGTCACAGGTACTTCCCTGTGGCAGCGAGCTGGCCCCGTGGTGCGTTCGCAAGTTGTATCAGTGAATCATTCCTAAATATTGACTGGCCCGTTTCGTGTTTAACAGCATGCGCCCAGTTTTGCGACTAAAGTCGGGTTGGATTGTTCGACAATCGGAATATTGTCTAGTTGGACATTGATTCCAACCGATTGAAGTGGTTGGCCTTTTCTTAATTTAAAGTTAATCGTGAGGCGAATTTCCAGAACACTAAAGTTTCACTAGGCGCAAGCCGATAATCACCAGTAACTGCACTGCAAAGTTCAACTTTCGCCGTGCCTTTATTTGGCTATAGGTGTTGTATGTGGTACCGGTCTGCTCCTGCTCGTCGCTTCTCATGGTCCGTCGCACTGTCGTGTCTGTGCGTCGGTGTCACCCAGGCTGATACCCCAGGCCAGGAAGTGCTGCGTCAACAGCAACAGCAGCAACAGGACCTGCAGCAACTGCAACTCGAACAGCGCCGTCGGCAACTGGAGCGAGGCGCCTTCGCCACGCCAGGCACTGGCCCGGCGCCAGCGCCAAGCGTCGCCCCGGACAGCCACTGCTGGCCGTTGGCCGGGGTGCGTGTCGGTGGCGTCACGCTGCTCGATCGCGCCCGCCTCGATAGCCGCATCCAGCCGTTGCTGGCGCCGTGCATGGGCGTTGGCCAGATCAACCACCTGCTGGCAACCATCACCGCGTTGTACGTGGAGCAGGGCTATGTCGCCAGTCGGCCTTACCTGAGCCGTGCCCCGGCTGCCGGCCAGTCGCTGGATATCCTGGTCGATGAAGGCTATGTCGAGGCCATCGAGCTGGTCGACCCACAGCTGCCGGTATCGTTGGCCGGGGCCTTCCCCGGCATGCTCGGCGAGCCGTTGAACCTGCGTGACCTGGAACAGGGCCTGGACCAGCTGAACCGCCTGCGTTCGGTCGACCTCGGCGCCGATATCGCCCCCGGCAGCCAACCGGGCGCCACGCGGATCATCCTGCGCCCACGCAGCGCCGGGCAGCCACGGGTGGCCTTGGGCGCGGCCCTGGACAACCTCGGCAGCGCCAGTACCGGGCGCGACCGCCGGGTGCTCAGCTTGAGCCTGGACAACCCGCTGGCCGGCAATGACCTGCTCAGCCTCAGCGCCAGCGACACCCTCAACCAGGGCGAGCGCTACAGTCGCAATGCCAGCCTCTACTACGCCATTCCCTACGGCTACTGGACCTTCAGCCTGTTCGCCAGCCACGCCGAATACAGCGCGCCGGTCAAGCTCAGCAACCTGACCCTGCACAGCCGTGGCATCACCGACCAGCTCAGCCTGCGCGGCGAACGCGTGCTCTGGCGCGACCAGCGCCATCAACTGAGCGCCAGCCTGCAACTGGCGCACAAGGATGTCGACAGCGAGTTCGCCAAGGTGCGCCTGGATGTGCAAAGCCCGACGCTCACCGTGGCCGAGGCCGGGCTCAACCTGTTCTGGCTCGACAGCGCGGTGTGGAACCTCGACCTCAACTATGCCCAGGGCTTGCGTTGGTTCGGCGCTGACGACGACGCCCAGCGAGTGGTCGCCAACTTGCCCAAGGCGCAGTTTCACAAGTACCGCGCCGGCCTCAGCCAGTGGCGCAATGGCCAGCTCGGTGGTCAGCCCTGGCAATGGCAGAGCCAGCTCAACATGCAGTACAGCCCCGACCCGCTGCCGGCCATCGAGCAACTGCTCGGCACCGACGACTCCGCCGTGCGCGGCTACCGGGTGAGCAGTGTCTCCGGGGCCAGCGGGGCGATCTGGCGCAACACCTTGCGCCTGCCACAACACCCGCTGGGGCCGTTGAGCATCACCCCGCGACTGGGCTTGGACCACGGCTGGATCAAGGCCGACCACGGCGCTGCGATGCGTCACCTCAGCGGTGCCAGCCTGGGCCTCAACCTGGGGTGGAAGGGGCTGCAACTGGACGTTGATTACCAGCGCAGCCTGAGCACGCCAACGGGCGATCACCGCGAACCGGAGGTCTGGCTGTTCAGGGCCGGCCTGCAGATCTGAGCGCCGCACACCTATCTGCTACATGGGCAACAACTATGGAGAGTGACCTATGACGATGAAACCCTTTGCCTTCAACCTGTCGCCCCAGGGCCGGCTGCGCTGGGCGATTGCCAGCCTGTTCCTTACCGCCAGCCTGCCACAGGCCTTGGCCGCCGGCGTGGTGGTGGCGCCCGGCCCCGGCGGCACGCCGCAGCTGCAGACCCAGGGTGGCGTGCCCATCGTCAATATCGTCGCGCCCAACGGCGCGGGCCTGTCGCACAACCAGTTCCTCGACTACAACGTCGAGCGCCAGGGCCTGGTGCTGAACAACGCCTTGCAGGCCGGCAACTCCCAGCTGGCCGGGCAACTGGCGGCCAACCCGCAGTTCAATGGCCAGGCGGCCAGCGTGATCCTCAACGAAGTGGTCAGCCGCAATCCGTCGGCCATCAACGGCGCCCAGGAAATCTTTGGCCGCGCCGCCGACTATGTGCTGGCCAACCCCAACGGCATCTCGGTCAACGGCGCGAGTTTCATCAACACCCCCAACGCCAGCCTGGTGGTGGGGCGGCCCGAGCTGGACGATGGCAAGTTGCGTGCGCTGGGCACCACTGGCGCCAATGGCCAGTTGCAGGTGCAGGGCGCGGGCCTGCGCAACGACGGCGGCTCGGTCAACCTGATTGCCCCGCGCATCGACAGCCAGGGCCGCCTGGATGCCCGTGACCAGCTCAACCTCACCGTTGGCCGTCAGCAAGTCGACTACGCCAGTGGCCAGGTCACTGCGGTGGACCCGGCAGCGGCCAGCCGCGAGCAGCGCATCGACGCCAGCCTGTTCGGCGCCATGCAGGCCGGGCGCATCAACATCGTCAGCACCGCCGACGGTGCCGGCGTGCGTGTAGGTCCGGCGCAGGTCAGCGGGCGTGACGGGGTCAGCATTCAGTCCGCCGGTGATCTGGATATCCGCGGCGAGGCCGTGGCCGACAGCCTGCAAGCCAAGCGTGCTGGTATCCAGAGCAGCCAGGGCGATGTCGCGCTGCGCGGCGCCCACGACCTGACCCTGGCCGCGGCTGATGTGAAGGGCCGTGACGTCAAGCTCGACGCTGGGCGCAACCTCACCCTGAGCACGGTGCAGAGCCGCAAGCTCCAGGAAAAGCGCGAGAACTGGCGCAGCGGCGCACTTGGCATCGACTGGGAAACCTACCAGCGCAGCTACACCGACAGCGACACCCGCGAACACGGCAGCCAGTTGGTGGCCCAGCGCGATGCACGGCTGAGCGCGGGGCAGGATGCCCAGCTCACCGCCGCCCGAGTCGAGGCCGCAGGCCATCTCGGCATCGACAGCGGCGCCGACCTGCGCCTGGCCGCCGCCACCGAGCAGCATGTCGAGACCGACCAGGGCAAACACACCAAGGGCTTCTGGAAGGCCGACTGGGACAAGCGCAACGAAGAGCAGCGCAGCATCACCAGCCAGCTCAAGGGCGGTGATATCGCCCTCAAGGCCAAGGGCACCGTGGCCACCGAAGGTGCTCAGCTGAGCAGCGGCCAGGACATTCGCATCGCCGGCAAGCAGGTGCAGATCGGCACCGCTTCACGCACCAGCGCGAGCAACAGCCACGACCAGCAGAGCAAGTTCTTCGGCATCAGCCACAACGAAGCCAGCGAGGGCAAGCGCGAGAGCACTTCGGTGCGCAGTGAACTGGTGGCCGGCGGCACTCTGGGCCTGAGCAGCGGCGAGAATCTCGACGTGGTCGGCGCCACGGTCAAGGCCGGTGGCGCGTTGAGCGCCGAGGCCGGTGGTGATGTAAAACTGACCACTGCCGACGATACCCGCGAACACAGCGCCAGTGGCAACAGCCGCGGCTTCGTCGCCTCGGCCAAGGAAACCGCGCCGGGCGCCGGGCAGTACCGTGCCGGCGTGGGCTATGTCAGCGAGAAACACAGCAACAGTGGCTCCGAGGTCCAGCAGCATGGCGCCAACCTCAGCGGCAGCGCGGTGCAGGTCAGCGCCGGCAGCGAGCTGGCGGTCAAGGGCTCGACGGTTCAGTCCACGGCCGGCGACACCACGCTGAGCGGCAAGCAGGTGTCGCTGCTGGCTGGGCAGGATCAGCGCAGCGAAAGCGCCGACAGCAGCCGTACCGGGGGCGGCGTGTACCTCACCGGTGGCCTTGACCGCGCCGGTGGCGGGGTCGACTTCTCCCACGCCAGCAGCCAAGACCGCAGCAGTACCAGCACGGCCAGGACCAGCAATGTGCACAGCAATGGCGCGCTTACCGTCAACGCCGGCAACCTGCTGAGCGAAGGCGCGCAGGTCAGCAGTGGCAAGGGGCTGAGCGTGACCGCCGACAGCGTGGACAACCGCGCGGCCAGCGACACCAAGAGCAACAGCCACCAGCAGAGCAGTTGGACGGCGGATGTCGGCGTCAATGCCGAGTACAAGGAGATCGCCCGGCCCATCGCTGGCGTGGTCAGCGATGTGGTGAACGGCAAGGTCTCGGTCAAGGACGCCCTCGACGGCAAGCTGCCGGTCAAGGAAGTGCGCGATGTGCTTGAAGGCAAGACCTCGGTGACCGCGGCGCTGTCGCAGATCGGCTCGGCGAATGTCGGTGTCGATGTGGCGGTCGGCCACGACAGCCAGGCCAGCAGCGAGCAGTCTAGCAAGGCGGTGGTGGGCAAGTTCGAAGGGCAGAACCTCGAGCTGAACGTCGCCGGCAAGCTGCGCGACCAGGGCACCCAGTACCAGGCCAGCAATGGCGCGCTCACGGTCAAGGCCGATAGCGTGCAGGCCGAGGCGGCCCGTGATACCCACGCCAGCACCAGCCAGCAGGTCACGGCCACTGTCGGTGGCCGGGTCTACACCAAGACCGGCTCGGATGTGAACGTCAGCGCGGCAGGTTCCGGCAGCCGCGAGTACTCCAGCAGCGACAGTTCCACCGCGGTGGTGGCGAGCTATGGTGCCAGCCAGGGTGTGAACCTCCAGACCGTGGGCAACGCCAGCTTCGAAGGCAGTCGCCTCGACGGTGGTCAGGCTGGCGTGACTGTAGGCACGGGTGGCGACCTGGCGCTGAACCAGGCCAGCAACCAGGTGCGCAGCGACAGCACCCGCGTGGGCGGTGGCGCCTCGTTGACGGTGAGCAGCCTGCCGACCGGCACCACCGACCTGGGCGGCAGCGTCCAGTTCGAGCACGGCGCCAAGCACAGCGACGAGCGCAAGGCCCAGGTGGCGAGCATCAACGGCAATGGTCCGGTCCGCCTGAGCAGTGGCGGTGACCAGACCGTGCAAGGTGCTCGCGTCGACGTGAGTGGCCCGGTCGAGCTCAAGGCCGGCGGCAAGCTCGACCTGCAGGCGGCCAGCGACAGCCGCAGCGTGACCGGCCACCAGGTCGACCTTGGCCTGAACCTGGGCGGCAAGTCGGTCAGCGACGAGCAGGGCAGCTCCCTGAGCGGCAACCTGGGCGGCCACATCAAGGCCGGGCAGACGCGCGAATCGGCCAATACCCTTAGTGGCGGCCAGCTCGCGTCAGGCGATGCGGTGAGCCTGGAGGGCCGTTCGCTGCATGCCCAGGGCACCCAGGTCTCCGGGCCGAAGGTCAACCTTGCGGCGGGTGAGGGCGGCGTGCTGCTGGAGTCGGCGCAATCCACCCAGGGCCGTGGTAACTGGGGTGTCGAGCTCAATGCTGGCGGCAACCTCAGCCGTGAGACGCCAGCCGGCGCCGAACAGCCGGGCAAGCCGGTCTACGGCTTCGAACTGGGGGCCAAGGGGCAGGTCGATTACCTGCAAGCCAGCACCCAGCAGAACAGCCGGGTCAGTGCCGGGCAGGTGGCGTTGAACAGCACCGGTGCCACGCAGCTCAGCGGCGCGCGGATCGAGGGCCCGCTCAGCGGTCAACGCCAGGGCGGCTTGAGTGTCGAGGAGCGGCAGGACACCACCACCTCGGCCCGCCTCGTCCTTGGCCTGGGCCTGACTGGCAAGCCGGCCGAGGCGAAGGATGGCCAGCAACCGAGCGGGCTTGGCTACACACCGGCCTTCGAAGCCCAGGGTGAGTTCTTGCGCAAGGCCAGCGTGAAGGAGGCTTCGGGCGTGGTTGACGGGCAGGGTGGCCTGGTCACTGGCGCTGGCATGAAACCGGTCAACTACGAGGTCAAGGCTACCCTGGACCAGCCGAAGGTGTCGGAGCTGGCGCTGCCGAGTGTGTCGCTGGAGGCGGGTAAGGTGAAGGTCGGGCCGTTGACCGTTGAAGGTCATATCGACAGCTGAAGTGAGGGGCGCGCATTGCTTGCTTTGCGGCGGTTCGGCGCCCCAATAAATCCGGCTCTACAGGGGCGCGTGCGTTCACTGTAGGCGCCGGCTTGCCGGCGATGGGCCGCAGCGCGGCCCCCGCTTCAAGGCACCGCCGAAAACACCGAGCCGGTAATCCGCTCGCTCAACAGCTCCAGCGCGCGCAACCCCGCCAGGGAGTTGCCCGCCGCATTCAACGCCGGCGACCACACGCAGATGCTGTAGCGCCCCGGCACCACCGCGACGATCCCGCCGCCCACGCCGCTCTTGCCCGGCAAGCCTACCCGGTAGGCGAAATTCCCCGCCTCGTCATACAACCCGCTGGTGGCCATGATCGCGTTCACCTGCTGGGCCTGGCGCGGGCTCAGCACCTGCTCACCGCTGTGCGGGCAATAACCGCTGTTGGCCAGGAAGGCGAAGGCCCGGGCCACGTCGACGCAGCTCATCGACAGCGCGCAATGGTGGAAGTAGCTGCGCAGCACCGCGTCGACATCGTTGTGGAAGTTGCCGAACGCTTGCATCAGGTAGGCCATGGCCGCGTTGCGCGCGCGGTGCTGGTATTCCGACTCGGCCACCAGCGCATCGCTGACGATGTGCGGGTTGGCCGCCAGGCGGCGGACGAAGTCACGCATCGACAGCGATGGCGTGGCATAGCGCGACTGGTTGATGTCACAGATCACCAGGGCGCCGGCGTTGATGAACGGGTTGCGCGGCCGGCCTTTTTCCACTTCCAGCTGCACCAGCGAGTTGAACGCCTGGCCGGAGGGCTCGTAGCCCAGGCGCGACCAGATGGCCTCGCCACTGTGGTTGATCGCCTGCACCAGGCTGAACACCTTGGATATGCTCTGGATCGAGAATGGCGTGCGCGCGTCGCCCGCGCAGTGCAGCTGGCCATCCAGGCTCTGCACGGCAATGCCCAGCTGGTGCGGGTCGACCTGGGCCAGGGCGGGAATGTACTGCGCCACCTGGCCCTGGTCGAGCAGGGGGCGGACGTGGTCGAGGATCTCTTGCAGTAGGGCGTGCATGGGGCCTGGGAATACCTGGATTGTGGATCGCTTGAGGCTCAGACGGCGGCCGAGGCGCAGGCGGCACAGCTGACGGTTGCAGGGGCCGGCGCGAGGCGTTAGAGTCGCGGCCAAGGCGTGTGCTGCGCCTGCGGTCCGCGCGAAGGGGTTGCCCAGGCCAGACAGACTACATTCCATACCAGCTCCCGGCTTGTCGGCGGACCGAGCCCCACAAGGAGTTGGCATGCCTGCCATCGATGCATCCCGTCACCACGGTCTTCTCGACCTGCCTGCCTTGCGCAAACGCGCCAAGCGCCTGCTCAAGGCGCTGGACGACGACACCCGTACCCAACTGATCGCCCTTGGCCTGCCCGGCCCCGACTATCGCCTGGCCGACACCCAATGGCTGGTGGCGCGCGAAGCTGGTTTCGCCAGTTGGCCACGGCTCAAGGCCCATGCCGATGCGGTAGCCTTCGCCGCGCGCCACCCCGGCTTCGCCGCCGCGGACGAAGCCGCGCTGCAGCACTGGCGCTGCGGCAACGATATCGAGCACAGCCTGCGCATTGCCGGTTTCCACGGCGCCTTCCACATGTTCGACGACCCCATGGTGATGGGGCCGGTGCCGGCCCTGCCCGAGGACGATTATTGGCAGGTACGTACCGCCTATGTGCAGCGGGTGTTCGCCCTCGATCCGCATGACCTGGCGCAGCGCCAGGCCAGGCAACGGGCGGCACTGGCGCAGCTCGACGGCGACCGCGAGATGGTCCTGTGGTGCGAGGCCGATGCCTACGACCAGTTGTTCCTGATCCGCCTGTTGGCCAGCCTGCCCAGGCTGCCACGCCGTCTTGAGCTGATCGAGATCGACCGGGTGCCAGGGGTCGAGCGTTTTATCGGCATTGGCCAGTTGGCCCCGGACCTGCTCGCCTGGCTGTGGCCGCAACGCCGCCCCCTGGGCCAGGCTGCCGTGGACCTGGGGCGACAAGCCTGGGCGGCATACACCGCGCCCGACCCTCGCGCCTGGGCCGCGCTGGCGCGGCAGCGGCATGCGCCATTGCCCTTGCTCGGCGCCGCGCTTGCCCGGCAGTTGCAGGAATTACCGGGCGTCGCGGATGGCCTGAGCCTGACCGAGCGCCTGAGCCTGCGCATTCTGGCGGAGCAGGGCGAGCGACCTGCAGGGCGGGTGTTCGCCGAGCTGATGGGGCGTTACGAGCCGTTGCCGTATCTGGGCGACTTGATGTTCAAGGTGCTGCTGCGGCCCTTGATCGACAGCGCCCGACCGCTGCTGCACGAAGGCCCGGGTGACGGCTGGGCGCAACGTCCCTTGAGGCTTACCGCGCTGGGTGAACGGGTGTTGGCTGGGCAGGCCAATTGGCTCGACCAGCAACCTGCCGAGCGTTGGGTCGGCGGGGTGCGTATCGTGGCTGGGCAGGCGCCGTGGCAGGTTGATGGGCAAGGGCAGGTGACGCAGCGGCGCTAGGGTCCTGTCTCGGAAATACGTTCTCTTTTGGCGAGTGGCTTGGGTGTTCGGGCAAGGCGCCGCGAGAAGTCATAGCAGGGCTATGGCGCGGAGTGGCAACGCCGGGCGCCCAGGGTGTGAGCCGTGGGCAACCCCTGGCGTTCGATAGCTGTCACAATCGCCGAGTCTGATAGATCCGGAGAATTCCATGCTGCGTGTATTCGAACGCTGGCTCGACCCCTTCCCACCCGACGAAGCCCCTCCACCGCCCATGGGCCTGGCCCGCTTCATGTGGGCCTGCACCCGTGGTGCCCGTGGTTACATCCTGGTTTTCGCCCTGCTCAGCGCTGCGGTGTCGCTCTACGAAGCCTGGTTGTTTGCCTTCCTGGGCCAGGTGGTGGACCTGCTGTCGACCTGGCAGGCCGGCGGCGCCGTGGATGCGCAGCAAACCCGTGTGCTGTGGGGAGCCGGTGCCGTGCTGCTGGCCAGCATCGGCTTGGTGGCCGCGCGCACCATAGCGCAGCACCAGGTGCTGGCGATCAACCTGCCGTTGCGACTGCGCTGGGACTTCCATCGCCTGATGCTGCGCCAGAGCCTGTCGTTCTTCTCCGATGAGTTTTCCGGGCGGGTCACCACCAAGGTGATGCAGACCGCGCTGGCGGTGCGCGAGGTGCTGTTCACCCTGATCGAGATCCTGCCCGGCATCGGTGTCTACTTTGTGGCGATCATCGCCCTGGCCGGTGGTTTCGCGCTGAAACTGATGCTGCCGTTCATGGCCTGGATCGCGCTGTTCGGCCTGGCGATGGTGTATTTCGTGCCGCGCCTGGGGCAAGTTGGCCAGGAGCAGGCCCATGCGCGCTCGTCGATGACCGGGCGGGTCTCGGACGCCTACACCAACATCACCACGGTGAAGCTGTTTTCCCATGCCAAGCGCGAGGCGCATTTCGCCCGTGCCGCGATGGAGGACTTCAAGCTCACCGGTTTTCGCCAGATGCGCCTGGTCAGCCAGTTCGAGATCGTCAACCAGGCGCTGGTGGTCGGCCTGATCCTCGGCGCCGGCGGCTACGCCCTGTGGCTGTGGCAGCTGGGTGAGGTCGGTGTCGGCGCGGTGGCGGCGATCACCGCCATGGCCCTGCGCATCAACGGCATGTCGCACTGGATCATGTGGCAGATGACCTCGCTGTTCGAGAGCATCGGCACGGTGCAGGATGGCATGGCGACCCTGACCCGCCAGCCCAAGGTGCTGGACGCACCGGGCGCCACCGCCCTGGTGACCCGTGGCGGGGCGGTGAGCTTCGACAATGTCTGCTTCAACTACAACGGCGAACGCCAGGTGCTCGGTGGCCTGAGCCTGGATATTCGCGCGGGTGAGCGGATCGGCCTGGTGGGCCGCTCCGGTGCCGGCAAGTCGACGCTGATCAACCTGCTGCTGCGCTTCTACGACGTCGACAGCGGCGTGATTCGCATCGATGGGCAGGACATCGCCCAGGTCACCCAGGACAGCCTGCGCCAGGCCATCGGCATGGTCACCCAGGACACCTCGCTGCTGCACCGCTCGATCCGCGACAACATCGCCTACGGTCGCCCCGAGGCGAGCGAGGCGCAGATCCATCGCGCCGCCGCCAGTGCTCAGGCCGACGGTTTCATCAGCCAGCTCAGCGATCGCCAGGGGCACAGCGGCTACGACACCCTGGTCGGCGAGCGTGGCATCAAGCTGTCGGGTGGCCAGCGCCAGCGCATCGCCATCGCCCGGGTGATGCTCAAGAACGCGCCGATCCTGCTGCTCGACGAGGCCACCAGTGCGCTGGACTCGGAAGTCGAGGTCGCGATCCAGGAAAGCCTCGATGAGATGATGGCCGGCAAGACGGTGATCGCCATCGCCCACCGCTTGTCGACCATCGCGGCCATGGACCGTCTGGTGGTCATGGATGAGGGGCGCATCGTCGAGCAGGGCACCCATGCCGAGCTGCTGGCCAGGAACGGCGCCTATGCACGGCTGTGGCAGCACCAGAGCGGTGGTTTCCTGGGCGAGGACCTGAACCTGGAGGCGACGCTGGAATAGGGCCCTGGTCACGCAATGGTGGCCTTTTGCAATTATCGCGCGCGCTTTACAATCGCGGCTTTTGCCCAGGAAGGGTTGCATGATGGTCGCGACACGCGTTTGCCTGCTGTTGAGCCTGCTGCTCGGCGGTTGTGCCAGTATTCCCCAGGAAGAAATTGCCCCCACCCGCCTGCCGGTGCCAGGGCCGGGAGTTCACAAGCCTGGGGTCCAGGTCTGGGCAGGGTCCTTCTTCGGTGATCCGGAACTGCGGGCGCAGGCTCCATCAGCCGAGTCCGTCCTTGGTATAAAGCCGGACTCGTCGGCCCTGCTCCAGGTGCTTGCCCTGCTTCCGACCCCAGCACCACCGGAAGTGTCGCGGCAGACCACGCTGCAGGTACGGCAGATTTTCGAGGCCTCTGGCTTGTTCGCCCATGTGAGCGGCGTGGATGACCCGCTGCAACCCGGGGACTACCAGATACTCGTGCGTGTGTACGAAGACTGGCCGCTCGCCAACAGCCAGGCACTGGCTGGCATGGCCACCCTGGTGACACTGGGGCTGTTTCCCAGCAGCAGGCCGCAGCGCTTGAAGGTGACGATGGATGTGATCGACACCCGCAAGTTGTCCCTGGCCAGGCTGAGCAATCACGACACCATCGATGAGCGTATCGGCCTGATCAATTTGGCGCACTGGGGCAGTACCCGTGAAAAGGCCGAGCGCGATACCCTCAAGCGTCAGCTCGACGCCTTGCTCAAGCGGATGGTGGACGAAGGCCTGGTTGCCGAGTTGGCCCACAGCGAGCAAGTGCCACCCCAGGCTCGCTGAGGCCCCCGCTAATCACTTTTGCCGGGCCAGCCACCCTTCGATGCGCGGGCAGCCATAGGCTTGTGCCTGCAGCGGGTAGGCGAGCCGTGCCTGCCGTGTCTGCGCCCCCGCATCCACCAGCACTTCGCGCATGCTGTAGTACAGATTGGCCCTGAATGCCGGTTCGTCGAGTGACTGCAGGTCGAGCAAGTTTCCTGAAGGAGGCAAGCAGGGCGGCAGGTTTGACGGTTGCGGGTAGTAACGCGCGTACGGGGTCGGTATCGCGGGCAAGGCCTTGACCTGGGCAATGTAGGTCGGCGTGTCGATCGCCTCCGGGCAGCTGTCGCGCATCTGTAGCGCAGCCGGGGTGAAGCCGCGTGCGAGGCTCGATTGCAACAGCGTGCATGCGCGCGCGTGGGAGGCCGGGTCGTTGGCCATTTCGAGCAGCCGCGCCAGGCGATACTCGGCGGCCGGGTTGCCCGCTGCGCTCGCGGTTTCGAGCAGCGTATGGATGTCGGCGACGTGCGCTTGCAGGTAATCGAGCAGCGCCTGGCGTAGCGCCTGGTTCATCGCGCCATTGGGCTCACGTTGGTTGGCCAGCGCCATCATCCTGCGGTCGATCTCGTCCAGCTGCGGGGCGGCCTCACGGTATTCAGCCTCGCCGGGCAGGTAGCTGGGGGCGGCCACGGCAGCGCTGCTCAGCAGGGCCAGGCAAAGGGGCAAATGCAGGAAGCGGGGCATGGTCGTCCAGGAATGAGCGGGTGGGGCGGTGATGCTAGCATGGGCGACTTTGTGGAAAGGGAAATCCTCATGCGTGCGAACAAGGCTTGCCCGGTGCTGCTGTCTGCCACTTGCCCGCCGAGACTTTTGCTGTTTCGCCATCCTTTGGCCGGGGTGCAGCTGGTGAAAGGCAGCCTCGAGCATGGCGAATCGCCCGGTCAGGCGGCCCTGCGTGAGCGCTTGCAGGGTTTTAGATCAACCCTGTGGGAGCAACTGTCTTGCTCAACTGCTAAAGCTAGCGCGGTCGCTGTGGGAGCGGCTTCAGCCGCGAACACCGGCGCAGCCGGTGCCAGGCACCGCGTCGCTTGCTTCGCGGGCAAGCCCGCTCCCACAGGCCTGGCGCATGGCTTGAGGTCGGCGCGGCCCCTGTGGGAGCGGCTTTAGCCGCGAACACCGGCGCCAGCCGGTGCCAGGCATCGCGTCGCTTGCTTCGTGGCGGTTCGGCGCCCCGATAAACCCGCTCCCACAGGCGTAGCGCATACCCTGAGGTCGGCGCGGTCACTGTGGGGGCGGCTTTAGCCGCGAACACCGGCGCAGCCGGTGCCAGGCACCGTGTTGCCCGCCCCCAAAAGCTGGTGCTCGCTCAAGATGTCGAGGTGCGATGAATCGCCGAGCACAGCAGGCGCAACGCGATGCGATCTCGCTCGGGCAAGGCGCGGAAGTGTTCGAGGAGGTTCGACTCTTCTTCACTGAGCCGTTGGCAGGAGAATGCGGACCTGCCCAAGGGCAGTTTGCGCAGGAGCTGGACCAGATAATGAGTCTTGAGAGCCATACATTACCTTGCTTGTGTATCCATCCCTGGGTGATTGCTCTGTGTCCTTGCAGGGGCGCTATGCCCAGGCAAACACGTGGCGGAAATTGAAGTGTAGAGGCATATGGCCATGCTTGGCACCTGGTGCATCATTACAATTTTTGTAGAGGCTGCAAGGTGCCTGGCGCAGGGTTTTCGCAAGAAACGGAGTGTACTGACCATCACCACGCCTGAGAGTGGTCCGCCCAATCACACAAGTTCTTTCAGGACGAGGCTCACATCATGCAATTGGCAGGCAAGGTCGCAATTATCACCGGGGCCAGTTCAGGCATCGGCCATGCGGCGGCGAAGCTGTTCGCGCGGCAGGGTGCCCAGTTGGTCGTTACCGCGCGCCGGCAGGTGCAGCTCGAGCATTTGCTTGAGGACATTCGTCGCGAAGGGCATCCGGCCGCCGTGGCAGTCGTGGGGGATATCACCGACCCTGCGCTGGTCCAGGAGCTCGTGGACAGGGCTCAAGGGCACTTCGGTGGCCTGGACATTGCCTTCAACAATGCCGGTACCCTGGGCGAATTGGCTCCGTTGTCCGCGCTTTCGCGCAGCGCCTGGCAGCACACACTCGACACCAACCTCACCAGTGCCTTTCTCTGTGCCCAGGCACAATTGCCCGCACTGCTTGCCCGGGGTGGTGGTTCGCTGATCTTTACCTCGACCTTTGTCGGTCATACCGTGGGTATGCCGGGTATGGCCGCCTACGCGGCAAGTAAGGCGGGGTTGATCGGGCTGACCCAGGTCATTGCCGCGGAATACGGTGCCCAGGGTATCCGCGCCAATGCGCTGTTGCCGGGCGGTACCGACACGCCCATGGGCCGTGGTGTGGCGAACACCCCCGAGGCATTGGCGGAGGTTGAGGGCCTGCATGCGCTCAAGCGCCTGGCGCAGCCGGAGGAAATCGCCGCCGCGGCGTTGTTCCTGGCCTCGTCGGCGTCGAGTTTCATCACCGGCACGGCGTTGCAGGTAGAGGGGGGCATATCGATCGTGCGTTGACAAAAAGGGCCGCGATGCGGCCCTTGATGTTAGCTTCAATCTGCCTGTTTGGGCGCGAAGCGCAGAATGCAGCAGGCAATGACCGCCGATAGCAACGAACCCAGCAGGATGCCGATCTTGGCGGCTTCGATTTTGTCGGTCTGGCCGGGGAAGGCCAGTTCGCCAATGAACAGGCTCATGGTGAAACCGATGCCGCAGAGCATCGCCACGCCATAAATCTGCAGCCAGCTGGCGCCTCGGGGCTTGCTGGCCAGTCCGCTTTTTACCGCCAGGAATACGCCGGCGAACACGCCGAGCTGTTTGCCCAACAGCAGGCCCAGGGCGATGGCCAGGGGCAGCGGGGCAAAAATGTCGCGCCAGCCCAGGTCGCCGAACGAAACCCCGGCGTTGGCAAAGCCGAACGCCGGCACGATCAGGAAGCCCACCCATGGCGCCAGTCCGTGCTCCAGCTTGAGCAGCGGGCTCGCCTCGCGGTCCTGTTCAGTGCCCGTGCTGTAGGGAATCAGCAGCGCGCCGACGACACCGGCGATGGTGGCATGCACGCCCGACAACAGGGTCACGTACCACAGCGCGGCAATACCCAGCAGATAGGGCCACAGCGCAACCACGCGCAGGCGGTTGAACGCCAGCAGCATGGCGACGATGGCACCCGCGCCAGCCAGCGCCAGCAAGTTGATCGACGAGGTGTAGAACACCGCGATGATCGCCACCGCGCCCATGTCGTCGATGATCGCCACCGACACCAGCATCACCTTCAGCGACAGCGGCGCATGGCGCCCGAGTAGCGCCAGGGCGCCGACAGCGAAGGCGATGTCGGTGGCGGCGGGGATCGCCCAGCCACCGGCCAGGCCTGGCTCGCCGCGAGATACGGCCAGGTAGATCAGTGCCGGGACCGCCATGCCCATCAGCGCCGGCAAGGCCGGCAGGCGGCGTTGTTCCCAGCTGGCCAGGCGCCCGTCGACCAGCTCGCGCTTGATTTCCAGGCCTACCAGCAGGAAGAAGATCGCCATCAGGCCATCGTTGATCCACATGTGCACGGTCATCGGGCCGAGCTTGTCGGTCAGGGTCGGGCCCACGGGCAGGTGCAGCAGGTGCTGGTAGGCACTGGCCCAGGGGCTGTTGGCAATGATGATGGCCAGGGCGGCGGTGAGCATCAGCAGGACGCCGCCGGCCGCCTCGGTGGCCAGCAGCTCGCGCAGCATCGAGCGCTTGTGGGGAAGGGGGGCATTCATGGTGCGGTCCTCGTTCATGACGTCGCTTTCGCGGTAGCAGCGGCGCGGCGGGCAACGGGCACGGCGAGACGATGGCGCCGAATACGACGGGCCACTGCGGCGATAAGCGAGAAGAAGGATGGGTAAAGCGGCGCGGCAAACCGAGCCGTGAGCACACGGGACGGAAAGCGCCATGGGAATAGGAGGCATGCGTGCAACATGGTTGAGTCTCACGGAAAACAAATGAATGTTCTCCGTATTCGGGAAGGGCTCCCGGGCGCACGCAGCACACGCCAGGCGCACATTCTAGCGATGCGCGTGAGTGTTTGTCCGGGATATTTGCGTCGAAATGTTGCCGGGCGAACTTGTCAGGCTGTAGTGGCTTGAGTAGCATCTTCGGCCAGGAGATGGCATTCCTCCTCGAACCGCCCTAGTGCTGATGATGCCTGCGCCAACCCCCAATGGAGGGTGCGCAGGCTGCTGCCTGTCCCTCCATGGGGTCTTTACAGACCTTTGATGGAGCGTGTCGATGTACCTGTCTTTCTTTTCCGTTGTCGTGGGTGGCAGTGCCGGTTGCGTGCTGCGCTGGTTGCTCGGCCTGCGCCTCAATTCGCTGTTTCCCGGCATGCCCGCGGGCACTTTGCTGGTCAACCTGGTCGGTGGTTTCATCATCGGCGCAGCAATGGCGTTTTTCCTGCGCTTTCCCAATCTCGACCCGGCCTGGCGCCTGCTGATCACCACCGGTTTCTGTGGTGGCCTGACCACGTTCTCGACCTTCTCCGCCGAAGTAGTATCGATGCTCATGCACGGTCGGGCCGGCTGGGCGATGGCCACGGTACTGGCCCATGTGCTGGGCTCGCTGTTGATGACCTTCGCTGGATTCGCCTTGGTGCGTTGGCTCGGATGAGGCGCCCGCTGCTATCGCTCAGAACCCGAAATCGCTCAACCCAGGGTGATCGTCCGGCCGCCGTCCCAAGGGCCAGCGGAACTTGCGTTCAGCCTCGCTGATGGGGTGTTCGTTGATGCTGGCGTGGCGGTTGCGCATCAGGCCGTCGTCGGCGAACTCCCAGTTTTCGTTACCATAGGCGCGGTACCACTGGCCGCTGTCGTCGTGGTACTCGTAGGCGTAGCGCACGGCGATGCGATTGTCGGCGAAGGCCCACAGCTCCTTGATCAAGCGGTATTCGAGCTCACGGTTCCATTTGCGGGCGAGGAAAGCCTGTGCCTCTTCGCGGTTGTTGCAGAATTCGGCGCGATTGCGCCAGTGGGTGTCGGCGGTGTAGGCGAGGGCGACCTTTGCGGCATCGCGGCTGTTCCAGCCATCTTCGGCCAGGCGTACTTTTTCGATGGCGGTTTCGCGGGTGAACGGGGGCAGTGGGGGGCGTGACATGTTGGCGGTTCCTCTGGAAGGTTGAGCGACACCTGCCAGCGTAGACCTGTTAGCCAGTGGGATGAATCACTGCCCCTGGCACTTCATAATTGCGCACGTTGGAACAATGTCGAAGGCCAGGCTCCGCCCTTATGGCCTCCCACGGCTGTCTATAGTTATCCCAGACACCCGCGGGAGCTCAGCCATGACCCTGATCAGCCGCGAGCCTTGGTGGCTCGTGCCCCCCAAGCCCGGGCAGACCGAGCAGGACCTGCATTGGGGCTACCTGGAAATCTACCGTGACGGCCGTACGGTGTTCGTCGACCAGCGCCCCAGTGACCGGGAACTGGCCGAACGCAAGAGCTGTCGGCACTTCCCCAAGGCCGATGCGCCCTGAGTCAGCCTTCGAGTTGTGCCAGGCGGGCTTCCAGCGCGGCGACCCGCGCCTCCAGTGCCTCGATGCGCTCGTCCGCCGCCTGCGCCGCGCTGGCGCGTGCGCCACCTTCCTGCTGGCGGGCGGCGAGTATCGCTTCGATCTCCGCCGGATCGCCCAGGGCGTGGGTGTAGCGGTCCTCGCGCTGGCCGGCCTGGCGTGGCAAGTGCAGGGCCAGGCCACGTGAGATCAGGCGCTCCAGTTGGTGCTGGACCTGGTCGACATCCTCGAACTCGTGCAGGCGATTGCTGCGGGTCAGCAGTTCGTTGAGGGTCTGGGGGCCACGCAGGAACATCAGGCCCATCAGTACCAATTGCGCCGGTACCAGTTCCAGTGCCTTGTCCACCCGCTGTTCCCAACGGTCGGCGCGGCTGCCCATCTGCAGGCGCGCCATGTCTTGGCCCTCGAGCGCGCGCAGGGCCTGGCCGACCTGGCCGGGGGAGAGGTTCATGACCGGTTCGCGGCTGGTTTTCTGGTTGCAGGCCAGGACCAGGGCATTGAGGGTCAGGGGGTAGGTTTCCGGGCTGGTGGCCTGCTTTTCGATCAGCGCACCCAGTACGCGGATCTCGATGCTGGTGAAGCGGCCTTCGCCGGTGATTTGGTCGTCTGACATGGCCCTGTCTCATTGCGAGGAAAAGGCCACTAGCGTAGGTAATGCGCCTGGCTTAAGCAATCGCCGGCAAGGCCGGCTCCTGTGTGCAGGAGCCGGCCTTGGGGTCAGGCGTTGCGTCGCTCCATGGCCTGGCAGGCGGCGGCGGTGAACAGCACATCGGTCGAGGAGTTGAGCGCGGTTTCCGCCGAGTCCTGCAGCACGCCGATGATGAAGCCGACCGCAACCACTTGCATGGCGATCTCGCTGGGGATGCCAAACAGGCTGCAAGCCAGCGGGATCAGCAGCAGCGAGCCACCGGCCACGCCCGAGGCACCGCAGGCGCAGACCGCCGCGACCACGCTGAGCAGCACGGCGGTTGGCAGGTCCACCGGGATACCCAGGGTATGTACGGCGGCCAGGGTCAGCACGGTGATGGTGATCGCCGCGCCGGCCATGTTGATGGTCGCGCCGAGGGGGATCGACACCGAATAGGTGTCCTCGTGCAGGCCGAGCTTTTCCGACAACGCCAGGTTGACCGGGATATTGGCCGCCGAGCTGCGGGTGAAAAATGCGGTGATGCCGCTTTCACGCAGGCACAGCAGGGTCAGCGGGTAGGGGTTGCGGCGGATCTTCCAGAACACGATCAACGGGTTCATCACCAGCGCCACGAACAGCATGCAACCGATCAGCACGCCGAGTAGGTGCAGGTAGCCGAGCAGCGCGTCGAGCCCGGACTGCGCCAGGGTGGCGCTGACCAGGCCGAAGATGCCCAGCGGGGCGAAGCGGATGACCACGCGCACGATCAGGGTCACGCCGTTGGACAGGTCCTCGACCACGGTGCGGGTGGTTTCACCGGCATGGCGCAGCGCCACGCCCAGGCCGATGGCCCAAGTCAGCACACCGATGAAGTTGGCGTTGAGCAAGGCATTGACCGGGTTGTCCACGGCGCTCAGCAGCAGGTTCTGCATCACCTCGGCAATGCCGCCCGGGGCGCTGAGGGTGGCTTCGCCGGTGGTCAGGGCCAGGTGCGAGGGGAACAGCATGCTCGCCGCCACGGCCACCACCGCCGCGGCGAAGGTGCCCAGCAGGTACAGCCAGAGGATCGGGCGGATATGGGTTTCCTGGCCATGGCGGTGGTTGGCGATCGAGGCCATCACCAGGATGAACACCAGTACCGGCGCCACGGCCTTGAGCGCGCTGACGAACACCTTGCCGAGGAAGGCCAGGTCGCGGGCCACGGCGGGGGCGAGCAGGGCGAGCAGGATGCCGGCCACCAGGCCGATGCAGATCTGCGTCACCAGGCCAGTGCGGTTGATGAGGCGGAGGATGGGGGTCATGTGCAGCAAGATCCGGTTACGTGAAAGGGCGCGACTTTATCACAGGCCAGGCCATGGCGCCCCGCGATGACTGGCCGCACCATTTACCAATGGAACAGCTCGCGCCGCGCGCCTTCGGTGATTGCCACGATCCCTGGGTGCTTGACCTTGCGCTCCACCGAAATGGCGTAGAACGACTCGTTCACCGCCTCGGTCTGGCCGATCAGTTCCACGCCGTACTGGCGGCAGACTTCCTCGGCGATCACGCTGGGGGCGACAAAGATGCCGCTGCCGGACTGGCCGAAGGCCTGCATCAGCGCGCTGTCGTCGAACTCGCCGACGATGCGCGGCTGCACCTGCTGTTCGCCCAGCCAGCGCAACAGGCGGCTGCGCAGCACGGTCTCCTGGCCGGGAATCAGCAGTGGCGCGTCGTCCAGGCAGGCCGGAAATGGCCTGGCCAGTTGCGCGGCCAGGGTAGGGGTGGCGAAGAAGCTCAGGCCGCATTCTCCGAGTTTTTGACTGTAGCCTTTGATATCCAGGTGGTTGGGCATGGGGCTGTCGGAGATCACCAGGTCCAGGCGCTGGATCGCCAGATCAGCGAGCAGGCGTTCGAGTTTGTCCTCGCGACAGTTGATGCGTAGCACATTGTCCAGCTCCATGGTCGGTGCCAGCAGGCGGTAGACAATGGACTTGGGCACCACGTCGGCCACCCCGACGCGAAACAGGATTTGTTCCTGGGGCCCGGCGCGCAGCATGGCTTCGAGCTCGCCGCCGATCTGGAACATCTGCTCGGCATAGGCCAGGGTCTGGCGGCCGCTTTCGGTCAGTTCCAACTGGCGACCGACGCGCTGGAACAGTTCCAGGTTCCAGGTCTGCTCGAACAGGCTGATCTGGCCGCTGATGGTCTGGGGCGTCAGGTTCAACTGTTCGCTGGCGCGGGCGATACTTCCGGTCTTAGCTACAGCCCAGAAGTAATGAAGCTGGCGGTAGTTGAGCATGGTGTTTCTCGATTCGTTAAAACCGAAGTATAACCGTTGAAAATACGAATTTTCCGGATGTTTCAGTCTCTCTAGAATGCCGACCCATCAGGCGCCCGGCGCGCCGCACGGTTATCGACAAGCGAGGACTCCATGCTGCACTTCAAATCCATCGGTACCCCTCTGGTCCTGGCCCTGGCGATGTTCGCCATGAGTGGCTGCGACCAGGCCGAGAAATCCGCCCAGCAGATGCTCGACCAGGCCGCGCAGACGGCCAAGCAGGCGATCGACAAGACCCACGAAAGCGCGCAGCAAGCCTTGAGCGAGGCCATCGGCAGCGATGGCGACAAGACCAAGGCCGAAGACGCCAAGAAAGACACCCAGGACATCTGACCAAGGCAGGACTGACCCATGGAATATTTGCTGGAACTCGCCGCTAGCCCCACCGCCTGGGTTGCCCTGGCAACGCTGGTGGCCATGGAGGTGGTGCTGGGGATCGACAACCTGATCTTCATCTCCATCCTCACCAACAAGCTGCCCGAGGCGTACCGCTCCAAGGCGCGGCGCATCGGGATCAGCATGGCCCTGGTCATGCGCCTGGCGCTGCTCAGCACCGTGGCCTGGATCGTCCAGTTGACGGAGCCGGTGATCGACGTCTTCGGTCACACGTTCTCGTGGAAGGACATGATCCTCATCGCCGGTGGCCTGTTCCTGCTGTGGAAGGCGACCAAGGAGATCCATGAAAGCGTCGACCCTCATGGCGCCAAGGAAGAGTCCAAGGTTGGCAGCACCGTGACCATCGGCTTCACCGCGGCGATCTTCCAGATCCTGCTGCTGGACATCGTGTTCTCGATCGACAGCATCATCACCGCCGTGGGCATGACCGAGCACCTGCCGATCATGATCATCGCCGTGATCAGTGCCGTGATCGTGATGCTGGTGGCGGCCGACCCGCTGGCCAAGTTCATCAACGACAACCCGACGGTGGTGATGCTGGCGCTGGGTTTCCTGATCATGATCGGTATGACCCTGATCGCCGAAGGCTTTGGCGCCCATGTACCGAAAGGCTACGTGTATGCTGCCATGGCGTTCTCGACCGCCATCGAGGTCCTCAACATCATGGCCCGTCGAGCGCGCTTGAAGCGTGAGGCGGCCGAGGGCTGACCTGGGCTGAAACCATCGCGGGGCAAGTCGCATCGGCGCATCGATGCGACTTGCCCCGTGAGACGTTTTAGAAACAGTTCAGATCAATGTGCCCCGGCATGCCGCCGAGCACGGCGTAATGGCTGTGGTTTGGCCAGGGCTTGCGGTGGCAGATGATGAGGGTGGGCATGCCGACGCACGATGCGCAGTACGCCCCAGAGCATGGCGACCGCGACGCTGAGCCACATGCCGACCAGCATTAAAATAGCCATTGTCAGGCTCATGTGTGCCTCCTTCTCTCTGGCGAGCCGGGCCCGCCATCCAGACACAGCTTTAGTCTAGCCTGGCGGCTGTGACGTTCCATTGACCGAAGGTCTAGTGCTTGGGCCGTTTCGTTCCAAGCCCGCGCCGGGCTATACCCGGACGCGCCCGCGGCCTATGATCGACGGTCATGGCCGGGCACTGGCGCCCGGTGTTGGATCAAGCGAGAGTCCATGTTGCCAAAGCTCCCCATGCCCCGCGCCCCGCGCCGTCTGCTGATCGCCTGCCTGGCGGTCGCGGCACTGGCCGGCTGCGCCAGCACACCGTCGACCACGCTCAAGAGCCTGCCGCAGCGGGTCGAGATCAGCAGCGTGCCGTTCTATGGTGGCAATGCCAATCACAGCGGTTCGATGGCCTTGGCGGCGATGTTGTCGCGCCAGGGCGCGCCGATCACGCCCGGGCTGCTGGACAAACCGTTGGGCCTGCCGCAAGCGGCCGACACGCTGCAGACCGCGATTCCCAAGGTGGCGCGGGAGTACGGCATGCTGGTGTACCCGCTGGACGCGCGGCTCGATGCCTTGTTGATGCAGGTGGCGGCTGGTTATCCGGTGTTGCTGCGCTACCAGGAGGGATCGGCCTGGTGGAGCGAGCCGCGTTATGCCGTGCTGATCGGTTACGACCGCTACAAGCAGCGTGTGTTGTTGCGTTCGGGCACGCATCGGCGCCAGCTGATGGAGTTCGCCGATTTCGAGTCGGCCTGGGCCAAGGAGGGCAAGTGGGCGATATTGCTGCAGTCGCCGCGGCAGTTGCCGGCGCAGGTCGATCGCCAGCGTTGGTTGCAGGCGGCGGATGAACTGGCCCGTGCAGGGCAGGAGATCGCGGCGAAGCAGGCGATCACCAGCCTCGGGCATTGAGGGAAAGGGCCGCAAGGCGGCCCCAAGCTGTCTTAGAAGCCCAGACGATCGCGCAGGCTGTAGTACCAGGCACCGATGGCGCTGAACGGCACGCGCAGCATCTGCCCGCCCGGGAACGGGTAGTGCGGCAGGCCGGCGAACGCGTCGAAGCGTTCGGCCTGGCCACGCAGGGCCTCGGCCAGGACCTTGCCCGCCAGGTGGGTGTAGGTCACGCCATGGCCCGAGCAACCCTGGGAGTAATAGATGTTGTCGCCGATCCGGCCGACCTGTGGCAGGCGCGACAGGGTCAGCAGGAAGTTGCCGGTCCAGGCGTAGTCGATCTTGACGTTCTTCAGTTGCGGGAAGGCTTTGAGCATCTTCGGTCGGATGATCGCCTCGATGTTCGCCGGGTCGCGCGCGCCGTAGACCACGCCGCCGCCGAAGATCAGGCGCTTGTCGCCGGTCAGGCGGTAGTAGTCGAGCAGGTAGTTGCAGTCCTCGACGCAGTAGTCCTGCGGCAGCAAAGTGCGCGCCAGCTCGTCGCCCAGAGGCTCGGTGGTGATCACCTGGGTGCCGCACGGCATGGACTTGGCGGCCAGCTCCGGCACCAGGTTGCCCAGGTAGGCGTTGCCGGCAACGATGATGAACTTGGCGCGTACTTTACCTTGCGGGGTGTGCACCACCGGGTTGGCGCCGCGCTCGATGCGCACGGCCGGGGACTGTTCGTAGATGATGCCGCCCAGTGACTCGACCGCGGCGGCTTCGCCCAGGGCCAGGTTCAACGGGTGGATGTGGCCGCCGCTCATGTCGAGCATGCCGCCGACATAGCTGTCGCAGGCCACCACTTCGCGGATGCGCTTCTGGTCCATCAGCTCAAGCTGGTTGTGGCCGAAGCGTTCCCACAGGCGTTTCTGCGATTCCAGGTGGCCCATCTGCTTGCTGGTCAGCGCGGCGAACACGCCGCCGTCCTTCAGGTCGCACTGGATGTTGTACTTGGCCACGCGCTCGCGGATGATGCGGCCGCCCTCGAAGGCCATCTGGCCCAGCAGTTGCGCCTGCTTGGGGCCGACGGTGCGCTCGATGACGTCGATGTCGCGGCTGTAGCTGTTGACGATCTGGCCGCCATTGCGGCCCGAGGCGCCGAAGCCGACCTTGGCCGCTTCGACGATGCTCACCTTGAAGCCGTTTTCCAGCAGGAACAGGGCGCTGGACAGGCCGGTGTAGCCGGCACCGATGATGCATACATCGGTTTCCACCTCACCCTGCAGCGCCGGACGTGGCGGCACCGGGTTGGCCGAGGCGGCGTAGTAGGACTGGGGGTAGGGGGTGTTGGCCATGCTCGAGAAACCTCGTGTTTTATATTTTTAACGAATGTACCGATGCTATCAATAATAATAAACACCCGCTAGTCGTCCGGTGAAAATCCTTTACGCACGAGCGCGCTGCGCCCTCTGCAAATATTTTTAATATTCAGTAGGTTAGCGTGAAAAAAACAGTTGACACCGTTTTGGGAACGCGTAGAATGCGCCCCACACGACAGGCACATAGCTCAGTTGGTTAGAGCACCACCTTGACATGGTGGGGGTCGTTGGTTCGAGTCCAATTGTGCCTACCAAACAAAAGCCCCGGTTTCCGGGCGCTTGAAGGGCGATCCGAGAGGGTCGCCCTTTTTGTTTTGGCAAAACTTTTGTAGAACCACCCACCTCTATCTAGTCTTTACGGGTGCTTGCCGCTCGTCAGATGGCCAGGTCAGCCTTCGCTTCGACGTATTGAATGCCCTTCGGTGCGTGCCCGTCTTGATACCGCTCTGTCATTTCGGCAGTGGCGTGCCCCATCAGAAGCTGCACATACTCAGTCGAGAATTTCTGTTGTTCGTACAGCCAGGCACCCAAAGCCCGGATCTCGTGGGACGTTGGGCGCTCTTCGAATTCGAGGTGTTCGTAGGCCTTCGCGGCGTCCCTGGCCTTCCTGAAGCTTTTGGGCAGGTAATGCGGGCCTGCGTCTCTACCCGGAGCACGGTGACTTGCGTGGTTGGTACGACGTTGTGCCGGCCCAGAGCCTGATCATCCGTTTGAATGATCAAAAACTGTATATATACAGTATTGGTGCCGCATGTACTTTCTGCTCGTTCGCCGCCGTGAGCGCGGCGTCGCCATCTCGACAGACAAACTCTCCAAGATCACCCCGCTTAGGGCGGACGTGCGCAGTCGTGGTGGTGTCGAATTGAATGAAGTAGGCGGGGCTACCGCAGGGACCAGAACGCTGGGCCCCGCGGTAGCAGATCAGTTAACCAACCCTGATAATTGGCCCGTCATTTGCACCTGTAGTTGTATCTGCCGACGAATTAAAGGTGAGCAAGACATTGACATTGCTCACGGTAAAGGTTTGATTTTGGCGTGCGGTGTTCGCCATGGTGGCCCAGCGGATTCGAGAGTATCCAGGAGTCTTGGCGGTACCTGAGCCATTGCCCTTGTCATCAATTTGGCCACAAGTGAACTCCATGGATTGTAACCCCTGGGCCTCATCGACGCTCCACCACCGCACATTCGCGACCGTATTGTCGTTCTCTATGACGTTATTGAGCTTGATACTGAACGACGCCGATTTGACGGCCATACCCGAGTTGTTCTCCAGCACTGGGGCCAATATCGTGGTTCGGTCCGCTTCTGGGGGGTAAAATTCCTGGCTGTTCAGATTGAGCGCCACTGGGCTTGGCAGCGTCAAGGTAATCTTGATGCCATTCTGCTCGTAGAGGGTGAACTTTTTAGGCGTGCCTAGGCTGTCATTCGAGACTGTTTTCCTGAGTGCTTCAGACATTTTAATTTCCCTTTTTTATTAAACTAGAAACTCTAGATGGATAAGAGTTTCTCCCTGTTTTATGAATCCAGCACTTGCATACGCTCAGCTATTAAAGGTTGGTAAATTGCCACTGTCAAATTTCATGGTTACGCCGATGATCTGTTTGCCACCTCACAGCCGACCCAGCCCGGTCGGGTGATGGCGGTACTGGATCAGATCAGCGAGTGCTGGGGGCGTGGACGACATATGGAAAATTATTAATGCAGGCCTATTTGCAAAGCCACATGCTAACTTATTAATTCTTATAGACTGATTCCAACTTCTTTCAGGTCATTGGGTGTTCGATTAGCTTTAAACAAAATCAATACCTTGTGTCGTCTCTAGCCACCACCTTGACATGGTGGAGGTCGTTGGTTCGAGTCCAACTGTGCCTACCAAACATCGAGAAGGGCGACCCGCAAGGGTTGCCCTTTTTGCATTCCAGCCCTGGACAAAGCGTCAGGCCATGCGCAGCTCCTGTAGGAGCGGCCTTGCGTCGCGAAAGGGCTGCAACGCAGCCCCAGGATCTTGGCGTCAAAGCAGAATTGAAGAGGCCGCTGCGCGCCCCTTTCGCGACGCAAGGCCGGTCCTGCAGGAGGCGATCTTCCCCAGGCCAACTGCACGGCGCTCGCGTGAAGCTTTCTCGCAAAGTTTTTGATTTTTTTGAAAAAAACGCTTTACAGGTGTGTGTTCGATCTCTAATATGCGCCCCACACGACAGGCACATAGCTCAGTTGGTTAGAGCACCACCTTGACATGGTGGGGGTCGTTGGTTCGAGTCCAATTGTGCCTACCAAACATCGAGAAGGGCGATCCGCAAGGATCGCCCTTTTTGTTTTGCGCAGTTTTATCAGGCGCGGCAGCAAGTTCTGCTCCCGCTTCGTCCCGCTCAGGATCCCATGGCGCTGGCCGCAAGCAGCGTGCGCAAGCCGGCGATGGCTTGATCGATGGATGGGCCCTGTACCAGCGGTGGATCAGGCCGTTCGCAGTACTCGCGCCATACGAACAGGGTCAGCTCCGCGCCGTCTGTTTGCGGGGTATTGTCATCGAGCGAGCCAAAAGCCTGGAGTGACCTGTACCTGTCGTCTTGCCAGAACAGGGTTTCGACCCACGCGTAAATCGGTATGAAGTGAAAATGAATGGAGTGCCCGGCATCATGGCCAAAACGCCCGATATACAGGCGTTGTGGATGCAGGTGCGTTTCGATGGCCTGTTGGATGCTTGCCTGCAGTGACCCCAACTCCGCGAGTGCTTGTGCGGGCAGTGCGGCCAATGAGTTCGTCAGCTGTTTTGCGCTGAGTATCAGATAACCAGGCAGCGCACTGTCAACCCGGTGGTTCAGCATCCAGTGCGTTGACTCATGAACGATGAGGCGAGGCGGTATGTGCATGGTGCGGCCTTGGGGAGTGATATCGAGGCAGGGTATCACTCCGGCTGGCGCGCAGCAGATGCCTTCGATTACCCAGTAGCCTTGTCCAAGGCCTTGTCGCTGGCCTTGCCGCGTCCTCCCAGCCAGACCAGCAGCAATCCACCCGCCGCCAGCAGGCCGCCAGCCATCGGCACGGCGGCGTAGCCCAGGTTCAAACTGATTACCGCGCCACCCAGGGCGGCGCCCACGGCATTGCCCAGGTTGAACGCGCCGACGTTGATCGACGAAGCCAGTCCCGGTGCTTCGATGGCGGCGATCATCACCCGCATCTGCAGCGGCGGGACCACGGCGAAGGTGAACACGCCCCACACCAGCAAGGCGATCGCCGCGCCGACATGGCTGCCGAGCACCAGCGGCATCAGCAGCATGATCAGCGCCAGCGCCGCCAGGAAGATCCGCGCCGCGCCATCCAGCGACCAGTCCGCCAGCTTGCCGCCGAGGCTGTTGCCGAGGGTGAAGCCGACCCCGATCAGTACCAGGCCCAGGGTGATGAAGGCATCCGAGGCGCCGGTCAGTTCGGCGAGCACCGGGGCGACATAGGTGTACAGGGTGAACATGGCGCCAGCGCCGAGCACCGTGGTGGCCATGGCCAGCAGTACGCTGGGACGGGCGATGACCGCCAGCTCCCGACGGACGTGCGGCACCTGGCCGCGCTCGCCCTTGGGCAGGGCGTACCACAGCGTGGCTATGGCCAGCACGCCAAGCACCGCGGTGCCGGCGAAGGCCATGCGCCAGCCGACCTGCTGGCCGAGCCAGGTGGCGGCCGGCACGCCGCCGATATTGGCGATGGTCAGGCCCATGAACATGGTGGCCACGGCGCTGGCCTGCTTGTCCTTGGGTACCACGCTGGCGGCCACCACCGCGCCCAGGCCGAAGAATGCGCCATGGTTGAGGCTGGTGATCAGGCGCGAGGCGAGCAGGGTGTAGTAGTCGGGCGCCAGTGCCGAGAGCAGGTTGCCGACGGTGAAGATGCCCATCAGCATCATCAGCGCCGCGCGTTTGCCGAAACGGCTGAACAGCAAAGTCATGATCGGCGCGCCGACCATCACGCCGATGGCGTAGGCGGTGATCAGCATGCCCGCGCTGGGGATGCTGGCATTGACGCCTTCGGCGATCACCGGCAGCAGGCCCATGGGGGTGAATTCGGTGGTGCCGATGCCGAAGGCACCGATCGCCAGGGCAAAGAGGACGCGTCCGGGTTTCATGACCGGTGCTCCGGGTTGTCCAGCTCGGTCAGCGGGCCTTGCATGCGGTAGAAGGTCAGGTCGCTGGCGGTGAAGAAGGCTTGCGAATGGCCGTTGGCAAAGTCATCGACGTGCACCACGGTGGCGCCGTCGGCTTCTTGCCAGGAGATCAGGTACACGCCGTCGGCGACCTGCCGCCATTGGCATTCGGCTTCGCCGCTGGCGCCGGCATAAGGGCCGGAGACGATGGCGTAGCGAATATGCCGGCCGTCGTCGGAATAGATGTTGTGCGCGGCCAGGCCGTCGTATTCGACCTGGAAGCTACGGCCTGCGAACGCCGGCAGTGGGGTAAGGGTGGTGCTCATCTGGAGGGCTCCGACAGGGCATGTTCAGGGGTATGGAACTGCGGTAGCACGAACTCGCCGATTTCGCGCAGGGTATCGTCGAGCGGGCGCACATTGCGGCGCAGGTGCAGGCCGACATGCTCGACCCCGGCCGCGCGCAGGGCCTTGAGCTCGGTGATCAGGGCATTGCGGCCACCACGGAAGCCGAAGCGCCAGCGGCGCATGGGCTCATCGGCGCGCTCGGCCAGGTCCAGGTGGATGAAGCTGCTGTATGGCTTGTTACCAGCCACCGCGCGCCAGGCGGCGACGCGGCGCTGATGGTCGTCCGGGGTGCCGGGATAGGCCAGGCAGCCGTCCATGTTGGCGCCGATCCATGCCGGGCTCTGCTGGGCCAGGCCCGCCACCAGCAACGGCAGTGGCGTGGTGGTCGACGGCAGCACGGCCAGGCCTTCGGGCAGGTGCCCGTTGGCGCCGTCGCGCAGCAGGGCGACCTGCTCGCGGAAGTTGTTGCTCCGCCCCTCGAAGTCCCGGCCGAACAATGGATACTCCACCGGTCGGTCACCGCTGGCCACGCCCAGCAGCAGGCGGTTGCCCGACAGGCGCTGGATGCTGGCGGCCGACTTGAGGGTCAGCAGCGGTTCGCGAATCGGCAGCACCACTGCGGCGGTGCCCAGCAGGATTTGCTCGGTCACCCCGGCCAGGTAGCCGAGGTAGCTGAACACCTCGAACACCTGGGCGGCGTCGCCGAACGACGGGTCGTACAGCGGCACGTCACGGATCCACAGGGCGCGAAAGCCCAGGCGGTCGGCGAGCCTGGCGAGGTCGGCGTGCTGGCGCAGGTCCGGTTCGCCGAATTGGCGGCCGTCGCGGCGCCGAGCCTGGTCACCGGCTGGGGTCCAGTCGTGGTCCAGCGGGGCTTCCAGGCCGACGCTGAAGCCGCCGGCGGTCAGGCGTTCGAGGGGCGTGGTCATGGCATCAATCCCAGATTGGCGCCAGGCCGTCGGGGCTGACTTCTCGGCCGTTGCGCTCCAGGGTGGCGATGCGCGCCATGTCGTCGGTATCCAGGCGCAGGTCGCGGGCGAGCAGGTTGCTGGCCAGGTTCTCGCGCTTGGTCGAGGACGGGATCACCGCATAGCCCAGTTGCATGGCCCAGGCCAGGGCAACCTGGGCAACGGTGGCCTTGTGCTTGGCGGCGATCTCGGCCAGCACCGGATCCTTCAGGACCTTGCCATAGGCCAGGGTCATGTAGGAGGTGGTGGTGATACCTTGTTCCTTCAGGTAGGTGGTCAGCTTGGTGTTCTGCAGGTATGGGCTGAGCTCGACCTGGTTGGTAGCGATCTCGCCCTTGCCGACCACGGCGATGGCTTGGCGGGTCAGGTCGATATTGAAGTTGGAAACGCCGATCTGGCGGGTCAGGCCTTGCTTCTTGGCCTCGGCCAGGGCTTCCATGTATTCGGCCAGCTCAACGCCGTTGCCCGGTGCCGGCCAATGGATCAGCAGCAGGTCGACGTAATCGGTGCGCAGTTTTGCCAGGCTGTCTTTCAGGCTGGGGATCAGTTTGTCGGCGGCGTAGTTGTCGACCCAGATCTTGGTGGTGATGAACAGTTCGTCGCGCGGCACGCCGCTCTCGGCGATGGCCTGGCCGACATCGGCCTCGTTCTTGTAGATCTGCGCGGTGTCGATGACGCGGTAGCCCAGCTCCAGTGCCGACTTGACCGAGTCGATGACGGCTTGGCCGGTGAGGCGGAAGGTACCGAGGCCGAAGGATGGAATGCTCATGGATCTACTCCTGGTAGGGGAATGGGGTGATCGAACCTCGAACAGTGTGGTACGGGTTCGAGTCAGTGAGTGAAGTGTGCGGTGTTGCAGCGGTTTGATTAAGGTGTCGGCGGGCGAAGGTCATTTGACCTGGAGTCACGAATACCTTGCTGGGTTGTGATCGGGAGCTAAGCAATAGCCCCTGCTCGTGCTGCCCGGCCGACCTGGATTGAGCAAGTGCGGCTAGGCCGGGGTATGGGTGAATCGACCAAGCTGTGGCCGACCGTGATTCCAGGAGCGAGCGGATTTGTCAGTCAATGAGCGTTACCAACAGCGTTTTGCCGCGGTACTCACCTATATCGAGGGCAACCTCGAGGGCGATCTTTCGCTGGAGGCCTTGAGCGCCGTGGCGCATTTCTCGGCGTTTCATTTCCACCGGCAGTTCAGTGCCTATGTCGGCGTGCCGGTTGCGCGCTACGTGCAGCTGATGCGTTTGCGTCGAGCGGCGCATCGGTTGATTGGCGAGCCGGCGCACTCGGTGCTGGAGGCCGCCCTGGGCGCTGGTTTCGAAAGCCCCGAGGCCTTCAGCAGGGCGTTTCGCCGGGCGTTCGGCCAGGCGCCCGCGGCGTTTCGGCGCCAGCCTGACTGGCAGCTGTGGAACACGGTGTTTGCCATTCCCCATTTTTCCAGGAGCATCACCATGCAGGTACGAATTGTCGATTTCGCCGCTGTCCGTCTCGCCGCGCTCGAGCATCGCGGGCCGCCCAGCCAGGTCAGCGAAACCGTGCGCCGCTTCATCGACTGGCGCATGAGCAGTGGCCAGTCACCCGTGGCCAGCAGCCGCACCTTCGGGATTCCGTTCAACAACCCCGATACCACCGCCCCCGAGGACTTTCGCTTTGCCGTGTGCGGGGAGATTGAAGAGGCAGTGGTGGCCAATGCCCAGGGCGTGCATGAGTTGAGCCTGCCCGCGGGGCGCTGCGCGGTGGTGCGGCATGTGGGCTCGCCGGACCATATCGGCGAGACGATCTACCCGATCTACCGTGACTGGCTGCCGGACAGTGGCGAGGAACTGCGTGACCACCCGCTGTTCTTCCACTACCTGAGCATCCATCCGCAGACGCCGCTGGAGCAGTGGCAGACCGACATCTACGTGCCGTTGCGTTGAGCATCTGGGGTATGTCGCGAGCGCTGTAAGAGCAACTGCCTCGCAGGGATTTTCAACCCGGCGCGGCCGCTGCGGGGCTTACCGACCTCCGCCAGATGCCCTGAACGAATCGGCCCGCCATGAGGCGGGCCGTTTCGTTGCAACAGCTGCGGTCAGCGGCGGCGGAACAGCGGCAGCGGCTGGTCGGTGGCGCCCTGGTAGGTCACCGAGAAGTCCTTCAGGCTTTGCAGCGCGTCTTCCGGGTCCTTGTCGGCACGGATGGCGAAGGCGTCGAAGCCGCAGCGGGCCATGTAGAACAGCTGGTCGCGCAGCACGTCGCCGATGGCGCGCAGTTCGCCCTTGAACTGGTAACGATCACGCAGCAGGCGCGCGTTGGAGTAGTTGCGCCCGTCGGTGAAGGCCGGGAAGTTCAGGGCGATGACCTGGAAGTGCTCGACGTCGGCACCGATTTCCTCGGCTTCCTCGTCGCTGTCCAGCCAGATGCCCAGGCCGCCGTCGCGAGCCTTGAGCAGGCTCGGATGATCGCGCCACAGCTGCAGCGGCACGATGTAGTCGTCGCAGTTGGTCAGCTCGTCGATCGACACGTCCTTGGGCAGCAGGTGCCAGGTTTCGTCGACGATCTGGTTGTTCTTAATGATTCGCTGCATAGACGCGCTCCTTGAAGGGGTCGATGCCGATACGCTGGTAGGTGTCGATGAAGCGCTCGTCTTCGGTGCGCTGCTCGACGTACACGCTGATCAGTTTCTCGATCACGTCGGCCATGTCGTCCTGGGCGAAGGATGGGCCGAGGATCTTGCCCAGGCTGGCGTCGCGCGCGGCGTTGCCGCCCAGCGAGACCTGGTAGAACTCCTCGCCCTTCTTGTCCACGCCAAGGATGCCGATGTGGCCGACGTGGTGGTGGCCGCAGGCGTTCATGCAGCCGGAGATGTTCAGGTCGAGCTCGCCGATGTCGAACAGGTAGTCCAGGTCGTCGAAGCGGCGCTGGATGGATTCGGCGATCGGGATCGACTTGGCGTTGGCCAGCGAGCAGAAATCACCGCCCGGGCAGCAGATGATGTCGGTCAGCAGGCCGATGTTCGGGGTGGCGAAGCCTTGCTCGCGCAGTTCCAGCCAGAGGGCGTGCAGCTGGCGCTGCTCGACATCGGCGAGGATGATGTTCTGCTCGTGGGAGGTGCGCAGGTAGCCGAAGCTGTAGCGCTCGGCCAGGTCGGCGACGGCATCCAGCTGCTTGTCGGTCAGGTCGCCGGGGGCGACGCCGGTGGGCTTGAGCGACAGGGTCACGGCGACATAACCCGGCTTCTTGTGCGCGCGGGTATTGCGCGAACGCCAGCGGGCGAAGCCTGGGTGCTCGGCGTCCAGCGTGGTGTAATCGATGTTATCCAGGGCCAGGTAGTCGGGGTCGACGAAGTGGCGGGCGACGCGCTGCACTTCGGCCTCGGTCAGGGTGGTGCTGCCACCGCGCAGGTGGGCCATCTCGGCCTCGACCTTCTCGGCGAACACTTCCGGGGTGAGGGCCTTGACCAGGATCTTGATCCGCGCCTTGTACTTGTTGTCGCGGCGACCGTAACGGTTGTACACGCGCAGGATGGCGTCGAGGTAGCTGAGCAGGTCCTGCCAGGGCAGGAATTCATTGATGAACGCGCCAATCACCGGAGTGCGGCCCAGGCCGCCGCCGACCAGCACGCGGAAGCCCAGCTCACCGGCGGCGTTGCGCACCGGCTCCAGGCCGATGTCGTGCACCTCGATGGCGGCGCGGTCGTCGCGCGAGCCGTTGACGGCAATCTTGAACTTGCGCGGCAGGTAGGCGAATTCCGGGTGGAAGGTAGTCCACTGGCGGACGATCTCGCACCATGGGCGCGGGTCCACCAGTTCATCGGCGGCGACCCCGGCGAATTGGTCGGTGGTGACGTTGCGCAGGCAGTTGCCGCTGGTCTGGATGGCGTGCATCTGCACGGTGGCCAGTTCGGCGAGAATCTCTGGGATATCCTCCAGCGCCGGCCAGTTGTACTGCACGTTCTGGCGGGTGCTGATGTGCGCGTAGCCCTTGTCGTAGTCGCGGGCGATCTTCGCCAGCATGCGCGTCTGGCGCGCGTTCAGCTGGCCGTACGGCACGGCGACCCGCAGCATCGGGGCGAAACGCTGGATATAGAGGCCGTTCTGCAGGCGCAGAGGGCGGAATTCTTCTTCGCTCAGCTCCCCGGCCAGGTAGCGGCGGGTCTGATCACGGAACTGCTTGACGCGGTCCTCGATGATCCGCTGATCGTACTCGTCGTATACGTACATAAAAGTCCTGTCTCAGGCTGCATGCAGCTAATCGCGCGCACGGCCGCGCACTCCGGGTCGGAGCCGAGGCACGATAGCAGAGTGGGTTTATGCGCTAAAGTGATGTTTTTGCATATGAAAAGAACCAATTGGACTAAGTGAGACTGACTGGCATTTATCCGCGCCGTGGCCTTGTGCCGCTATAATCCGCCGTTTGCTCTGCAGGGATGTATCCGCATGCTCAAGGCCTTGTGCCAGAGCCTGTGCCTGAGCTTGCCGCTGGTGGCGGGCGCACAGGCCGCTTCGGTGGTGTTTCTCAATCCGGGATATTCCAACGAGACGTTCTGGGTCGATTATTCGCGCTTCATGCAGGCCGCCGCGACGGACCTGGGCATGCAGTTGCGCGTGCAGTACAGCGAGCGCCGCGCCGACCTGGCCCTGACCCAGGCGCGGGCGGTGCTGCAAGGGGCGCAGCGCCCGGACTACCTGGTGCTGGTCAACGAGCAGTACGTGGCGCCGGAGATCATCCGCCTGTCCCGGGACAGCGGGGTCAAGCTGTTCCTGGTCAACAACGGCCTGACCGACAGCCAGGCGCGCAGCATCAAGGCGCAGCCGGACAAATATCCCGAGGTGCTCGGCTCCCTGGTGGGCAACGATGAGCAGGCTGGCTACCTGATGCTCAGGGCCATGGTCGCGCAGTTGCCTGATGACGCGGGCCCTGTCGACCTGCTGGCGTTCGCCGGGGTCAAGACCACGCCGGCCTCGCAACTGCGCGAGCAGGGCATGCGCCGGGCGTTGGCGGACTTTCCCCAGGTACGCCTGCGCCAGGTGGTGTACGGCGGCTGGAGCCGCCAGCGCGCGTTCGAGCAGGCGCAGATGCTGGTGCAGCGTTATCCCGAGACCCGCCTGGTGTGGTCGGCCAACGACCAGATGGCGTTCGGCGCCATGCAGGCGTTCGAGGCGGCGGGCCGCAAACCGGGCCGGGAGGTGATCTTCAGTGCCGTCAACAGCTCGCCGGAGGCGTTGCGCGCCCGCATCGACGGGCGCCTGAGCGTGCTGATGGGCGGGCACTTCACCTTGGGCGGCTGGGCCATGGTCATGCTCCACGATGACGCCCAGGGCTTGAGGGTGGACCGCGATGGGCGGCGCGAGCACAGCGTGCCGGCCTTGCAGCTGATCGACCCGGCCAAGGCCCGGCGCTGGCTGAAGCTGCTGGAGCTGGACAGCCATGGCATCGACTTCCAGCGCTACAGCGCCGAAGGGCACCCGGCGGATTTCCGCTACCCGTTCCTCACGTCACCCGTCGACTACTGAAAGACCCTGCTTGAGCAATGGGCATTGCTGGACTTAACTGCTGCTTGAAGTGCATTCCCAGAACCACTACAAGAGGCAATGCAATGGGAAACTCAACCAAGCTACGCAAAGCTGATAGCAGTGTCGACGCCTGGGCGATCCTGTGTCTGATCGTGCTGGTGGTGGTCACCGCCGTATATTGGGTCAGCCATCAGTAGCGGCCAATCCTTTCAGACCGTCAAGCCTGCCAGAACCGCCCGCGGAAGGGATATCCGCGGGCGGCTTGCGTTTGCGAGCAGGTGTTCCCCTGTAGGAGCGGCCTTGTGCCGCGAAAGGGCCGCAAAGCGGCCCCTCCATAGTGAATAGCGTGAAGATCGCCGGGGCCGCTGCGCGGCCCTTTCGCGGCACAAGGCCGCTCCGACAGGGGGGCGTGAGTCTGGCCCACGCCGCTAGCGCGCGGTCAGGTGCATCGCCAGTTGCACCAGGCCAATCAGCACGAAGATGAAGATCAGGGTGAACAGCGTGCCCATGACGATGAAATGGCTGGCCTTGCCGTAGGTGAAGTCGCGGGCGCGGTTCTTGCCGCTCTGCACGCCGAAGGCGGCGGCCAGGATGCTTTGCAGCATCTGCCAGAAGGTGGGCGGTTTGCCCGGGGTGCGGTCGTCCATGAGTGGCTCCTTGGTCAGGGGCAATCAGGGACAGTGTAGGCGAGTCTGCGCGGGAGCCAGTCTGGCTGGCTCGCGCAGGGACGATGTCAGGCCTCGTAGCCCAGGTTCGGCGCCAGCCAGCGCTCGCTCACGCTCAGGTCCTGGCCTTTGCGCGCGCTGTACTGCTCGACCTGGTCCTTGTCCACCTTGCCCACGGCGAAGTACTGCGCCTGTGGGTGGGCGAAGTACCAACCGCTGACCGCCGCCGCCGGGAACATGGCGAAGTGCTCGGTGAGGAACACGCCACTGGGGCCGGTCTCGCCGATGGCGCTGCCATCGAGCAGGCGGAACAGCGTGGCCTTCTCGGTGTGGTCCGGGCAGGCTGGGTAGCCCGGGGCAGGGCGGATACCGCTGTACTGCTCCTTGATCAGCGCCTCGTTGTCCAGGTGCTCATCCTTGGCATAACCCCAGTGCTCCTTGCGCACCTGCTCGTGCAGCCACTCGGCGCAGGCCTCGGCCAGGCGGTCGGCCAGGGCCTTGACCATGATCGAGCTGTAGTCGTCGCCCTTGTCCTGGTAGGCCTTGGCCACTTCCTCGGCGCCAATGCCGGCGGTGGTGATGAAGCCACCGACGTAGTCGGTCACGCCGCTGTCTTTCGGCGCGACGAAGTCGGCCAGCGACCAGTTCGGCTTGCCGTCGGGCTTGATGGTCTGCTGGCGCAGGTGGTGCAGGGTGGCCAGGGTCTGGCCGGTGTCGCCATAGACTTCGATGTCGTCATCGGCCACCTGGTTGGCCGGCCAGAAGCCGAACACTGCGCGGGCGCTGATCAGCTTTTCGTTGATCAGCTTGTCGAGCATCTCGCGGGCGTCCTGGTACAGCGCCGTGGCAGCCTCGCCGACCACTTCGTCGGTGAGGATGCGCGGGAACTTGCCGGCCAGGTCCCAGGAGATGAAGAACGGCGTCCAGTCGATGTATTCGGCCAGGGTGCGCAGGTCGATGTCCTCGAGCACCTTGACGCCGGTGAAGCTGGGCACCGCGGCCTTATAGCCGGCCCAGTCGTACTGCGGCTTGGCGGCGATGGCCTGGGCATAGCTCAGGCGCTCGGTGCGGGCGCTGCGGTTGGCGGTGCGCTCGCGGACCTCGACGTATTCCTCGCGGGTCTTGTCGACGAAGCCGGGCTTGAGCTCCTTGGACAGCAGCTGGGTGGCCACGCCCACGGCGCGCGAGGCGTCGGTGACGTAGACCACGGCATCGTTCGAGTACTTGGGCTCGATCTTCACCGCGGTGTGGGCCTTCGAAGTAGTGGCGCCACCGATCATCAGCGGCAGGTTGAAACCCTGGCGCTGCATCTCGCGGGCGACATGCACCATCTCGTCCAGCGACGGGGTGATCAGCCCGGACAGGCCGATGATGTCGCACTTCTGCTCGCGGGCGGTCTGCAGGATCTTCTCGGCCGGCACCATCACGCCGAGGTCGACGATGTCGTAGCCGTTGCAGCCAAGCACCACGCCGACGATGTTCTTGCCGATGTCGTGCACGTCGCCCTTGACCGTGGCCATCAGGATCTTGCCCTTGGCTTCGGGCTTGTCGCCTTTCTCGGCCTCGATGAACGGGATCAGGTGGGCCACGGCTTGCTTCATGACGCGGGCCGACTTGACCACCTGGGGCAGGAACATCTTGCCGGCGCCGAACAGGTCGCCGACCACGTTCATGCCACTCATCAGCGGGCCTTCGATGACCTCGATGGGCCGCGCGCATTGCTGGCGACACTCCTCGGTGTCCTCGACGATGTGCGCAGTGATGCCCTTGACCAGCGCGTGCTCAAGGCGCTTGGCCACCGGCAGCGCGCGCCACTCTTCGTTCTCGACTTCCTTGGTGGCGCCGCCGCCCTTGTAGTCGTCGGCAATCGCCAGCAGGGCATCGGTGCCGTGCGGGGTGCGGTTGAGCACCACGTCCTCGACCTTCTCGCGCAGCGCGGCGGGGATTTCGTCGTAGATCTCCAGCTGGCCGGCGTTGACGATACCCATGGTCAGGCCGTTCTGGATGGCGTGATAGAGGAATACCGAGTGGATCGCCTCGCGCACCGGGTTGTTGCCGCGGAACGAGAACGACACGTTGGACACGCCGCCCGAGCTCAGGGCGTAGGGCAGGTGGTCGCGGATATAGGCGCAGGCCTCGATGAAGTCGACGGCATAGTTGTTGTGCTCTTCGATGCCGGTGGCGACGGCGAAGATGTTCGGGTCGAAGATGATGTCTTCCGGCGGGAAGCCCACCTCGTTGACCAGGATGTCGTAGCTGCGCTGGCAGATCTCGCGCTTGCGCGCGGCGGTGTCGGCCTGGCCGACCTCGTCGAAGGCCATCACCACCACGGCGGCGCCGTAGCGTTTGCACAGGCGGGCGTGGTGCTTGAACTGCTCGACGCCTTCCTTCATCGAAATCGAGTTGACGATGCCCTTGCCCTGGATGCACTTCAGGCCCGCCTCGATCACCTCCCACTTGGAGGAGTCGATCATGATCGGTACCCGGGAGATATCCGGCTCGCCGGCGATAAGGTTGAGGAAGCGGACCATGGCGGCCTGGGAGTCGAGCATCCCTTCGTCCATGTTGATGTCGATCACCTGGGCGCCGGCCTCGACCTGCTGCAGGGCGACTTCCAGGGCCTCGGTGTAGTTTTCTTCGCGGATCAGCCGGGCGAACTTGGCGGAACCGGTGATGTTGGTGCGCTCGCCGACGTTGACGAACAGCGACTGGCGATCGATGGTGAACGGTTCCAGGCCCGACAGACGGCAAGCCTTGGGGATATCCGGGATGGCGCGTGGCTTGTATTTGGCCACGGCCTCGGCGATGGCCTGGATGTGCGGCGGAGTGGTGCCGCAGCAGCCGCCGATGATGTTGAGGAAGCCGCTGGCGGCGAACTCCTCGACCACCGCGGCCATTTCCGCCGGGGTCTCGTCGTACTCGCCGAAGGCGTTGGGCAGGCCGGCGTTGGGGTGGGCGGAGACATGGGTGTCGGCCTTGGTCGCCAGTTCTTCGAGGTACGGGCGCAGGTCCTTGGCGCCAAGGGCGCAGTTCAGGCCGACGGAGATTGGCTTGGCGTGGCGCACCGAGTTCCAGAACGCTTCGGTGGTCTGCCCGGACAGGGTGCGGCCGGAGGCGTCGGTGATGGTGCCGGAAATCATGATCGGCAGTTCGACATCGTCTTCCTCGAACACCTGCTGCACGGCGAAGATCGCTGCCTTGGCGTTGAGGGTATCGAAGATGGTCTCGATCAGGATCAGGTCGGCGCCGCCCTCGATCAGGCCACGGGTGGCCTCGATGTAGTTTGCCACCAGTTCGTCGAAGGTGACGTTGCGATAGCCCGGGTCGTTGACGTCGGGGGAAATCGAGCAGGTGCGGCTGGTCGGGCCGAGCACGCCGGCAACGAAGCGCGGCTTGTCCGGGGTCTCGAGGGTCTTGGCGTCGGCCACCTGGCGGGCGACGCGCGCGCCCTCGACGTTGAGCTCGTAGACCAGCGCCTCCATGCCGTAGTCGGCCTGGGAAATCTGCGTGGCGTTGAAGGTGTTGGTCTCGAGGATATCGGCGCCGGCATCCAGGTAGGCCTTCTCGATCGCGGCGATGACATCGGGGCGGCTGAGCAGCAACAAATCATTATTGCCTTTGACATCGCTTGGCCAATCGGCGAAACGCGTGCCACGATAGTCGTGTTCCTCGAGGCGGTAACTCTGGATCATAGTACCCATGCCGCCGTCGAGGATCAGGATGCGCTCTTTGAGTGCGTGCTGGAGTGCTTGTAAACGAGCGCTGCGGTCGGACATAGGACTACCTGGTCGGGCAAATATCAGAAGGTGCCGATAATAACAAAGCTGCATGGATTTTAGGGGTGTCGCCCATTTACATGAATTTCACTCATGTTGGTGCCGCCCCAACACCTCAGGACCCGCCAGGCTCATCGTGATGGCTTCAAATTAACCAGGACTATCGGCACATGCTGTATCGCATACTTGCCAGCGCCTTCGCCTTGCTCATCAGCGGCGTGGCGTTCGCGCAGGCCACCCAATCGAGCCCGACGATTTCATACACCCGGGACATCCAACCGATCTTCACCGAGAAGTGCGTGGCCTGCCACGCCTGTAACGACGCGGCCTGCCAGCTCAACCTGGGCAGTGCCGAGGGCGCTGAGCGTGGCGCTTCCAAGGTGCCGGTCTACCAGGGCGAACGCAGCCAGGCAGTGCCTACCACGCGGCTGTTCTACGACGCCCGTGACGAGGCCGGCTGGCGCAAGCAGGGCTTCTATTCGGTGCTCGACAAGCAAGGCAGTCAGGCCGCGCTGATGGCGCGCATGCTCGAGCTCGGCCACAAGACCCCGCTCACGCCCAATGCCAAGCTGCCCGATGAGATCGTCCTGGGGCTCAACCGCAACAACATGTGCCCGCTGCCCCACGAGTTCGACGCCTATGCCGGCGCCCATCCCAAAGAAGGCATGCCACTGGCGGTCACCGGCCTCACCGACCAGGAGTACCAGACCTTGCAGCGCTGGCTGGCGGCAGGTGCCCCGGTGGAGAAGAACCCGGTCCAGCCCAGCGCGGTGGAAGCCAAGCAGATCGCCGATTGGGAAGAGCTGCTCAACCGGCCTGGTTCGACCGAAGCATTGGTCGGTCGCTGGTTGTACGAGCACTTGTTCCTGGCGCACATCTACTTTGTTGGCGGCGAGCAAGGCCACTTCTTCCAGTGGGTGCGCTCGCGCACGCCGAGCGGCCAGCCGGTCGACCTGATCGCCACGCGCCGCCCCAACGATCCGCCGGGCACCGATTTCTACTATCGGCTGATTCCGGTGCAAGGCGTGATCGTGCACAAGACCCATATCACCTACCCGATGGGGCCGCAGAAGCTCAAGCGGGTCAAGCAGCTGTTCTACAGCGGCGACTGGCACGCCAGTGCGCTGCCGGGCTATGGCCCGCGGCACCGCTCCAACCCGTTCGAGACCTTCGAGGCGATCCCGGCGGTGGCCCGCTACCAGTTCATGCTGGACAACGCCGAGTACTTCGTCCGGACCTTCATCCGTGGCCCGGTGTGCCGTGGGCAGATCGCCACCGACGTGATCCGCGACAACTTCTGGGCGCTGTTCCAGGAACCCGCTCACGACCTCTACATCACCGACGCCAAGTACCGGGGCGAGGCCACGCCGCTGCTGGCCATGCCTGGGCAGATCGACGATGTCGGCAGCGTGCTGAGCCTGTGGCATGCCTACCGCGACAAGCGCAACGAGTACGAGGCGCTGCGCCGTGAAGCCTATGCCGAGCAACCGGCGCCCAGCTGGTCGACCCTGTGGGCCGGCAACGACAACGCCCTGCTGAGTATCTTCCGCCACTTCGACAGCGCCTCGGTGACCAAGGGCCTGATTGGCGATGTACCGTTGACGATGTGGCTGTTCGACTACCCACTGTTCGAGCGTACTTACTACCAGTTGGCGGTGAACTTTGACGTGTTCGGCAACGTTTCGCACCAGTTGCAGACGCGCCTGTACTTCGACCTGATCCGTAACGGCGCCGAGGTCAACTTCCTGCGCCTGATGCCCGCCAACCAGCGTGGTCAGATACTCAGCGACTGGTACCAGAACAGCGGCAAGGTGAAGATGTGGATGGACTACGAGGACATCGACACCAGCACCCCGAGCGCGCTGAAGCTGGACAAGCACGATCCCAAGCGCGACTTCGGCCTGCAACTGCTGCAACGCACCGGCAGCCTCAACGCCGCGCCCGACCCGATCAACCGCTGCAAGGGCGCCCATTGTTCGCGCGCGCAGATGCCGGTCGAGTTCCGTGACGCCGAGCAGACCCTCAGCCGCCTGGTATCGCGCCCGGCGGCGGGGCTCAAGGTGATCGGCCAGTTGCCCGAGGCGACCATGCTGCGCATCGAAGGGCAGGGCGGCCAGCGCCAGGTCTACAGCCTGCTGCGCAACCGCGCCCACAGCAACGTGGCGTTCCTGCTCGGCGAGGCCTATCGCTACCAGCCCGGGCTGGACAGCCTGACCTTGTATCCGGGCGTGCTCAGCAGCTATCCGAACTTCATCTTCAACATTCCGGTGGCCGATGTGCCGGAGTTCGTCGAGGACATGGAGGCGGCGCGGGACGACACCGCCAAGTTCGAGCGCATCGTCATGCGTTGGGGCGTGCGTCGCAGCCATCCGCAGTTCTGGCAGTACTTCCATGACCTGAATCGCTATATCCAGGAGACCGATCCGGTGGAGGCGGGGGTGCTCGACATGAACCGCTACGAGAACCTCTGATCGGTTGACCGGGACTTTCCCGGCCTGCCGTGGTCGGAACTGCTGGATGGTTTCGGTTGAAATGGCTCTGCAGCCATCACCGGGGTAGGAGCGGCCTTGTGCCGCGAAAGGGCTGCAAAGCAGCCCCAGGGGCCTTCAGCAACGCTGCAAAGATTGCCGGGGCCGCGCAGCGGCCCTTTCGCGGCACAAGGCCGCTCCTACCCCGCGATGGCGATAGCCTGATTGCCGAGGCCTCAACGCACCGGCCAACGCAGGGTTATTCATGCTGTATTCGCTTCAGGCGCTCCGGGCTTTTGCCGCCTGGTTGGTGGTTTGCCACCACTTCAGGCAGATCTTCTTCGACTTCCAATCCACCGGCCCCATCGGCCAACTGCTCGCCGACCGCGGTGCGGTGGGGGTGGACCTGTTCTTCGTCATCAGTGGGCTGGTGATCTACTTGTCGACCCGCGACAAAACCATCGCCCCCGGGCAATTCCTGCTCAACCGCGCCTTGCGCATCGTCCCCGCCTATTGGTTCTACAGCCTGCTGATGGCCGTGCTGATGCTGATCGCCAGCCGCTGGATGCCGCACCAGGTGTTCGAGTGGCAGCACCTGCTGTTGTCGCTGCTGTTCATTCCCGCCGAGAACCCCGGTGGCTATGGGCTGTACCCGACCCTCAACGTTGGCTGGACGCTGAATTTCGAGATGTTCTTCTACCTGCTGTTCGGCCTGGCCTTGCTGGTGCGCCAGCGCCATCACTTGCTGCTGGTCACCGCGGCATTGCTGCTGGTCAGCGAAGCGCTGGGGCGCCTGGGCGTGCTCAGCCGCTTCTACCACAACGACATCGTCTACGAGTTTTTGCTCGGCATCGGCATCGGCGTGCTCTACCGCCGTGGCCTGGTGCGCGAGGGGCTGTGGCTGCCGCTGGGGCTGCTGGCGCTGGCCGTGGTGGCGCTGTACTACTTGGGTGCCTCACCGCGCTTGCTGCACTGGGGAGTGCCCAGCGCGCTGGTGGTGCTGGCGTTCATCGCCCTGGAGCCGTATTTCAAGGGCAACCGGGTGCTCAAGGCGCTGGGGGACTGTTCGTACTCGGTGTACCTGGTGCATGTTCTGGTGCTGTATGGCGGGTTGTTCGCCAGCGAGCAGTTGGGCCTGAACCCGTACCTGGTGTTCGCCTTGTGCGTGCCGTCAATCGGACTAATGTCGTGGCTCAGCTACCACTGGCTGGAACGTAGCCTGTATGGGCGGCTCAAGGCCGTATTCGCCGCGCGATCGGCGCAGAAGCCGGCGCTGGCGCTTTCCCGAGTCAATTACTAGGACTTTGTTCGAGGGCCGGGTTGGCGTACACTGCCGGCAAGTCTGTGAGGAACTTCCATGAGCGCTATAACCATTACCGACGCCGCCCATGATTACCTGGCCGATCTGCTGTCCAAGCAGAACACGCCTGGCATCGGCATCCGTATTTTCATCACCCAGCCGGGCACCCAGTACGCCGAGACCTGCATCGCCTACTGCAAGCCGGGCGAAGAGAAGCCCGACGATGAACCGGTGGGCCTGAAAAGCTTCACTGCCTACCTCGACGCGGTCAGCGTGCCGTTCCTCGAGGACGCGCTGGTGGACTACGCCACCGACCGCATGGGTGGCCAGCTGACCATCAAGGCGCCGAACGCCAAGGTGCCGATGGTCAACGAGGACAGCCCGATCAACGAGCGGATCAACTACTACCTGCAGACCGAGATCAACCCGGGCCTGGCCAGTCACGGCGGTGCCGTGAGCCTGGTGGACGTGGTCGACGACGGCATTGCCGTGCTGCAGTTCGGCGGTGGTTGCCAAGGTTGCGGCCAGGCCGATGTGACGCTGAAGGAAGGCATCGAGCGCACCCTGCTCGAGCGTATTCCCGAGCTCAAGGGCGTGCGTGACGTGACCGACCACAGCCAAAAGGAAAACGCATACTACTAAGGCGTGTTTCTCCATCGCGGGGCAAGCCCGCACCCACGCCTGGCTCGAGTGCCGTCCAGGCGCGGGTGCGAGCTTGCCCCGCGATGCGTTGAGCTACTTCCATTCGACTGAACAAGGATGCTCGGTATGAAGCGCTCCCTTGCCGCGCTGTTTACCCTGATGCTTTCGACCCAGGTACTGGGGGCGTACCAGCCTCCAGGCAACAGCGAGACCGATTACCGCCAGGCCGTTGCCCGCCTCGACGCTATCGAGCCGCAGATGATGCGAATGATCCAACAGCTGGCCGAAGGCGCTTCAGCCCAGGACCTGGAACCGCGTCTGAGCCAGTTGCGCGGTGAATGGACGCCGGCGCTGGCACAGCTGCAGCGCGCAGTCGATGCGGGCCATGCCGTGGCCCAGTACCGTATGGCGCTCTACCTGTTCGTCTATCAGCCGGATGCGGCGGTGCTTGACGATCCTGCGCAATGCACGCTGTTGGCCTCGAGCCTGGAGCAAGGCTTCGCGCCAGCGGCTTTGCGGATCGCCAACCAATGCATGGGGTATGTCGACGGGCCTGCCTACGCACCCGCGCTGAGCAAGGCGCTGGCCGATTTCTCCCAGTTCACGGGCTACTATCCGCAACCGGCGGTGACGCTGGAGTGTGTCAAGCAGGACCCGAAAGACATCCAGTTGCAATGGGGCACCGCGCCGTCCTATCAGGCTGAACTTTACCGGCTGCTCGGTTACGCCGCTGAGCGGAACAGCCCGGCGCGCCGGGAGTTCTGGCAGAAGGCCGTCGACCTGAACGGCTGCCCCGCGATCGCCCGGCGTATGGACAGGTTGCGCGGCTGAGTTGGCATCTAGCAATAAACTGTTACCAATTCAACCCCTGCGACAACCGGTCGCGCCCCGTATTCAAAGGGCTGCAGCCCGATTGCGCCTAAGTCGGGTAGATGGGGTGGGGGGGGCGTGACAGAATGCCCCGGTTTTCTGGCCGGCCCATCCCAGGGGTCGGCACCTTCCCTGTAAAGGATGGTTCCATGAATGATCTGTTGACCCGGCGCGCGGTTGTCGCCGGGATGGGCGTACTGGGCCTTGGCCTGCTGGCGGGCTGCAGCCCGGCCCGGGGCCTGGACTTCAAGTACGGCAAGAACATGAGCAACGAGATCCTTGGGCGCAAGTTCAAGCTCAAGGACACGCAAGGCAACGAGCGGACCCTGTCGAGCTTCTACGGGTCGATGCCGATGATCTTCTTCGGCTTCACCCAGTGCCCGGCCGTCTGCCCGACCGCCATGGCGCGGGTGGCGCAGATTCGCAAGATCCTCCGTGGCCGTGATCGCGACCTGTTCCAGCCGGTGTTCATCACCCTGGATCCGGAGCGCGACACCCCCGAGGTGCTAGACGCCTACGTCAAGGCCTTCGATCCGTCGATCGTCGCCCTGACCGGCACCCCCGAGGAAATCGATGCGGTGGCCCGGGAGTTCAAGGTGTTCTACGAGAAGGTTCCGGCCGGCGACACCTACACCATCTCTCACTCGTCCACCAGCTACGTCTACGATACGCGTAGCACCCTGCGCCTGAGCCTGGGGCATTCCCTGAACGCCAAGGAATGCGCCGAGGATCTGGTTACCCTGATGGAGATCTGCTGAATGTCGATGCAACCGATCAAGCGCGGCCTGGCCGCCCTGGCCCTGCTGGGCCTGACCTTGCCAGCCCTGGCCCAGACCACCGTGAGCGATGCCTGGGTGCGCGCCAGCGTGCCGCAGCAGCACGCCACCGGCGCCTTCATGACCCTCACCGCCAGCAGCGACAGCAAGCTGGTGGGCGTGGCTTCGCCGGTGGCCAAGACCGTGCAGGTGCACGAGATGACCATGAACGGCGACGTGATGGGCATGCGTGAAGTCAAGGCGGTCGAGTTGCCGGCCGGCAAGGCGGTGACCCTGGATCCGAACGGCTACCACGTGATGCTGATGGGCTTGAACCAGCAGGTCAAGGAAGGCGAGCAGGTAGCGCTGACCCTGACCATCGAGGATGCCAAGGGCGTGAAGGAAACCCTGCAGGTACAGGCACCGGTACGCGCGCTCAACGCCGAGGCCGGCGCCGGGCATGACCATATGCACATGAATCACTGAGAGTAGCTCGGGGGCGCGTTGCGCCTCGTTCGCGGCACGAGGCCGCTCCTACAAGGGGGTTACGATCTCCTGTAGGAGCGCCCTGCAAAGCAGCCCCATCAACTACGGAACCTGGGCAGCGGCCGCTCGATGTTCAGTGAGGTCAGGGTCTTGCGCACCTGGGCGTCCTCGGCCTCCAGGGCCTTCAGGCTGGCGCGGATCTTACCCGCAGCGGGTATGTCGCCCTGACGGTCGATCCAGTCGGCGATTTCCTTGCAGGCGCTGCTCAGGCAGGCCTGACGCTGGTTCATCAGGGTGATCAGGGTGGTGATCTCTCGTTCGGACATGGCGGGTTCCTCCGTTCAGCCCCTTGAGTGTAGCAGCGGCCAGCGCGGCTGCCGGAACGCTCAGGCGCGGTAGCCAACGGCCAGCAAGCAGGCCAGCAGCGCGCAGGCCAGCAGTGTCGCCGCCAGGGCCTGGGCGGCCCCCACCAGCATCAATCCCAGGCCGATCTGCAGATAATAGAGCAGCCCGAACAGCGCCCCGGCACTGCCGCGACAATCGCCGTAGTCGACCAGGGCCGAGCCGAGCACCAGCGGGATGGCCATGGCAAAGGCAACCATCACCAGCAGCATGGCGGCGACCGCCCACAGGCTGTTGGCCAACGCCAACATGGCCAGGGCTGCCAGCAGGTCGAGCAGGCAGGCCAGGCGCAACAGGCGCTGCATGCTGATCCCTCGGCGCAGCAACCTGTCGTTGAGCTGTGCGCCGAGCAACGCGCCACCTGCCAGGGCAAGGCCGGAATACCCCATCCAGGCGCTGGCGCCGAGCCGCTCGAAGATAAACGGCGCCAAGCTGTACCAACTGAACACGCTGATGTTGAACACGGCCACCAGGGCGCAGGCCTGCTGGATGCGGCGGTCGACGAGCAGGCGCCAGAGCAGTTGGCCGAGCGCCGGGGCCGTGCATCGGCCGGGGCGGGTTTCCGGCAGGCAGCGCCAGGTCCAGGCCAGCAATATCGTGGCCATCAGCAATTGGCCGGCCAGCACGCCCTGGTAGCCAAGCACGTTATCCAGCCAGGCTCCGCCGAGCAGGCCCAGGGCCGGGCTGAGGGCCAGGCAGGCGCCAAGCAGCGAGAATACCCGGGCCAGTTCGGCGCCCTGGTGACGGTCGCGCAGCACGGTCTGGGTCACCACCGAGCCCACCGCAGCGGCAAAGGCTGCCACGATTCGGGCGGCCAGCAGTTGGCTGAAATTGTCGGCCAGCAGCGCGGCCAGGGCGGCGACGCTGTACAACAGCAACCCCGCGAGCATGGCTGGGCGCCGGCCCCACAGGTCGGACAGGCGCCCCCAGGCCAGCACGCCGGCGGCGAACGCCACGAAATACAGCGACAGGGTCAGCGACGCCTGGGCGGCGTTCACGGCAAAATGTTCGGCCAGCGAAACCAGGGCCGGGCTGTAAAGGGTCTCGGCAATTTGCGGGAACATCAGCAGGGCACTGGCCAGGGCCAGCCAGGATCGGGAAAGCATGGTATCGACGCCTTGGGCGAGAAGGGCCGGAGATGGTAGGGGGGCAAGCGGTTGGACTATTATCGCGAACTGAACAGTTTATCGTCGAAATCGGACACATCGCCCATGGCCTGGCTGGACCCGGACTCACCTTTTGACCCCGACGCCTTCGCCGTGCCCGTGCTGGGTATCTGCTCGGCCTTGGGCGACCACGACTCAGGGCACCACTGCCATCGTCGCGGCCAGTTGCTTTTCACTCGTCAGGGCTGCGTGCGAATCGAGACGCCTGGGCATTTGTGTCTGTTGCCACCGACGCAGGCGGCGTGGATCCCGGCGGGGCTCGAGCATCGGGCGCGGATGCGCGAGACCGTGGACTACCGCTCGCTGTACTTCACCGCAGCGTTATGCAAAGGCATGCCCGCGCAAGTCACGATCCTCAGCGTCAATGCGTTGCTGCGCGAATTGTTCGAACGCATGGCCCAGGCACCGTTCGACACGGCCTGGGACCGCGGCGGCAGCGCGCATCTGCTGGCGTTGTGCCTGGACGAACTGCGGCAGGCGCCGCGCCAGCCGATGTTCCTGCCATTGCCGAGTGACCGCCGCTTGGCTCGGCTGGTGGAGCAGTTGGACCGTTTGCCGCCAACGCTGGGTGAGCTGGCGGGCCAGGTGGGGGCCAGCGAAAAGACCATCAGCCGCCTGCTCAGGCGCGACACCGGGATGTCCTATCAGCAATGGCGGCAGCAGTGGCGCCTGTTGCGCGCGGTGGAGCAGTTGGCACTGCAACGGCCCTTGGGGGCGATCACCGATGAACTGGGTTTTGCCAGCGACAGCGCTTTCATCGCTTTCTTTCGCGGCATGACCGGTTTGACGCCCGGCGCCTGGGCGCGGGCGGCTATGCCAGGTTGAGGCAGGCCTGGCGATAGGCCCCGGGGGTGACCCCGTAGGCCTGCTTGAACTGGCGGCTCAGGTGGCTCTGGTCGGCAAAGCCGAGCATGAAGGCGACCTCCAGGGCCGGCTGGCCGCTTTTCAGCAGCTCCCGTGCCCGCGCCAGGCGACGCTGCTTGAGCCAGGCATGGGGCGGCAGGCCGGTGGCCTGGCGGAACACCCGGGCGAAGTGAAAGGGTGACAGGTTCACCGCCGCGGCCAGCGCTTCCAGCGACGGCGGGTCGGCCAACTGGCTTTCCAGCAACTCACGGGCGCGGGCCACGGCCAGCGGCTCGTTGCCGGGCGCGGCCGGTTCGGCGCAGTGGCCATGGCGCTGCACCAGCGCCAGCACGGCCTGGCGCCAGGCAGTCTGTTGCTCCAGGGCGCTGGCGCCGGTTTCGGACAGCCGGTGCAGGTGGCTGAACGCGGCGGCCAGGGCCGGGTCCTGGATCACGCTGTCCTTGAAGCGGGGCAGGCCATGGCGGCCCAGTTCCAGTTCGTCGAGCACCCCGGTGACCCGCGCGTGCTCGGGGTAGAAGCCACGGTAGCGCCAGCCGGCCTCATGAGCCGTGGCGCCGGTGTGCAGTTCGTCGGGGTTGATCAGCACCATGCTGCCCACTGGCGCCAGGTGCTCGTTGCCACGGTGCCAGAAGCGCTGGGCACCAGACTCGATCACGGTGAACACATAGCCTTCGTGCACATGCGGGGCGAAGCGCTGCTGGAAATAGCGAGCGTGCAGCATCTCGACATCGCCGAGGGCCGGCGCCTGCCACAGGTGGGTCTGTTCGCGCAGGGGCGTGTTCATGCCAGCCAGCTGCGCAGGAGGAAGAAGATCAACATGCTCGCCAGCATGCTCAGCAACACGCTGCGGGTCAACAGCACCAGGCCGATGGCCACCAGCGCGCCAAGCAGGTAAGGGTTGAGCGGGCTCAGTTCAAGCTGATGCCCGGGCAGGAAGATGATCGGCCCGCAGATGGCCGTGAGCATGCCGGGCACGGCGAAGCCGAGGAACTGCCGCGCGTTGGAGCTCAGGCGCAGTGGCAGGCGTGGTTCGAGAAAGGCGTAGCGGTTGAGGAATACCACCGCGCCCATGGCGCAGATCAGCAGCCAGATCATGAGCGGGCTCCGGAAAATTTCTGATAGACGAACCCAGCGGCCATGCCCAGCAGGCCGGCGGCGACCAGGGCGGTTTCCCAGTGCCAGTAGCTGAACAGTACCGAGCAGAACAGCGACACCGCCACGCACACCAGCGTTGGCAGGTTGCGCACCAGTGGCGCGATCAGTGCGACGAAGGTGGCGACAATGGAGAAATCCAGGCCCAGTTGGTCGAGATGCGGGATGTTCTGGCCGAGGATGATGCCGGCCAGGGTGAACAGGTTCCACGCCACGTAGAAGGTCAGCCCGACGCCCAGGGCGTACCAGCGGTTGAACTGCTGCTGGTCGTGGTGGCTGGTCAGGGCGAAGAACTCATCGGTGAGCAGAAAGCCCAGGCCCAGCCGCCAGCGAGTCGGCAGCCCCGACAGCACGGGGCGCATCGACAGCCCGTAGAGCAGGTGCTGCGAGGTCAGCAGCAAGGTGGTGAGCAGGATCGAGAACAGGTTGGCGCCGCCCTTGAGCATGCCGATAGCCACCAGCTGCGCGGCGCCGGCGAAGACGATGGCCGATAGTCCCTGGCCTTGCCAGGCGCTGAGGTTGGCTTCGATGGCCATGGAACCGGCCAGCAGGCCCCAGGGCGCGACGGCCAGGGACAATGGCAGGATGGCGATGGCGCCTTGGAGGAAGGCGTGGCGGGCGAGGGGTGGGCTGGACATGAAGGCGGCAACGAATCGACAGGGCAGGCCAGCATGCCAGAGCAGGGCGTCGGCGGCTTGAACGATCTTGCTTTGTTGGCCCCGCTTCGAGGCTTTGCGCAACCCCTGTAGGAGCGGCCTTGTGTCGCGAAAGGGGCGCGTAGCGGCCCCAGCGATTCTTGCTTCAATGCTGAATCCCTGGGGCAGCTGCGCAGCCCTTTCGCGGCACAAGGCCGCTCCTACAGGAGAGCGTCTGATCGGCGGTCGCAGCTGTGGATTCAGCGCAGCTCGACCTGCGCGCACAACCCGCCCTCGGCGCGGTTGCGCAAGGTCAGGCTGCCGCCCATGGCCAGGGTCAACTGCTGGGCGATGGCCAGGCCCAGGCCGGTGCCGCCGGTGCTGCGGTTGCGCGAGCCCTCGACCCGGTAGAACGGCTTGAGCACGTCGGCCAGTTCCGCCTCGGGGATGCCAGGGCCATCGTCGAGCACGCGGATCACGGTCACGCCGTGCTCGCGGCCCACTTCCAACTGCGCGGAGCCGGCGAACTTCAGCGCATTGTCCACCAGGTTGACCAGCACCCGTCGCAGGGCATGGGGCCGGGTCTCCAGGGTCGCCTGGGCGCTGCCATGGCGATCGACCCGGGCGCCGCTGTCCTGGTAGTCGAACACCAGGCTGTCGAGGAATGCGTCGAGGTTGACCCGGCACGGCGCCTCGGTGCCGCTGTCCATGCTGCGGGCATAGGCCACGCCCTCGCGTACCAGGTGTTCCATGGCGTCGAGGTCATGTGCCAGCTTGTCCCGCTCCTGGCCGTCGTCCATTTGCTCGACGCGCAGTTTCATGCGTGTGATCGGTGTTTGCAGGTCGTGGGAGATCGCCGCCAGCAACTGCATGCGCTCCTTGAGGTAGGCGGCGATGCGCGCCTGCAAGGCGTTGAAGGCCACCGCAGCGTAGCGCACTTCCCGTGGGCCGCTTTCGTCGAGCAGCGGGCCGGGGTGGTTCGGGTCGAGGTTGTCCACTGCCTGCACCAGGCGGGTCAATGGGCCGATGGCCAGGCGCACGGCGATCCAGGTGCAGGCCAGCAGCACCGCCAGTTGGATCAGCAGCACCACCGGCAGCCAGGTGGCCACTGGCACCGAGGCAGGGGTGACGTCGATGGTCAGCGGCGCACCATCGGCCAGGCGCAAGTGGGCCTGGAAATGCGCATTGGGGCCGGGGATTTCCTGGAACGTCAGGCGATAGCGGTCGCCGATGGCCTTGACGATGGAGTCGGCGGCCATGGGCGGGTTCTCGCTGGGCATCGCCTCGCCGGACAGGCCGTCGTCCAGTCGGTAGCGGTAGGTCCGCCGTTCCAGGCGCGGCAACCAGGCCGGGCGCTCGGCGGCGGGCAGACGGTCGAGGATGGCCACCGAGGTGGAGACATCCAGCTCCAGGTTGCTGAGCATCATCGAGCGGCTGCTGACATAGCGCTCGTAGGCCTGCAGGCTGAACGACAGGCCATAGGCCAGGACCAGCCCGGTGAAGAAGATCAAGGCCAGGCGCGAGGCCAGGGTGCGGGGCCATTTCATGCTGGCGACTCCAGCAATTGCACCGGCAGCGAGAACACATAGCCTTCGCTGCGCACGGTCTTGATGCAGGTGGGCTCGCGGGCGTCATCGCCCAGGCGCTGGCGCAGGCGGCTGACCAGCAGGTCGATGGAGCGGTCGAAGATGTCCGCCTCGCGGCCCTGGGTGAGGTTGAGCAACTGCTCGCGGCTGAGCACCCGCTGCGGGTGGTCGAGGAACACCCGCAACAGGCGGTATTCGGCACCGGACAACGCCACCAGAGTGCCTTCGGCGTCGAGCAGGTGGCGCGCGGTGGTGTCCAGGCGCCAGGGGCCGAAGGCGATCAGCCGGCTGCTTTCGCTGATGGTCAGGTTCGGTGGCAGCATGCGCGTGCGGCGCAGCACGGCGTTGATCCGCGCCAGCAGTTCGCGGGCCGAGAACGGTTTGGTCAGGTAGTCGTCGGCGCCCATTTCCAGGCCGATGATGCGGTCGGTCTCGTCGTTGCGCGCGGTGAGCATCAGCACCGGGGTGTTGCGGTGCTTGCCGGCGCGCAGCTCGCGGCACAGCAGCAGGCCGTCGTCGCCGGGCATCATGATGTCGAGGACGATCAGGTCGACGCTGTTCTGCTCGAGGAAGGCGCGCATCTGCCGGCCATCGGCGACGATGCTGGTGCGCAGGCCGTTCTTCTTCAGGTAGTTGCCGACCAGCTCGCGGATTTCGCGGTCGTCGTCGACGACCAGGATGTGATCGACATGGTCCATCGGGGTGTCCTTGTAGGTGAAGGTTGGGCGCAGTGTACCGAGCGAGCCGGGGCTTGCCTGCCTTGGTTTGTATTGCAGTGTATCTGGCCCCGGCGGGGATACAGGAAGAAGCACAAGGCGGCCTGGGCGGACACAAGCGCGATACCTGGCGGGGGTGAAATGGCTCTCGACCGGGGAGCGCCGCTCCCTCTGCCAAGACCCTGTATCAAGGAGATTCGCCATGACCTTCAAGACCCTCGCCAGCGCCGCCCTGTTCGCCATTGTCGGCCTCGGCGCCGTCGCTGCCCAGGCCAGCAGCAGTTCGCTCAACCAGGCCAGCGTGATGCAGTACCGTTACGGCGACCAGCTGGACGTGAAGAAAGTGCTCTCGGTCAAGGACGACCAGCGCCATGCCTGCGGCGTGGTCAACACCCGCATGGACTACCTCGATTCGCAAGGCAAGGCGCAGAGCGTCGAATACCGCAGCTATGCCACCAGCGGCTGCCATGACAACTGAGGCGCGCGGCCAGCGCCGCCTGCTCAAGGCCGGCGGCATGGTCCTGGCCCTGGTCGGGTTGGGGCTGGCCGGCCACTTGTTGGCCCGCGACAGCTACGGCCCCATGCCGTCGCTGGCCGGTGCCCGGCAGTGGCTCAACTCGGCGCCGTTGGAGACTCAGGCACTCAAGGGCAAGGTGGTACTGGTGGACTTCTGGACCTACGACTGCGTCAACTGCCGGCGCAGCCTGCCGCACGTCAACCACTGGGCCCGGCGCTACGGCGACCAGGGCCTGGTGGTGATCGGCGTGCATACCCCGGAGTACGCCTACGAGCAGGATATCGACAGCCTGCGCGCCCAGGTTCGCCAGCTGGGCATCGACTACCCGGTGGCGGTGGACAACGACTACCGGATCTGGAACGCCTGGGGCAACCAGTTCTGGCCGGCGCATTACTTCGTCGACCGCCAGGGCCAGGTACGCCACGTGCATTTCGGCGAGGGCGACTATGCCGGGCAGGAACAGGTGATCCGCACACTGCTGGACGAGCGCGGCTGAAGCGATCGCCTTGCAGGTCGGCGGATGTGGTTTAGGCTCATTGCATCGCGCGTTTTCCAATCACACCAGCGAAACAGCGGAGTAGTGCAGCATGGGATACCAGAAAATCAAGGTTCCGGCCGACGGCAGCAAGATCACCGTCAATGCAGACCATTCGCTCAATGTGCCCGACAACCCCATCATTCCTTATATCGAAGGCGACGGCATCGGCGTGGATGTCTCGCCGGTGATGATCAAGGTGGTCGACGCCGCCGTGCACAAGGCTTATGGCGGCAAGCGCAAGATCGCCTGGATGGAGGTGTACGCCGGCGAGAAGGCCACCCAGGTGTATGACCAGGACACCTGGCTGCCCCAGGAGACCCTGGACGCCGTGAAAGACTACGTGGTGTCGATCAAGGGGCCGCTGACCACCCCGGTCGGTGGCGGCATCCGCTCGCTCAACGTGGCCCTGCGCCAGCAGCTCGACCTGTACGTGTGCCTGCGTCCGGTGGTGTGGTTCCAGGGCGTGCCCAGCCCGGTGAAGAAGCCGGGCGATGTCGACATGGTGATTTTCCGCGAGAACTCCGAGGACATCTACGCCGGTATCGAGTGGAAAGCCGGCTCGCCCGAGGCGAACAAGGTGATCAAGTTCCTCAAGGAGGAAATGGGCGTCACCAAGATCCGTTTTGACCAGGACTGTGGCATCGGCGTCAAACCGGTCTCGAAGGAGGGTACCAAGCGCTTGGTGCGCAAGGCCTTGCAGTATGTGGTGGACAACGACCGCAAGTCGCTGACCCTGGTGCACAAGGGCAACATCATGAAGTTCACCGAGGGTGCGTTCAAGGACTGGGGCTATGAAGTGGCCCGCGACGAATTCGGCGCCGAGCTGCTCGATGGCGGCCCATGGATGAAGTTCAAGAACCCCAGGACCGGCCGCGAAGTGATCGTCAAGGATGCCATCGCCGATGCCATGCTCCAGCAGATCCTGCTGCGTCCGGCCGAATACGACGTGATCGCCACCCTCAACCTCAACGGTGACTACCTGTCCGATGCCCTGGCGGCGGAGGTCGGTGGCATCGGCATCGCCCCGGGCGCCAACCTGTCCGACACCGTGGCCATGTTCGAGGCCACCCACGGCACCGCGCCCAAATACGCTGGCAAGGACCAGGTCAATCCAGGCTCGGTGATTCTCTCGGCCGAGATGATGCTAAGGCACATGGGCTGGACCGAGGCCGCTGATCTGATCATCAAGGGCACCAACGGTGCGATCGCGGCCAAGACCGTGACCTATGACTTCGAGCGCCTGATGGATGGCGCTACGTTGGTCGGCAGCTCTGGCTTTGGCGATGCCTTGATCAAGCATATGTAGCTCGTCAGGGGTAAACCCGCTCCCACAGGTGTAGCGCAGGGCTTGAGCGCTGTGGGAGCAACTGTCTTTCTCAACTGCTAAAGCTAGCGCGGTCGCTGTGGGAGCGGCTTTAGCCGCGAACACCGGCGTAGCCGGTGCCAAACACCGCGGCGTTTGCTTCGCGGGTAAACCCGCTCCCACAGGCGTAGCGCATGGTTTGAGGTCGGCGTGGTCACTGTGGGAGCGGCTTTAGCCGCGAACACCGGCGCAGCCGGTGCCAGGCGCCGCTAGACCTGGCAAGCCAGACAAAAAACCGGTCGCCTCTTTATTAAAGAAGCGACCGGTTTCTACGTTTACCGGCAGATGCAGCAGGGATCAGGCTTCGACGGTATTGCCTGGGGTCGTCGCATTGGCCTGGGTGGCCTGGGTGGCGCTTTTTATCTCGGTCGCGTGCAAGCCCTTGGGCCCCTGGATGATCTCGAAGCTCACGGCTTGCCCGGCTTTCAGGGTCTTGTAACCGTCCATCTGGATCGCCGAATAATGGGCGAACAGGTCATCGGTCTTGCCGTCTTCGTTGATGAATCCGTAGCCCTTGGCATTGTTGAACCACTTGACTTTACCGCTTGCCATCCCTATGTCCCTCTGCAAAGGACTCCATCACTGGAGTATCATCCACTTCATCCGCATACGCACCATGCGAGAAAATCTGGTTGACTGCGCGGATCTTTATCGACCACGGTGGGTTCTTATTGGTTGTAACACCGTTTTGCCGATAGTCAAGGTCAGGCGGCGCCCGCGCCAAGCATGGCCTGCGCGGTCAACCCACAACCTTAACCTGTCGATCATGATGAAATTCTTTCCATGCATGTACTCAGTAAGATTCGACTAACATTCAATCAGGATCGCCCCCAGTCGCATGAAGACGGGCATGAGGACGACGGCGCGGGTCTCGCGGTTCAGGAGGCCAAGCCGATCCTGCAGGCGCCACCGATGTACAAGGTGGTTTTGTTCAACGATGACTACACGCCAATGGATTTCGTCGTCGAAGTGCTCGAGACGTTCTTCAATCTGAACCGCGAGCTGGCGACCAAGATCATGCTGACCGTCCATACCGAAGGGCGGGCAGTATGCGGATTGTTTACCCGTGACATCGCCGAAACAAAGGCCATGCAGGTCAACCAATACGCCAGGGAAAGCCAGCATCCGCTACTCTGTGAAATCGAGAAGGACGGTTAATCGCCGACCACTTGGGTATGAGGTGAAGCTATGTTAAACCGCGAGCTCGAAGTCACCCTCAATCTGGCCTTCAAGGAGGCCCGTTCGAAGCGCCATGAGTTCATGACCGTCGAACACCTGTTGCTGGCACTCCTTGACAACGAGGCTGCCGCGACCGTTCTGCGCGCCTGTGGCGCCAATCTCGACAAACTCAAGCACGACCTGCAAGAGTTCATCGATTCGACCACGCCGCTGATCCCCGTGCATGACGAGGACCGCGAAACGCAACCGACCCTGGGCTTCCAGCGTGTGCTGCAGCGCGCCGTGTTCCACGTGCAAAGCTCCGGCAAGCGCGAAGTGACCGGCGCCAACGTGTTGGTGGCGATCTTCAGCGAACAGGAAAGCCAGGCCGTGTTCCTGCTCAAGCAGCAGAGCGTGGCGCGCATCGACGTGGTCAACTATATCGCCCACGGCATCAGCAAGGTGCCGGGCCATGGGCCGAACACCGACAGCGACCAGGACATGCAGGACGAGGAGGGCGGTGAAGCGTCGTCCTCGAGCAACCCGCTGGACGCCTACGCCAGCAACCTCAACGAGCTGGCCCGTGCCGGGCGTATCGACCCGCTGGTGGGCCGCGAGCAGGAGGTCGAGCGCGTCGCGCAGATCCTCGCCCGTCGGCGCAAGAACAACCCATTGCTGGTAGGCGAGGCCGGTGTCGGCAAGACCGCCATCGCCGAAGGCCTGGCCAAGCGCATCGTCGACGGCCAGGTGCCCGACCTGCTGGCGCAGAGCGTGGTCTACTCCCTGGACCTCGGCGCGCTGCTGGCCGGCACCAAGTACCGCGGCGACTTCGAGAAGCGCTTCAAGGCGCTGCTCGGCGAGCTGCGCAAGCGCCCGCAGGCGATCCTGTTCATCGATGAGATCCACACCATCATCGGTGCCGGTGCCGCCTCCGGCGGCGTGATGGACGCCTCCAACCTGCTCAAGCCGCTGCTGTCGTCCGGCGACATTCGCTGCATCGGCTCGACCACCTTCCAGGAGTTCCGTGGCATCTTCGAGAAAGACCGCGCCCTGGCGCGGCGCTTCCAGAAGGTCGACGTCACCGAACCATCGGTGGAAGACACCGTGGGCATCCTGCGCGGGCTCAAGGGTCGCTTCGAGAGCCATCACAACATCGAGTACAGCGACGAAGCCCTGCGCGCCGCCGCCGAGCTGGCCTCGCGCTACATCAATGACCGGCACATGCCGGACAAGGCCATCGACGTGATCGACGAAGCCGGCGCCTACCAGCGCCTGCAGCCGGAAGCCAACCGCGTCAAGCGCATCGACGTGCCGCAGGTCGAGGACATCGTCGCCAAGATCGCGCGGATTCCGCCAAAGCACGTCACCAGCTCCGACAAGGAACTGCTGCGCAACCTCGAGCGTGACCTGAAACTGACCGTGTTCGGCCAGGACCCGGCGATCGACTCGCTGGCCACCGCGATCAAGCTGTCCCGTGCCGGGCTCAAGGCGCCGGACAAGCCGGTCGGTTCGTTCCTGTTCGCCGGCCCCACTGGTGTCGGCAAGACCGAGGCGGCGCGCCAGCTGGCCAAGGCGCTGGGCGTGGAACTGGTACGCTTCGACATGTCCGAGTACATGGAGCGGCACACCGTGTCGCGCCTGATCGGCGCGCCACCCGGCTATGTCGGGTTCGACCAGGGCGGCTTGCTGACCGAGGCGATCACCAAGCAACCGCACTGCGTGCTGCTGCTCGATGAGATCGAAAAGGCCCACCCGGAAGTCTTCAACCTGCTGCTGCAGGTGATGGACCACGGTACCCTGACCGACAACAACGGGCGCAAGGCGGACTTCCGCAACGTGATCCTGATCATGACCACCAACGCCGGCGCCGAAACCGCCGCGCGGGCGTCGATCGGCTTCACCCACCAGGACCACTCGTCCGACGCCATGGAAGTCATTCGCAAGAGCTTCACGCCGGAGTTCCGCAACCGCCTGGACACCATCATCCAGTTCGGCCGCCTGTCCCACGAGACGATCAAGAGCATCGTCGACAAGTTCCTCATCGAACTGCAGGCGCAGCTGGAAGACAAGCGGGTGTTGCTGGAGGTCAGCGACGATGCCCGTGGCTGGCTGGCGACCACCGGCTACGACGTGCAGATGGGCGCACGGCCAATGGCGCGGCTGATCCAGGACAAGATCAAGCGGCCGTTGGCCGAAGAGATCCTGTTCGGCGAGCTGGCCGAGCATGGCGGCGTGGTGCACATCGACCTGCGCGATGGCGAGCTGGTGTTCGACTTCGAGACCACGGCAGAGGTCGCGTAAGGCTGGGGCCGCTGTGCGGCCCGTTCGCGACACAAGGCCGCTCCTACAGGGAATTACATATTTCTGTAGGAGCGGCCTTGTGCCGTGATCGGGCTGCCAAGCAGCCCCGCATTATGAAGGCCCACAAAAAAGCCCGGCACTTGGCCGGGCTTTTTCATGGCTTGAGCTTAGCGCGCACGGTAGGTGATGCGGCCCTTGCTCAGGTCGTACGGCGTCAGTTCGACGCGGACCTTGTCGCCAGTGAGAATACGGATGTAGTTCTTGCGCATCTTGCCGGAGATGTGCGCGGTAACGACGTGCCCGTTTTCCAACTCCACGCGGAACATGGTGTTGGGCAGGGTGTCGACGACAGTGCCTTCCATTTCGAAGCTGTCTTCTTTCGACATGCAGTAAAGCCCTCGGTGTCCAATGATGGCCCGACGCACGACTGCACCGGGCAAAAAAAGTGGCGTGGATTATGCCCGAAAATTGTGTTTCAAGCCAATGCTTTCAGTTGAGGGTGACCCAGCGCTGGTTGATCAGCAGCTCGATCGGGCGGTATTGGGTCTTGTAGTTCATCTTCTTGCAGTTCTTGATCCAGTAGCCCAGGTACACCGCCTCGAGGTTTTGCCGCAATGCCTCGGTGATTTGCCAGAGGATGGCGTAGCGCCCCAGGCTGCGGCGTTCCTCTTCAGGCTCGTAGAAGGTGTACACCGCCGACAGGCCGTTGGGCAGCAGGTCGCACACCGCCACCGCCAGCAACCGGCCGCCCAGGCGGAACTCGTAGAACCAGCAGAAGGGCAGGTCGCGCACCAGAAAGGTAGAAAACTGGTCGCGACTGGGTGGGAACATGTCGCCATCTGCATGGCGTTGCTCGATATAACGCCGGTATAGGTCGAAATACTCTTCCTTGAACACCGGGCGCACGGCCGTCACGCTCAGGTCGGCGTTGCGCTTGAGGATGCGCCGCTGCTGGCGGTTGGGGATGAAGCGCGCGGCCGGGATGCGCGCCGGCACGCAGGCGTTGCAGTTTTGGCAGTGCGGGCGGTACAGGTGGTCGCCACTGCGACGAAAGCCCATTTCCGACAGGTCGGCATACACGTGCACATCCATCGGCTGGCTCGGGTCGAGGAACAGCGTGGTCGCCTGCTCGTCCGGCAGGTAGCTGCAGGAGTGGGGTTGAGTGGCATAGAACTTCAACCGCGCCAGCTCTGTCATGATCAACCCCTTCGGTGGGACGTTGTCTCTAAGTGTAAGCCAGCTCTGGGAACTCGCCTAGGCGACCCAACTGGCGCCGTTGGGTTGGTCCAGGTAGCTGGCCAGGTGCTCGGCGAAGCTGGCCCGGCTGATGGCGCGGGCGCCGAGGCTGTGCAGGTGGTTGGTCGGCATCTGGCAGTCGATGAGCACGAAGCCGGCCTGGCGCAGGTGCTGCACCAGCGTCACGAAACCTACCTTGGAAGCGTTGTCGGCACGGCTGAACATCGATTCACCGAAGAACAGCCGGCCCATGGCCAGGCCATACAGGCCGCCGACCAGCTCATCGCCCTGGTAAACCTCCACCGAATGGGCGATGCCGAGTCGGTGCAGCTCGCAATAGGCGGCGCGCAGGGTATCGGTGATCCAGGTGCCGTCGGCATAGTCGCGCGGCGCGGCGCAGGCGGCGATCACCGCCGCGAAGTCGCGGTCGAAACTCACCTGGTAGCGGCCCTGGCGCATCAGTTTGGCCAGTGAGCGGGACACGTGCAACTCGTCTGGAAACAGCACCGTGCGTGGGTCTGGCGACCACCAGAGGATCGGCTGGCCGTCCTGGTACCAGGGGAAGCAGCCATGACGATAAGCCGCGACCAGGCGCTCGGGGCTGAGGTCGCCGCCTGCGGCGAGCAAGCCATTGGGTTCGTGCAGGGCCTTTGCCAGGGGCGGGAAGGCCAGTGAGTCGCGGGTCAGCCAGGTCAGCATGGGGTCTTGGGCAGCGTGGAACACGGGGCGCCAGCATGGCGCGCCTGCCGGGCAGGGTCAACTGGCGCGGGCGCTGCGCTAGCGATGTTGCTGCACAAAGGTCTGGCGCACGTCGCTGGCCCAGCCGTCGAGCACGGTCTTGACGTTGTCGGCGCTCATTACCTGGCGGTCGTTTTCCAGTGGCACGCCTGTGCCGCTGAGCATCGCTTGGGCAATCACCCGGCCGCTGGTGCCGGACTCGAAGACCAGTTCGGAGGCGACCTGGCTGTCGCGGTCGCGGATGCCCGCGGCGCTGCTGACCCCGGCCGCGACCAGGGTGATCGGCAGCCACTCGTAGAAGCGCAGGCCCTGGGTATCGGCGCTGACCCGGGTGATGGCCGGCCTGACCACCAGGGTATTGGGCCCGGGGCGCTCGACCAGCGTCATGACCTTGCCCAGCTCGGCGCGCAGTGCCTGGTCGTAGTAATGGCTGATGTGTTCGAGGGTCGCCTGGGGGATGCGCGTTGTCGGTATGGGCGCGGGATAGAACCGGCTGGGCGCCAGGTAGACCTCGATATAGCGCCCACGTGGCCAGCGCGGATCGGTCCAGCCGAGCACTTGCCCTCCTGAGGCAGTCTTGAGTGGGGCCAGGCGGCTGTAGTCGGGCAGGTATCCGGCTTGCGGCGTACGGTTGCTGCCGCAGGCCGCCAGGGCGAGGGTGCCGACCACTGCCAGGGCGAGGGCGGGCACGCGGCTCACGATTGCACACCGGCTTCGCGCGCGGTGACCACGCCTTGCGGGCACTCGATGCGCAAGCTGCCATGGGCCATCAGCCAATGCTCCAGTTCGCGGATGCTCACCGAGTGGCGGTATTCGACCCAGTCGCCGCTGTCCGGGCCGTAGTGTTCGAAGTAGCGGCGCAAGGTGATCTGCTGCTGGTCTTGCTCCAGTTCCAGGCTGACTTGCTGGATGATCAGCGGGGCGTCGCCGGCGCGTGTCGTGGCACGTTGGCTTAGGATCATGGGCGGATTGTGCAAGGGAAACCCTCCGGGGCAGTGAAAGGTCCGCAGGGTGGCGAAGATTCATTGCCGGGTGATGTCCGCTTGATGTCGGCGCCGACGCAATGTTGCGCGGTTGAAATATATGACCTGGGCCATGCAATAACGATAGATTGGCCGTTTTTACCGTGGACCTGAGTGACCGTGAGCCGACTGCTGATCGTCGACGACGATGTGGAAATCCTCGCCTTGCTGAAGAAGTTCTTCGTCCAGCACGGCTACGACGTGGACCTGGCCGCCGAGGGGCAGGCGATGTGGGCGGCGATTGCCGAGCAGCGCCCGGACACCCTGATCCTCGACCTGATGCTACCGGGCGAGGGCGGCCTGAGCCTGTGCCAGAAGGTCCGCGCGCAGACCGGCATCCCGATCATCATGCTGACCGGCATGGCCGAGCTGAGCGATCGCATCATCGGCCTGGAGCTGGGCGCCGATGACTACCTGACCAAGCCCTTCGACCCCCGCGAACTGCTCGCCCGGGTGCGGGCCCTGCAGCGGCGCGCCGGCGAACCCAGCGTGCCGGTCGACGCGGCGCGGCCATTGATCGGTTTCGCCGGCTGGCAACTGGATATCACCTGTCGCGAGCTGCGCTCGCCCGAGCAGGTGATGATCCCGTTGTCCGGCGCCGAGTTTGATCTGTTGGTGGTGTTTCTCGAGCACCCGCAGCGCATTCTCGGCCGTGAGCAATTGATCGATCTGACCCGTGGTCATGGGCATGATGCCTATGACCGCAGCATCGATGTGCAGGTCAGCCGCCTGCGGCGCAAGATCGAGCCGGACAGCAAGCGCCCGGAGCTGATCCGCACCGTGCGCAACGGTGGCTACCTGTTCACCGCCAAGGTCAGCCGCTCGTGATCCGCCGCGTGCTGGGCCGCGATACCCTCAGGCGCCGCATCGCCCTGACCATCTTCGCCGCGCTGCTGGCGTCGCTGGCGCTCAACGCGCTGTTCGTCCAGCTCGCGGGTAATTGGGCACGGCCACCGATCGAGCGCACCGGGCTGCTCGAACAGATCGCCGTGACCACCCGGATGATCGAGACGGCACCTGCCGAGTTGCGCGAGCAACTGGCGCAGGCGGCGAGCAGCTCGGCGCTGCAGGTGACCTGGCAGGCGCGCCGGGCGGGATTGGCGTTGCCTGGCGCCGGCATTCTGCTTGATTCTGCCACCGATCCAGACCTGCGCGCCTTGTATGGCGCGACGCGGCACATGGAAGTCTTCAACCCTGACGACTGGCCTGCTGGCAGCCCCGATGCCCACTACATGGCGCTGCTGCGATTGGCCGATGGCAGCTGGCTGGCGTTCGTGCCGCCTGAGCGTAGCTGGGGCCTGAGTGTCGAGGCGCGGATCGCGGTGGTGCTGGGGCTCGGGCTGATCGCCACCTTGCTGGTGGCCTGGCTCGCCACGCGGCAACTGGCCAATCCGCTGCAACGCTTCGCCGGTGCCGTGCGCCGTTTCGGCGGCGACCTGCAGGCACCGCCGATTGCCATCGAAGGCCCGGAGGAGATTCGCCAGGCGATCATCGCCTTCAACATCATGCAGGCGCAGATCCAGCATTTCATCCGCGAGCGCACCCATATGCTTGCGGCGATCTCCCACGACCTGCGCGCGCCGCTGACCCGTCTGCGCTTGCGCAGCGAGTTCATGGAAGACAAGGAACACCAGGCCAAGCTGGTGCGGGATGTGGAGGAAATGCAGACGATGATCAACGCCGCCCTGGCGTTCTTCCGCGAAGGCACGCAGGTGGAGCAGCGCACCGCCTACGATCTGTCGGAACTGTTGCAGACCCTGGTCGACGATTACCGCGACCAGGGGATCGCCGTCGGTTTCTATGGCCCGGCGCACCTGGTGCACGATGGGCGCCCGCTGGCGACCAAGCGGGTGATCGTCAACCTGTTGGAGAATGCCGTGAAGTATGCGAAAGCCCCGCGGATTGCCTTGAGCCGTGGTGAGCACCGCATTGTCATCGAGGTCGGCGACGAGGGGCCCGGCATTCCCGAGGAGGCATTGCAACGGGTATTCGATCCCTTCTTCCGCCTGGAAGGTTCGCGTAACCGTGACACCGGCGGGGTGGGGCTGGGCCTGTCGGCGGCGCGGGCGAGCATCCGCGAGCAAGGGGGCGAGCTGACCTTGCGCAACCGTGCCGGCGGGGGGCTGCTGGCGCGGGCCGAGTTGCCCGACGAGCACTGAGGGCTCAGTACACCCACACCTCAACCCGGCGGTTACGCTGGCGCCCTTGCTCCAGGTCGTTGCCGGCCACCGGCAGTTCGTCGCCCATCCCGGCCACATCCTTGACCTGCACCCCTTCGCGGGCCAGTTCGCGGCGCACGGCCATGGCTCGCAGGCGCGACAGCAGGGCGGCGCGGCCTGGGGTGTCCTTGGGGTCGCCGAAGCCCACCAGCACGGCCTGGCCGTGTAGCTTGCCGGCCTGGCGCAGGTAGTCGCTGACCCGCTGCACGTCGCGCAGGGCCTTGTTGTCGAGGCCGGCGCTGCCTTCCTGGAAACGGAAGTTCACGCTCAGGCGCTGTGCTTCGCTGGCCAGGGCGCGGTAGCGCGGCGGCATGTCGGCCTGGCTGGGTACCGGCAGGGCCTTGATCTGCTGCGAAACGAAGCCCTGCTCGGCGACGATGGCCTGGCCCGCCGGGCTCTGGGCGAATTCGGCCAAGGCCCGTGCCTGGGGCTTGGCATTGGCCGGCAGGTAGAAGAACAACCGGCGCGACAGCGGGTAGTCCTCGCTGGCCACCAGTGCGCGGCTGGGCGGCAGGGCGGGGGCATCGCCCGCGGCCACCGCCAGGACCTTGGCCCCATGCACCGTGGCCAGGCCGCTGAAGCCGATGGCCTGGCGGTCGGCCTTGACCTGCGCGGCCAGCGCGTCGGCCGACTCAAAGCGCAGAGCTTGCGTCGACAGTTGCTCATGCTCGGGGTCGAGCACCAGCGCCTTGAAGGTCTCGAAGGTTCCGGAACGGTCGTCGCGGGCGTACAGGTGGATGGCGCCGCCGGGAACGCCCAGTTGCTCCCAGCGCTGCAACTGGCCAGAAAACACCTGGGCCAGCTGTGTGGTGGTCAGCTGCGGCAGTGGGTTGTCCGGGTGCACGATCACCGCCACGCCATCCAGGCCGATGACTTGCTCGGCGTTGGCGCCGCGCAAATCGCCCAGCGTCTGAAGTTGCAGGGCTTCGCGGTCGCTGATCGGGCGTGAGGCGGCGGCCAGGTCGGCCTCGCCGTTGGCCAGGGCAGTGAAACCGGTGCTCGTGCCATGGGCGGCGATGTCGATGCGCAGCGGCTGGCCGTCGTGGTCGCGGGCGCGGATCTGGGTTTCGTTGGCCTGGGCGCCGGGCAGGGTGCCGATGGCGCTGGCTCCCTGGGCTTGCAGCAGGCCACGAACCAAGGCCGGACCGAGGGCGGCGCCGATGGTGTTGGAACCCTGCAGGCGCAGTTGCACAGGCTCGGCGAAGGCCAGGCCCGGCAACAGACACAGCAGGATGGGAAGCAGGCGAGGCATGCCGATGACCTTTGGCACAAGGGTGCGCCGCAGATTACGACAGTTGCGTGACGATGGCGTGACAGTGCCAGCGGTGGGCGCCTGATGCCTGGCGGGCAGGGCGCCACAACGCTTCGGGCGTTCAGTGCCCCTCAGGCACCACGATCCGCGCCGGCGCCTGAGCGGCCTTGCCACGCGCCACGCAGTAATACAGCAGGCTCGGCACCACCAAGCCGATCAACCAGGACACATCCACCCCACCCAGGTGCGCGACCATGGGCCCGGTGTACAGCTTGGTATCGATGAAGGGCATCTGCACCAGCACGCCGAAGGTGTACACGCCGATCCCCGGCCAGTTCCAGCGCCCATAGCGCCCGTCAGGATCGGCCAGCGCCGGGATGTCGTAGCGTTCCTTGGTGATGAAGTAGTAGTCCACCAGGTTCACTGCGCTCCAGGGCACGAAGAAGGTCAGCAGGAACAGGATGAACGACTTGAACGCGCTGAGGAACGAATGCTGGCCCAGCAGCGCCACCAGCGTGGCGGCTCCGACGATGCCAAGCACGAACACCAGGCGCTGCATCCGACTGATCTGCAGGTGGCCGCGAAAACCACTGATGATGGTGGCGATGCACATGAAGCTGCCGTAGCTGTTGAGGGTGGAGATGGTCACCTTGCCGAAGGCGATGCAGAAGTACAGCAGCGCCGCCGTGGTGCCGGCGCCGCCGAGGCCGACGATGTAGGCCACTTCGCGCCCGGAGAACTGGCCGCCGGCAATCGCCGCGGCGAACACGCCGAGGACCATCGAGGCCTGGGCGCCGATCACCGAGCCCAGGCCGGCGGCGAGAAAGGTCTTGAGCGGCGAGGTGCTGCTCGGCAGGTAGCGCGAGTAATCGGCCACGTAGGGGCCGAAGGCGATCTGCCAGGACGCGGCCAACGACACCGCCAGCAGGAAGCTGGCCCAGCTGAAATGCCGGTTGTCGAGCAACTGGCCGATGTCGGCCAGCAGCAGGATGCGGCTGAACAGGTAGACGAAGGCAATGATCCCCAGCACGCTGGCCAGGCGGCCGATCCAGTGGATCACCCGGTAGCCGGCCAGGGTCGCCAGCACGATGACCCCGGCGAAGATCAGGATGCCGGCGCTGTCGCTGACACTCAGCAACTGGCCGATGGCCTGGCCGGAAAGCACCGTGCCGGTGGCGGTGAAACCCAGGTACATCAGGCATACCAGGGCCATCGGGATGGCCGCGCCATAGACGCCGAACTGCACGCGGCTGGAGATCATCTGCGGCAGCCCCAGGCGTGGCCCCTGGGCGGCGTGCAGGGCCATCACCGCGCCGCCGACCAGCTGCCCGATGAACAGGCCGATCAGCGACCAGAACACATCGCCGCCGAGCACCACGGCCAGGGCGCCGGTGACGATCGCGGTGATCTGCAGGTTGGCACCCAGCCACAGGGTGAACTGGCTGTAGACGCGTCCATGGCGTTCGGATTCCGGGATGTAGTCGATCGAGCGGCGCTCGATCACAGGTTTGCTGGACATCGGGGAGGGCTCCGCTTCGTTGTTTTTGTGAGGGCGGCGGCGGTCGGCGGGACGCAGGGCGGACGGCCGTGATCCGATCTGAGCATGTACATACAAGTCAGGTCAAGTGAAGGTGTTGGCAGTTGGTCGCTTGAGGCGGGGAGGAGGACGAGCGAGGGCCGAACGAGCGCGACTGCGCTCGTTCGGCTTGGGCGGGGTCAGGCGAAGGCGATCTGCTCGGCCTGTTTGTCGTAGAGGGCTTTCTGGCGCAGCGCGGCGATCTGGATGACGGCCGGGATGGTCACTCGATACGCCGGGCTGGCGATGTCGACCATGGTCCAGGCGCCGGTGATCACCCAGCCGATCGGGCCGGTCAGCACTGCCATGGTCCGGGTCAGGGTGGCGCCGCCGGCGAAGGTCAGGCCGCGCCCGATCAACACCTTGAGCACGGCGTTGACGATGATCACCGTGAGCTGGAACGACTTGAAGCCGCCTGCGCGGAACACGGCCTGGAAGATCCCGACCATGGCCTCGGGCGTAAGCAGGTTGACATTGGTCACGCCGATCGAGTCGGCCAGCTCCTTCAACTGCTCTGGCGTCATGTTTTCCAGGGCGTCGGTGAGGATCTTCATCAGCAGGTTCTGCTCGATTTTCTCGGCGGTCGAGTTCTTGCTGTAGTTGACCTTCAGCTTGTCGCAGACGTCTTCGAGGACTTCGCGGTAGAGCACGCCCTTGCCGCCACGGAACAGGGTGGCCAGGGTGTTGCCGCCGAAGCACTGCACTTCGGCGGCGATCTGCTTCCAGTAGCGCTGGTGGTCCGGGTACCAGGCTTTGTACACCTCGTTGCTGGTCAACTCTTCGGTCAGGCGGACGCTGCCGTCCTTGTCGTGTACCAGGCAATACACCAGATCATTGAGCGACTCCGAGTCCAGTCGGGCGAGGAACTCAAGGTCCAGGTCTTCTCTGTAGGCCATGGGGCTTTCCTTGTGGGGCGAGGCGCATCGTCCTCTCTTGGGGGCTGGTGCGCGCTTGGCGCGGCGCGCGCAATTTGATATCAATAGGCCATGCCTGTCCAGTGGGATCCAATCCGTCCCTATGGATGCTGATGCCCGTTGCCATGGACCGACACCCTTTGATAGCCCCACTGTGCCCGATACCCGCGACAACTCTTGTCGCGGGTTGCCCCCACACTCGCCAGGCCAATCACCGTCTGACGAGGAACCACCCATGAAAGAACTCACCTTCCTGGCCATCGGCCTGGTCGTCGGCAGCCTGCTCACCCGCCAGGCCATCGACCGCGCCACCCTGGCCGCCGCCCTGCGCGCGGCGCAGCAAGGCGACTCCAGAGCCAAGGCCTGATCTGATATCCGCACGGACAGCACCATGAACAAGACACTCAACGATACGACCAACACGGTCATTGGCGTTTCCCTGTACGAAACGGTCGGGCGCTTCGGCTCGGCGTCGGCCGAGTTCCTCAAAGGCCTGCGCGGGATCGATCAGGAAACCGGCCAGGTGTTCAACCGCAACCTGCGCGATATCGCCAAAGGCGGCATCCATCCCGACTACGCCGACAACAACCTGGCCCAGCAGGCCGGTTATGCCGCCGAAGTGGTCAAGACCAGCCGGGATAACGCCGAGCACATCATCAACCGCAGCGCCAAACGGGTCAGCCGTACCGAGGATGTCGAGGGTTACGGCAACAACCACAACCGCTTCGACCATGTCGAGCGGATCGATGGCAAGGTCGTGGCGGGCAGCCATTCGCAAATGAAGTTCGTCAACGATCCGGTAGACCTGATGCGCAAGATCGCCGAGGGCGAAGGCGGCGGGAAGAAGGACCTGTCCCGCTACCTGGAGGCGGACTGGCTCGACCTGCCCAGCGACCAGGTCGAGACTGCCCGGGCTGCCTGCCGCCAGCGTGCCGCGCAGTTGCGCGAGCAGGCCGAGCGTGTCGCGGCCCAGGGCGATGACGCACTGGCCGCCCGGCTGCGGCAGAAGGCCGACAATTACGCCGCGCTCGAAGGCAAGGTGCGTGATGCGGGCTTCAGCCGTGACGAGGCCCGCGCCTATCGACTCGACCCGGAGTTCGAGACGCTCAAGGATATTGGCCGGGTCAGCCATCGGGCGGGCTTGGAGGGCGCCAAGTTCGGCGCGGCCATTGGTGGCTGCATTGGCCTGGTGACCAACCTGGTGGCGTTGCACAGTGGCGACAAGAGCCTGTCCCAGGCCGCTGGCGATGTGGCGTTGGACACATTGCAAGGGGCTGGCCTGGGCTACGCCACGGCGTTCGCCGGGTCGGCGCTCAAGGGCTTCATGCAGCAGTCGGCCAGCGCCCATCTGCGCAGCCTTTCGCGCACCTCGCTGCCGAGCCTGGCGGTTTCCATCAGCCTGTCCCTGGGCAAGACCGTCAGCCGCTATGCGCGTGGCGATATTGACGAACAGGCGATGCTCGAGGAGGTCGGCGCGACCGCCTACGGCATGTTGTCATCCACGGTGTTCTCGGCGGTCGGACAGGTCGTGATCCCGATTCCGGTTGCCGGGGCGATGATCGGCAGCATGGTGGGCTACACCGTGTCGAACCTGTTCTACCAGAGCTTCCTGGATGCCCTCGCGCAGGAGCGCGAGGCCCATGAACACTACCTGTTCATCCGTGACAAATGCGCTGCGGCGCGGGAGGTCGCCCAGGACTACCGCCTGCGCATGGAGGCCTTGATCAGCCAGAAACGCGATGCTTTCGGTGCCGATTGCGCCGAACTGAGCAGTGCCTTGGCCAGTTGCGACGACTTGCACGCCGATCAGTTCGCCCAGCGCATCGATGCCTTCGCCGCGCAACTGGGGGTGAAGCTGCATTTCGCCTCACGCGGGGAATTCGATGTGTTCATGGCGTCGGACGACGCCCTTGTGCTTTGACCCTTACTACCTCTACAGCAGACAGAAGACTTTCATATGCCATTACCTCTGATTGTGCCCGCCTTGGTTGCCGCTTCCGGCTTGTTCGGTATCGGCAAGGGCGTGCAGGCCGTCTTTCGCAACAACAACGCCCACGAACTCAATGAGGCGTCCCGGGAACTGGTCGACCAGATGAGCCAGCAGCTCGAGCACAGCCGTAACCTGTGCGGTGAGACACTGGCCGGCCTGGGGCGGCAGAAGGTGGCGGCGTTGAGCGAGGAACTGGGCGACTTTGTCGAGCAATACGGCAAGCTCAAGAACGTCCAGCTGGACGAGGCGGCCGGTATCGACCTGCTGCACCTGGGGGACTTCAGCGCCAACGAACTGGCCGAGATGAGCCTGAGCTGCTCGATGATCGAAGCCTCCGCGCTGGGCCTGGGCAGCGGCGCTGCCGGTGGCGCGCTGACGGCGTTCGGTGCCTACAGCGGCACCATGATGCTGGCTTCGGCGGGCACCGGCACGGCAATCAGCGCCCTGAGCGGCGCCGCCGCGACCAACGCCACCTTGGCCTGGCTCGGTGGTGGCACGCTGGCTTCCGGCGGCCTGGGCATGGCCGGAGGCACCATGGTGCTGGGCGTGCTGGCGGTCGGGCCGGCGCTGCTGGTCTTCGGCAGCCTGCTCAGCGCCAAGGCCGGCACCAATCTGGAAAACGCCCGGAGCAACTGCGAGCAGGCTAAGACCTACGCCGAGGAGGTGCGCCTGATCCTGTCCCGCCTGGAGGGCATCTACGACCTGGCCGTGCTGGCCACCGACACCTTGGCCGCGGCACGGCGGCGCCTGGCGATCGCCAATGATCAACTCGCCGCCTTGATCAATGTACTGGGCGACGATTACCAGACCTACAACCCGCTGGGGCGCGATTTGGTGTTCAAGACGGTCAAGACGGCGCAGTTGGTCAAGGCGCTGGTGGACACGCCGATCCTCGACGCGGATGGCAACTTGCTGGGTGACAGCGCGGCGTGCATTGGCCGTTATGCCGAGCACATCGCCAGTCGCGCTGACTGAAGGTGCCCGGGGCCGGTTCACACCGGCCCTTGGCCCGGCCTTTCCCCTGCAGACGGCATGGAGCGTTCCGATGACCGCACCCTCGACGCCCAAGGCGTTTCTCACCCTCAAACGACGTATCCAGCTGTGGAGCCTGGTGGCGCAGAGTGGGCGCAGCGGGATCACCGCCGCGTCCCTGCACCAGCAATTGCAGGCGGAGGTCGACCTGCGCACGGTACAGCGTGATCTGGAAACGCTGTGTCGGGCCCAGGCGCTGAAATCGGCGAACGATCCCAACGGCCAAGGATTGCTCTGGCGCACCGACGAGCGCCAGCCCCTGGAAATCGAGGCCAGTCGGCCCGAACCCTTGAGCCCGGCGCAACTCAAGTCGGCGCGCGTGGCCCTGAGTATCGTCACGCTGTTCGAGCAGGCCCGTCATCTGTTGCATGAAGCCGCGCTGGCCGACCTGCGCGACCTGTACGAGCAGTCACGGACCTTGCTCACACGCCTGCAGCGCGCCGATGGGCGCTGGCTGGGCAAAGTTGTCACTGGTACCCAGCACTTGCAGTTGCAGCAGGCGCCCGTCGACCTGGCCATGCTCGAGGCGGTGCAACTGGCATTGCTCGAGGGCTACCAGCTGGAAATCGATTACTACTCGCGCAAAAGCGCCAGGCTGGCGCGCAAGGTCATCAACCCCCTGGGCCTGTCGTACCAGGACTCGAGCATCTATGTGGTGTGCCAGGAGGAGGGCAGCCCGATCATGCGCAAGTTGCCGCTGCATCGATTCCGTCGCATACGGCCATTGATGGCGCGCAGTGTGCAGGTACCCGAGGCGTTCGAGCTGGCCGAGCACGTCCAGCGGGTTCACCTGGAAGAGGCGCCGATTCGTTTGAAACTGCGGATCAACAGCGCATTGCGCGAGCGGCTGGACCACGACGAGACCCCATTGGCCAGGCCCCAGACCCTGACGCCCGACCAGGACGGCTGGTGGTTTCTGGAATGCGAGCAGGCCTACACCCAGGGGTTGGTATGGTGGATTCTCAGCCACGGGGCAACGCTGGAGGTGCTCGAACCGGCGCGCCTGAGGGACAGTGTGGCCGCCACGCTGCGCAAGGCCGCGGGTTACTACACGCAAGCCGCGCAGGGGTGATGTGCTTGCTGACACTGACGATCATCGACTGTTGCGCAAGGTTGGCGCTTGACTGTGCTGGTTCGCGGCGGAGGATTGACCTTATGCTGTAACTAAATATGACTAAAACAAGCCTGTAGAAGGAATGCGTGCAATGCCACTCAAGGACCTGCTGATCGCCCTGGTGGTGATCATCGCCTGGGGCGTCAATTTCGTGGTGATCAAGGTTGGCCTCGACGGCCTGCCGCCGATGCTGCTGGGGGCGTTGCGCTTCTTGTTGGTGGCCTTCCCGGCGGTATTCCTGGTGCGCCGCCCGAACCTGCCGTGGCGCTGGCTGATCGCCTATGGCGCGACCATCTCGCTGGGGCAGTTCGCCTTTCTGTTCCAGGCCATGTACAGCGGCATGCCGCCGGGGCTGGCATCGCTGGTGCTGCAGTCCCAGGCGTTCTTTACCCTTGGCTTCGCGGCGTTGTTCCTCGGTGAGCGGCTGCGCCTGGCCAGTGTCCTGGGGCTGCTGGTGGCGGCCGGAGGGCTGGCGGTGATCGGCAGCGAGGACAGCGGGCATGTGCCGTTGATCGCCCTGCTGCTGACGCTGTGCGCGGGCGCCATGTGGGGCATGGGCAACATCATTACCCGGCGCTTCGGCCAGGTCGACCTGGTGGCCCTGGTGATCTGGGGCGGGCTGATCCCGCCGCTGCCGTTCCTGGCCCTGTCGTGGTGGCTGGAGGGGCCCGAGCGGATCGGGCACGCACTGGCCAATATCGGCTGGAGTTCGGTGCTGGCCCTGGTGTACCTGGCGTTTGTCGCCACCATGGTCGGTTACAGCCTGTGGAGCACGCTGCTGTCGCGCCACCCGGCCGGCAAGGTGGCGCCGTTCTCGTTGCTGGTGCCGGTGATCGGCTTGAGTTCGTCGGCCTTGTTGCTGGGCGAGCGGCTGACCGAGGTGCAGGGCTGGGGCGCGCTGCTGGTGATGCTCGGCTTGCTGATCAATGTGTTCGGGCCGCGGCTGGGGCAGCGGCTGCGAGCGGCCGTCAGCACCTGACTTGCTGGCGCACCAGGCGCCGCGATGGATGGCACCGGCTGCGCCGGTGTTCGCGGCTGAAGCCGCTCCCACAGCAACCGCGCCGACCTCAAACCATGCGTTACGCCTGTGGGAGCGGGTTTACCCGCGAAGCAAGCGCCGCGGTGCCTGGCACCGGCTGCCTGAAGTTGCTCCCACAGACCCCACCTGTAGACGCCAGCCTTACCTGGCGCTGCACAAGCCCTGACCCATATCAACGCTCATTCCTGCGCACACGCCCGTAATGGCAACGCTTGTGTATCGGCAAGGCTGCCACTAATATCCAAGCGTTTTCTTGTGTAATTGCCTGGACACCCCAAGCCAGGCCATCAATACGGACGTTGATATGGATTTGCACACCTCCCTGTGGCTGTTCCAGGCCATCCAGGCCGTGGGCCTGGCGCTGTGGCTGAGCATCGCGGTACTGAACAACCTGCAGGCGTTCTCCAGCTCCGTCGGCGCCATCGGCGCCACCCTGGCCATGGCGCCGCTGCGCCAACCACCGGCCATCGAATTCCCCCTGTTGCGCCGCGCCTGCCAGTCGCCGACCCTGGCTCGGGTTGCGCTGCTGGTGATCTTGCTGTTGCAGATTGTCGCCAGCCTTTCGGCCTGGATCGGCAGTTATGCCCTGGTCATCGCCCAGGACCCGCTCATGGCCCGGGCCTGGCTGAACCTGGCGCTGGGCGCCATGCTCGCCTTCACCTTGGCGATGTTGCTCGGCGGCCTGTGGTTCGGTTACTGGATCCGCCAGGAAGGCCTGCAATTGACCCACCTGGTGCTGGTGCTCTGGTCGATCCTGGCGTTCTTCCTGTTCAACCTGAGCTGGGCATGAGGGGAGGACGCGCAATGAATGGCAAAGCGATACTCGGCAGCGCCCTGGTGCTGGCCCTGGTCACCGCCGGTGGCCTGGCCTGGCGCCATGCCGGCCAGGCCCAGGCCACTGCCGCCGCGCCGCGGCACCTGGTCAAGGTGGCCTTGGCCACGGTGCAGAAAGGCCTGGAAAACCGTGCTTTTGCCGGGGTCGGCGAGCTTGAGGCGGTACACCAGGTGCTGGTCTCCGCCGAGATCGGCGGGCGGGTCACGGCGATCAACTTCAGCTCTGGCCAACAGGTGCGCAAGGGCGATGTGCTGATAACCCTCAACGATGCGCCGGAGCAGGCCGAGCGCCTGCGCCTCAAGGCCCAGCTGGACAACGCGCGCACCAACCACCGGCGGGTCAAGGACCTGCTGCGCGAGAACGCCGCCACCCAGGAGCAGCTGGACAACGCCCTGGCCGCCCGCGACATGGCCCAGGGCGAGCTGGCCCATACCGAGGCAGTGATCGCCCAGAAGACCGTGCGCGCGCCATTCGATGGGCGCCTGGGCATCCGTCGGGTCAACCAGGGCCAGTACCTCAATGTCGGTGATCCGGTGGTCAGCCTGATCGATACCCGCAGTCTGTACGTCAACTTCTCCCTCGAAGAGCAGCTCAGCGCCCAATTGCGCCCCGGCCAGCCGGTGCAGGTGCGTCTCGACGCCTTCCCCGACACACCGTTCACCGCGCGCATCACGGCCATCGACCCGCTGATCGGCCGTTCGCGCACGGTGCAGGTGCAGGCGACGCTGGCCAACCCCGATGCGCGCCTGGCGGCCGGTATGTACGCCAGTGTGCAGGTGGCCAGCCCCGAGGTCGGCCAGGTGCTCAGCGTGCCGGAAACCGCGGTGGCCTATACCGCCTATGGCGACACGGTATTCGTCGCCCGCCACGATGCCGCCGCCGATGCCCTGGTGGTGCAACGCGTCTCGGTACGCACCGGCGAGCGCCAGGCCGGCCGGGTGGTGATCGAACAGGGCTTGCGTGAGGACGACCAGGTGGTGGTCTCCGGGCAATTGCGCCTGAGCGACGGCACCGCCGTGCAAGCCATCGAAGATACCCTGCAGGCCCCGGCCAGCGGCGCCTGACCCCCGCGAGAACCCGCCATGACATTCACCGACCTGTTCGTGCGCCGGCCTGTGCTGGCGCTGGTGGTCAGCACCCTGATCCTGCTGCTGGGGTTGCTGTCGCTGCTGCAATTGCCGATCCGCCAGTACCCGTTGCTGGAAAGCTCGACCATCACCGTCACCACCGAATACCCCGGCGCCCCCGCCGAACTGATGCAAGGTTTCGTCACCCAGCCGATCGCCCAGGCGGTGTCCTCGGTGGAAGGCATCGACTACCTGTCGTCTTCCTCGGTGCAGGGCCGCAGCCTGGTGACCGTGCGCATGGAACTCAACCGCGACTCGACCCAGGCTCTCACGGAGGTGATGGCCAAGGTCAACCAGGTGCGCTACCGCCTGCCGGAGCGGGCCTATGACCCGGTGATCGAGCGCTCCGCCGGCGAGTCGACGGCAGTGGCCTATATCGGCTTCGCCAGCCCGAGCCTGCCGATCCCGGCGCTGACCGACTACCTCACCCGGGTGGTCGAGCCGCTGCTCAGCACCATTGAAGGCGTGGCCAAGGTCCAGGTTTTCGGCGGCCAGACCCTGTCCATGCGCCTGTGGATCGACCCGGCGCGCCTGGCCGCGCGCGGCCTGACCGCCGCCGACGTGGCCGAGGCGGTGCGGCGCAACAACTACCAGGCCGCGCCCGGCAAGGTGAAGGGCCAGTACGTGATCGCCAATATCCGCGTCGACACCGACCTGACCTCGGTCGGTGATTTCCGCGAGCTGGTGATCCGCAACGATGGCAATGGGCTGGTGCGCATCCGCGATATCGGCACCGTCGAGCTGGGCGCAGCCTCCGCCGAGACCAGCGCCAGCATGGACGGCGTGCCGGCGGTGCACCTGGGGCTGTTCGCCACCCCTGGCGGCAACCCGTTGGTGATCGTCGATGGCATCCGCCAACTGCTGCCGCAGATCCGCCAGACCCTGCCACCGGACACCAAGGCCGAACTGGCCTTCGAGACCGCGCGTTTCATCCAGGCGTCGATCGACGAAGTGAGCAAGACCCTGCTCGAGGCGCTGTTGATCGTGGTGGTGGTGATCTACCTGTGCCTGGGCTCGCTGCGCACGGTGTTGATCCCGGTGGTGACCATCCCGCTGTCGATGCTCGGCGCGGCGGCGCTGATGCTGGCGTTCGGCTTCAGCATCAACCTGCTGACGCTGCTGGCCATGGTGCTGGCGGTGGGGCTGGTGGTGGACGATGCCATCGTCGTGGTGGAAAACGTGCACCGGCATATCGAGGAAGGCCGTACGCCGGTGGCCGCGGCGCTGATCGGCGCCCGCGAGGTGGCCGGGCCGGTGATCGCCATGACCATCACCCTGGCGGCGGTATATGCGCCGATCGGCATGATGGGCGGCCTGACCGGCGCGTTGTTCCGCGAATTCGCCCTGACCCTGGCCGGGGCGGTGGTGGTGTCCGGGGTGGTGGCGCTGACCCTGTCGCCGGTGATGAGCTCGTTCTTGCTCGATGCGCGCCAATCCGAGGGGCGCATGGCCCATGCCGCCAACCGCTTCTTCGAGTGGCTGGCCGAGCGCTACGCGCAGGTCCTGGGTTTTTCCCTGAAGCACCGTTGGATCAGCGTCGCGTTCGCCGTGCTGGTGCTGGTCAGCTTGCCGCTGTTGTACAGCCTGCCGCAGCGCGAGCTGGCGCCGACCGAGGACCAGGCCGGCCTGCTCACCGCGATCAAGGCGCCGCAGCACGCCAACCTGGCCTATGTAGAGCGCTTCGCCGACAAGCTCGATGCGGTCTACCGCACCTTGCCGGAGACTGTCAGCACCTGGATCATCAACGGCAGCGACGGCATTGCCTCGGGCATCGGTGGCATCAACCTGCAGCCCTGGGACGAGCGCGAGCGCAATGCCTCGCAGATCCAGCTCGAGCTGCAAGCGGCGGTCAACGATGTCGAGGGCACCAGCATCTTCGCCTTCCAGCTGCCGGCGTTGCCAGGCTCCACCGGTGGCCTGCCAGTGCAGATGGTGCTGCGCAGCTCCCAGGACTACCGCGTGCTGTACGACACCATGGAGCAGCTCAAGGGCAAGGCCCGGCAGAGTGGCCTGTTCGCCGTGGTCGACAGTGACCTGGACTACAACAACCCGGTGGTGCAGGTGCGCGTCGACCGGGCCAAGGCCAACAGCATGGGCATCCGCATGCAGGACATCGGCGAATCGCTGGCGGTGCTGGTGGGCGAGAACTACCTCAATCGCTTTGGTCTGGACGGCCGCTCCTACGACGTGATCGCCCAGAGCCCCAGGGACCAGCGCCTGACCCCGCAGGCGTTGACCCGCCAGTACGTGCGCAGCGAGGAGGGCCGGCTGGTGCCGCTGTCCACCGTGGTGCAGGTCAGCGAGCAGGTCGAACCCAACCGCCTGACCCAGTTCAACCAGCAGAACGCCGCGACCTTCCAGGCCATCCCCGCTGCCGGGGTGACTCTGGGCGATACCGTGGCCTTCCTCGAGCAGGCCGCCGCGCAATTGCCCGCGGGCTTCAGCATCGACTGGCAGTCCGATGCGCGCCAGTACCAGCAGGAGGGCAACGCGCTGATGCTGGCCTTCCTCGCCGCCGTGGTGGTGATCTACCTGGTGCTGGCGGCGCAGTACGAGAGCCTGGTCGATCCGCTGATCATCCTCATCACCGTACCGTTGTCGATCAGCGGCGCGCTGCTGCCGCTGGCCCTGGGGGTGGCCACGGTGAACATCTACACGCAGATCGGCCTGGTCACCCTGATCGGCCTGATCAGCAAGCACGGCATCCTCATGGTCGAGTTCGCCAACACCTTGCAGGCCGAGCAGCACCTCGACCGCCGCGCGGCCATCGGCCAGGCGGCGCGGATCCGCCTGCGGCCGATCCTGATGACCACGGCGGCGATGGTGGTGGGGCTGATCCCGCTGCTGTTCGCCTCCGGTGCCGGTGCCGCCAGCCGTTTCGGGCTGGGCGTGGTGATTGTCACCGGCATGCTGGTGGGCACGCTGTTCACCCTGTTCGTGCTGCCGACCATCTACAGCCTGCTGGCCCGCGACCATGCCAGCACGGTGCGCTCGCCGCGCGCCCGGTCGTTGGCCGAAACCCTGGAGCGTCAGCCATGAAACGTCTGTTGCCTGTTGCATTGCTGGCGTTGGGCGCCTGTAGCGTCGGCCCGGATTATCAGGTGCCGCAAATCCCGGTCAGCGGCGTACACAGCCCGCAGCGGGCCGCGTTCGCCGCGCGTGGCGAGTTGCCGGCGCAGTGGTGGCGATTCTTCGACGACCCGCAACTGGTGCGCCTGGTGGACCAGGCCCTGGTCCACAACCACGATATCCGCCAGGCCCATGCCAACCTGTTGGCGGCGCGGGCATTGTTCGACGACCGCAGCCTCGACCGCTATCCCTGGGTCACCGCCCGCGCCGGTTACAACCAGAGCCTGGAGCAGCAGCAACCGGCCGATGGCAGCGACCCGCGGCGCATGCGCAGCGAGCAGTATCGCGCCGGTTTCGACGTGCAGTGGGAGGTTGAGCTGTTCGGCCGCCTGCAACGCCTGACCGATGCCGCCGAGGCCCGTGCCGACGCGGCCGCGGCCGACCTGCGGCAGGCCCGCCTGAGCATTGCCGCCGAGGTGGCGCGCAACTACTACCTGCGGCTCGGGCTCAAGCGCAGCCTCACCGTGGCCGAAGACCAGGTCGAGGCCTGGCGCGAGACCCTGCAGTTGACCACGGCCCAGGTACGGGCCGGCAGCGGCCAGTACGAAGACCAGCAAAACGCCCACGCCAACCTGTTGCTCAGCGAGGCAGCGGTGCCGCCGTTGCAGGCGGCGATCCAGCAGGCCAGTTACCGCCTCGATGTGCTCACCGGCGCAGTCCCGGGCAGCCAGGCCCAGGCCGATGCGGCGTTCCTGCCGCCACTGGCGCGGCAATTGCCGTTGGGCGATGTCGATGCGCTGATCGGCCAGCGCCCGGACGTGGTCAGCGCCGAGCGTGAACTGGCCGCCAGCACCGAGGAGGTTGGCGTGGCCACCGCCGAGCTGTACCCACGCCTGGACCTGGGCGGCTTCATCGGCTTCTTCGCTTTGCGCAGCGGTGACCTGGGCAGTGCCGCCCGGGCCTACGAACTGGCGCCGGTGGTCACCTGGCCAGCCCTGCGCCTGGGCAACGCCCGGGCCCGGCTGCGCGCGCGCGAAGCACTGGCCGATGGCAAGCGGGCGCGTTACGAGCAGGTTGTGTTGCAGGCACGGGAAGAGGTGGAAAACGCGGTGACCCAACTGGTGCGCAACCAGTCGCGGCTGCAAAGCCTGGTGGCATCCGCCGGGCATGGCAGCGAAGCCATCGACATCGCCAACAAGCGCTACCGGCGCGGGGCGGGGACTTACCTGGCGGTGCTGGAGAACCAGCGCGCGCTGTTCGCCATCAAGCGCGAGGTGGCGGACGCGGAGACCGCGTCGTACCTGGATGCGATTGCGTTGTACAAGGCGTTGGGGTGGGGGAGTGAGGGGCAGTAGTCGGGACTGATGGTGCTTGTGGGTGCAATGGTCTTGCTTTGCAGTCACAGCCCTCAAACCTGCGCGCCTCCTGTAGGAACCAGCCTTGCTGGCGAAGCAGGCGACGCGCTGCCTGGCACCGGCCGTGCCGGTGTTCGCGGGTGAACCCGCTCCCACAGTGACCGCGCTGACCTCAGGGCCTGCACCACACCTGTGGGAGCGGGCTTGTCGGACCGCCGCACCGCCGCGAAGCAAGCGACGCGGTGCCTGGCACCGGCTGAAGTTGCTCCCACAGACCTCAAACAATCGGCGTGCATGCTGACTTTCGAAATTCAGCAAGCTACTTCGGCGAAATACGGTAGACACAGCGGCGATCGCCGGAGATCAGGTGTTCGCAGCGCTCGACAGTGGCCTGCTCGCCAATCGCCGCCTGGAACACCTGCAGTTCGCTACGGCAGAACCCTTGGCAGCGCGTGGCGGCAATGCAGATCGGGCAATGGTTTTCGACGATCAGCCAGGCCTGGCCATCGGCCTGCATCTCGGCCATGTAGCCGGCCCGTTCACGCAGTTGCACCAGGATGCGCACCTTGTCTTCCAAGGTTTCGGCGTCGCCACAGGCTTGCTGATATTCGCGGCTGTTGCTGTCCTCCATGCGGCTGATCAGGCGGTCGACGCCGTCGCTGCCGAACACCTGCTCGACACTTTCGATCAGTTGCAGGGTCAGCACGCTGTGGGAGTCGGGAAAGCGGCGCTGGGCCGCGGCGGTCAGTGCCCACTTCTGCGAGGGCCGGCCGGCACCTTTGGCCGGGACGCTGATGCCGCTGATCAGCTCGCTGGCCTGGAGCTTCTGCACCTGCTGGCGGGTGGCTTCGAAGGTGATACCGAGCAATTGGGCCAGGTCGGCGGTCTTGAGCGGCCCGCGGGTCTTGAGCAGGAACAGAATGCGGTCGGTGGTGCAGTTCGGGTCAGCGGAGGTCGAGGTCATGGAGCCTTGGGAACCGGGCGTGAATGAGCGGGTCGGGCACTCGCCTGGGTCATCCTTTGCGCAGGTGAGTGGGCGAAGGATAGCGTGTATTCGTGCGGATAGGTGCAAGGTGAACGAGTATCGATAGTGAAATTTATATTCGATAAAAATATAAAAGTTATTGGTTGTATTTCTTTGACTCAGGTCTAGGCTGTTTTTCGGAGCCTGTGCTTGCCGGTCCCAGGGAGGGTTGCGTGCAAGTTCGTGGAATTCCTTGGCTGGCCAATGGCCGGGCGCAGGTCCTACTCCAATAATTCGACAGGGACGTGAGTGCATGAATGCCCAGAAACCCGTGACCATCTACGAACACGCCGACGAGGTGAGCAGCCTGCAAAGCGTGGTCGACCTGGTGAAACTGTCCGATCAGTACCGTCAATCGGCCATTCTGCATTCGGCGTTGGCCCAGCGCGTGTTCGACCACACCCGCCAGCCGATCGCCGCCCAGGCCTTGAGCGATGCGCTGGGCTGGGTGCCGAACAAGGGGCGGATCTTCCTCAACGCGCTGGTCGCCATGGGCCTGCTCAAGCGCACCGCGCAAGGCTACGAGAACCTGCCGCTGAGCCAGCGCTTCCTGGTCAGTGACAGCGCCGAGTTCATCGGCCCGATCATCGATCACCAGCGTCTGCAATGGCACAACTGGCCGCGCCTGGACGAGGTGCTGCGCAGTCGCCAGTCGCTGGACTTCCAGCAGGAAAATCGTTTCAAGCACGACCTGGCGGCGCGCGATGCATTCAACGACGCCATGGTCCGTTTCAGCCAGCCGATGGTCGATGTGCTGCGCGACCTGCCGTTGTTCGACAAGGCCCGGCGGGTGATCGACCTGGCCGGCGGCCATGGCACTTACCTGGCCGAGATCGCCAGCCGTCATCCGCAGGTCAAGGGTGAAGTCTGGGACCTGGAGCCGACCCGTGACGCCGCTGCAACCACCTTCGGCAAATACAAACTGGAAGAGCGTCTGCGCTTCCACGCGCGCAACCTGCTGGACCTGGCCCAGTACCAGGGCGAGCGCGCCGATGTGGTGATGCTCAACGACTGCCTGCACTACTTCACCCGTGAGCAGGTGCGCACCTTGATCGCTGGCGCCGCTGGCATGGTCGAGGACGGTGGCGCGCTGCTGGTGCTGAGCATGGCGCTGGAGGACGACGAAATCCATCCGGCGTTGTCCGCCGATTTCTCCCTGCACATGATGCTCAACACGGTCAACGGCGAGCTGCACTCGACCCGCTACCTGATCGACAGCATGGCGTCGGCCGGGCTTGCGGTGGAACAGGAGCCGATCGGCCGCTACACCCTGCTGGTCGGACGGAGGGCTGCCTGATGTTGCGCTTATTGGCATTGCATGGCGCGCCGCTTGGCGACGCGTCAGCCCAAGCCCTGGACACCCTGGGCAGCGCGGCGGCGAAGGCGGGCTTCAGCCTGCAGGTCAGCCAGCAGGCGGCAGGGCAGGGGCCGGTGGATGCGGTCTGCCTGCTGCTCGACAGCGCGACGCCGCCAGTCGCGCTGGGCAGCCTGCTCAACGAGGCCCGCGGGCTGTGCCGCAACACCGCGCTGGTGCTGATTCGCGTGCAAGGCACGCTGGCGCAGCTGCCGTCGACCAGTGGCGTGCTCGCGCAATGGCAGCAGGCATGCCAGGGGTTCCTGTATCCCTATGCGCTGGATATCACCAGCGACCAGGCCGCGGAACAGGCGATCAAGGCCTGGCTGCCGGGCTTCGCCAAGTTCGCCGCCGCCACCAAGCTGTGGCGCTCACTCGATGGCCTGGGGCTGGACGATGCGGCCCGGGCCAGGCAGCGCCCGGAGATGAACCACGTCAATATCCTCACCCGCGACCTGGAAGCCTCCAAGGCGTTCTACGCCGACATCCTCGGTGCCAACTACTGCTACAACCTTGGCCCACGCAAGGCGGTGATGGAGCTCAACGGCTTCGACTTCTTCATCGAGCAGAGCGAGGCCTTCAGCTACCCGGCCGGCTACCACATTGGCATCCGCGCGCTGCCCGAGGATGTGCGGCGTATCGCCGAGCAGGTCACGGCCACCGGCACCATCAAGCTGGTCAAGGGCAACGGCCCGGCCCCGGGCTATCACCATGGCCCGGACCAGGTCCGCAGCGCCGTGTATTTCGAGGACCCGGACGGCCTGGTCATCGAAGTCTACAGCGCCGAAGTGGAGATGATCGAAAGCAATCCTCGCTTGCTTCTCGACCGCCTCTGATCCCTCGTTGTCACCGGCCTGCCGTTCGGCGGGCCGGTGTTCAGGCAGGTATTCGCATGAACAGCTACAAACAGTGGCATTGGCCACGGTTGCCCAGCCCCTTGCCCAAGGATGTCAGCGACCGGGCCTTGATGGGCTACCCCGAGCAGTATCAGGAGCATCCGTTGCAGGCCCGGGTCGCCACGGCGTTCGCCGAACTGCTGCAAGGGCCGCTGGACGTCCTCCTGACGATTCTCCAGCAGCCCAGCCAGCCCCTGGCCCGGCGCATCGCCGCCGGTGAGGTGCTGGCCCTGCGTGGTGACCCGCGCATCGACACCTTTGCCCCGCAGATGATCGATATCCCGGCGGCGCGCGTGCACATCGGCCTCGACCCGCAGGCGGTGGAGCAGGTGATGGACCAGTTCGACGGGCTGGGCCTGGACCGCAGCTGGATCGCCAAGGAAACCCCGCGCCACGCGGTGGAGCTGGCGGCATTTCGCATCGCCCGGTTTCCGGTGACGCACCAGGAGTACCGCCAGTTCCTGCTCGACACCGGCCACCCCGGCATCCCCGAAGGCTGGGCGTTCGGTCGCTACCCGCGGCATCACGCCAACCACCCGGTGTACAGCGTCGCCGCCAGCGATGCCGACGCCTATGTGCGTTGGCTGAGCTCACGCACCGGACGGCGTTTCGCCCTGCCCAGCGAGGCGCAGTGGGAATATGCCGCCGCCGGCGCCGAGGGGCGGCAGTTCCCCTGGGGCGACAGCTACCAGGTCGAGCACGCCAACACCGCCGAGCTGGGCTACCTGGACAGCACCCCGGTCGGCGTCTTCGTCGACGCCGCCTCGCCCTTCGGCGTGCTGGACATGGCCGGTAACGTCGAGGAGTACGTGGCCGAAGACTACCAGGCCTACCCCGGTGGCCCTCGCATCGAGGACGACCTGGTGCTCGATGTCGGTACCCACCGCGTGGCCCGTGGTGGCAGCTTCACCCGCTTTCGCGACCTGGCGCGCACCGCGCGCCGCCACGGGCGCTACCCACGGCCGATCTACGTCATGGGCTTTCGCCTGGTGGAACACCACAACTAAGCAACCGCGTCTTCCGTGCAAGAGGTCTGATCCCATGAACAAGGATGTTTCGCTGCATACCATTGTGCCGATCTCCATACTCGGCGGCGATGTCGACGCCCATTTCTTCGGCTTCCACGGCTTCGAACGCCATCAGGAACACTTCGCCGTGGGCATCAGCCCCGAGCAGTGCGACATACCGTTGGTGCGGGTGCACTCCGAGTGCATCACCGGCGATGTGTTCGGCTCGCAGCGCTGCGATTGCGGCCCCCAGTTGCAGGAGGCCCTGCGCACGCTGCACGAAGTCGGCGGCTACCTGATCTACCTGCGCCAGGAAGGGCGGGGCATCGGCTTGTATTCCAAGTTCGAGGCCTACCTGCTGCAGGACAAGGGCTTTGACACCTACGAAGCCAACCTGCGCCTGAACCACCTGGCCGACTCGCGCAGTTTCGACCCAGCGGTGCAGATGCTGCGCGCCCTGGGCGTGGAGAAGTGCCGGCTGCTGACCAACAACCCGGAGAAAGTCGCGCAGTTGCGCGCCGGCGGCATCGACGTGGTCGAGCAAGTGCCCACCGGCGTATTCCTGACCCAGCACAACCGTAACTACCTGCAGGCGAAAGCCGACAAGTCCAGCCATTCGATCAAGCTCTGATCGCTCGCGAAAAAGGATCTTTCGATGAAACATATTGGCCCGATCAGCGGCATCGCCGCCCATGCCGCGCACTTCGTCGCCACTGCCGGCTACGACAACCAGGTGATTTTGTGGAACGCCAGCACCGGCGAGCCGATTCACCGCGTGCACCACGACCACCTGGCCAACCAGTGCGCCTTCAGCGCCGACGGCAAGTACCTGGTCAGCGCCAGCAGCGACTACACCGCGCGCATCTGGGAAGTACCGAGCATGCGTTTGAAAGCAGTCCTGCGCGACCACGACGATGACGTCGAAATGGCGGTGTTCTCCCCGGATGGCCAGCGCGTGGCAACCTGCTCGCGCGATCATGTGCTGCGCATCTTCGACCTCAACGGCGTGTTGCAGCAGGCTTTTCACGGTCACCAGGCCGATGTAATTTCGGTGGTCTGGTCGCCGGATGGCCAGCGCCTGATTTCCAGCAGCGACGACGGCACCGTGCGCCAGTGGGACACGCGCAGTGGCGCGCAGTGCGGTGAAGTGGACATCGGCGGTGTCGAGACCGACACCATCGCCATCACCCGCGAGGGCGTGGTGTTCGCCGGCGACGATGAAGGGCGCATTTCGATCATCGCCGACGGCCAGGTGCACACCGTGCCGGCCCATGCCGCGGGGATCAAGCGCATCGTCTGGAACGACGACAAGCGCCTGCTGGTGAGCCTGAGCTACGACCGCTCGGCGGTCCTCTGGACCTTCGACGCCGGGCGCAACTTGGTCAAGCGCCGCAGCACCGCGCTGCCGAGCATCGTCTGGCCGCGCAGCTGTGCCTTCGTCGGTGACGAGCAACTGGTGTTCGCCACCTTCGGCTCGCGCTATGCCACCTGGAACTACGAGCGCGACCAGTGGCAGGTCTCGGGCATCGAGCCGGCGGTGAGCATCAACGCCGTGGTGCGCAGCGACGAACGCCGCTACAGCATCGGCGACGCCGGCATCCTGCACCGTGACGACCAGCCGGTGAGCAGTGTCGGCAGCCTGTGCAACTTCCTCCTGCCGTTTGGTTCGCTGCTGCTGACCGGCGGCCAGATGGGCCAGGTGTTCGACGGCTTGAGCGGGCGCCTGCTGTACCAGCACCGTTCGCCGCTCAACTGCGGTGCGAGCTTCGTGCGCAACGGTGAGGAGCATGCCTTGATCGGCACCTACACTGGTGAAGGCCTGGTGTTCGCCCATGACGGCCAGGGCGGACTGCGCCTGGTGGCGTCGATCCCCATGCACGAGAACGCGATCAAAGGCGTGGCCGCTGACGCGCGCCATCTGTTCAGTGTCTGCGCCTCGGCCGATGCGGCTGTGCACAGCATCGAGGACTTCAGCTGCGTGCGCCATATCGAAAGCGCGCACACGCGCATCTCCAACGGTTGCTGCACCATCACCGGTGGCTTCGCCAGCATCGGTCGCGATCTCAAGCTGCGCCTGTGGCTGGACACCGGCGACGAGGTGTTCGACTCACCACACCAGCACTCGATCAAGTGCATTGCCGCCTCCGAGGATGGCCGGGTGATCGCCACCGCCGCCTACAACGGCACCGTGGCGCTGTTCGACCTGGCCTCGCGGCGCTGGTTGCCGGTGCAGCGGCCAACCGCCAGCGGCATTTCCTGCCTCAGCCATGACGCGCTCAGCGATGCCTTCCTGGCCAGCTCCTATGACGGGCGCATCTATGGCATCGACGCCCGCCTGGCGTCCTGACGGAGGATTGCGATGAGCAAGCAAGCACAGGGCTTCATGGCCCAGGGCGACTACCGCAAGGCCCTCGACACCTCGTTCGTGCACCGCTACAGCCATGGCGAGGACGAATGGTCGTGGGATGTTGGCATGATCCAGGCGGCTCAGGCGTTTCTCGAGCGCCTGGACCCACGCGCCGACCAGCATGTGCTCGACCTCGGCGTGGGGCGTGGGCGCGATGCGTCCACCTTCATCCTCGCCGGGCACCGGGTGACCGGCCTGGATATCGTCGAGAACTCCAGCTGGCCGCTGCTGCGCAAGCGCTGGGGCGATCGCCTGAACCTGGTGCAGCAAGCGGTGCAGGACTGGCAACCGGCGCCGGGCACGCAGTACGACGCGGCCCTGGACAACGGTTGCTTCCACCACCAGCACCCGGATGAATGGGCGGCGTACCTGGCCCATGTGCGCCGTCTGTTGCGCCCTGGCGCGCTGGTGGGGCTGAACGTGTTCGGCGTCGATGATGTCCAGCCCGAGCCCGGCTGGCGTGAAATGGACAATCAGCGCCAGGGCTACTTCTTCACCGACAATGGCATCCGCCAGACCCTCGAGGCCCATGGTTTTGCCTGGCAGGGGCTGGAGGTGATCGAGCGCCAGCATGGCGAGGCTCGCTACTTGCTGGCGCTGGTCCGCACGTGAGCGTGATCGACCACCACTACCTGGACATGGCCCTGGCGCTTGCCTGCCAGGGCTTGTTCAGCAGCATGCCCAATCCACGGGTGGGTTGCGTGATCGTCAACGATGGCCGGGTGGTGGGGCGTGGATGGCATCAACGTGCCGGCGAAGCCCATGCCGAGGTACACGCGTTGCGCGAGGCCGGGGAAGCGGCGCGTGGCGCCACCGCCTATGTCACCCTCGAGCCGTGTGGCCGGCATGGGCGCACGCCGCCCTGCGCCGATGCGTTGGTGGCCGCGGGGGTGCGCCGGGTGGTCAGCGCCAGCGCCGATGCCTCCCAGTGCGGCGGTGGCGAACGCCTGCGCCAGGCCGGCATCGTCGTCGAAGTATTGCCGTGCCCGGAGGCGCGGGCGCTCAATCGCGGGTTCTTCTCGCGTATCGAGCGCCAGCGCCCCTGGGTACGGGTATTGCGGCCCGACGCGTTGGCGATCGGCACGCTGGGCGACGGCGCGATGCTCAGTCATTGCGATGAGCAAGCACCACTGGCCCACTGGCGGGGGCGGGCATCGGCCTTGCTGACCACCTGCGAATGGGTCAAGGCGTGCGACACGTCACTGCTGGCGCCGGTGTCGGCGCAACGTGCCACGCCAGTGGCGCCAATGCGCGTGGTGGTAGACCAGAGGCTCGAGTGTCCAGCGTCGGCCGAGGTGCTCGACGGTCGTGCGCCGACCCTGGTGTTGCATGACGGGCGGGCGATGGCTGACGGGCGCTTTGCCCGGGTTCGTTGCCGCATGCTCGATGAGTTCGGTGCGTCGCGGGTGTTGCAGGTGCTGCACGAACTGGACTGCAACGAGGTGCAGGTCGAGGCCGAGCCGGCGTGGTGCGAGGCCTTGGCGCGCCAGGGGCTGGTGGATGAGTGGCTGGTGAGGGTCTGAACGTTGGGCAGCTTGCCGCGTCGGCTTCTGCGCAGGCGTGGGAAGGCGGGCCGGTTCGATGGTAGGGTGGTGGTTTACGCCCTGACTGCAGGAGGTTGACGCATCATGCTCCACACCACCCCGGACGCATTGCCGATCAAAGAAATGCTGAGGCAGATTCCATCGCTCAAGGCACCGCTACCCGACCTTGATCTGTCGGCCATGCCGGCCACGCCCCAGGAGGCCTTCGCGCTGTGGTTGGATGCCGCGTTGGCCGCGGGTGTGCGCGAGCCCCATGCAATGACGCTTTCGACCGTCGATGAACAGGGCTGGCCTGATGCGCGGGTGTTGATCCTGAAGAATGTCGATGCGCGTGGGTGGCATTTCGCGGTCAAGCGTGAAAGCCCGAAGGTCAGGCAAATCGAACATCAGCCCAAGGTATCGCTTACCTTCTACTGGCCTGCGCTGGGGCGGCAGATCCGCCTGCGCGGCGAAGCCGGGGCACTGTCAGCGCAGGAGTGCGCCGAGGATTTTCTGGGGCGTCCCGTCGGTTCTCGCGCCAGTGCCATGGCCTCCAGGCAAAGCGAGATCATGGAGGATCCCCAGTCGCTGGCGCGGCGTCTTGCCGAGGTTCAGGCTTTTCTTGAGGATCACCCTGGTCATGTGGAGCCCGGTTGGCAGGTCTATGCCGTCGCGCCGACGGTCGTGGAGTTCTGGCAGGGGGCCACTGACCGCAATCACAAACGTTGGCGCTATACCGCGACATCGGAAGGGGGCGGCTGGAGCGCGACCCGGTTGTGGCCATGATGGGCGCCTGGCCAATGGATGGCCTGGTCCTGCGCCGTGCCAGCGAGGCGGATGCGCCAGCGCTACTGGGCCTGTTCGATGAAGTCATCGCCTGGTTCCGTGAAATGGGCAACCCTGGGCAGTGGGGAACAGAGCCCTGGTCGACCCAGCCACGGCGCATCGAGCGGGTGACCGAGGCGTGTGCGCTGCCGGGTGCCTGGGTCGTGCAGACGCCGGCGGGTGCCCTTCGCGCGGCCTTGGTGCTGGGCGAGGCCATGCCCTACGTGCCGCCTGCGACGGAAGCGGAAATCTATGTGCGGTTGCTGGTTGCCTCACGCGATCCCGCCGCGCGAGGCGTTGGCAAGCACTTGATGGCGTTCGCCGATGAACAAGCCAGGATGGCAGGTGTCGGACGCCTGCGTGTCGATTGCTACGCTGGCGGCTCGGGCGCGTTGGTACGTTTCTATGAATCCTGCGGCTATGCGCGCGTCAGCACCTTCGAGGTCGAAGGCTGGCCAGGCCAGTTGTTGGCGCGCAGCCTGTGAACCTGCCCGCAGGCGGCATTATTCGACTCAGCGGCTGCAGATCAGGCCGATTTGCAGGCTGTTTTGCTCGAACAGGTCCCAATACCCCGCTGGGTGTGCCTTCTTGCGAATCCCGCTGATCAGCGGGGCGATCCAGCGTACGTTGCGCAGGCCCGCGTCGTGGGCGGCCTGTTCGTACACCGACTTGTGCCAGCGGTAGTAGGTGAAGTCCGCGGGCGGTGTGCTCATGAACTGGCCCTGGCAACGAAAACCTCCTTCCACCGGCTGCTCGTCCATGACGCGGATGCCGTATTCGGTGAAATTGCCCCGGGCCAGGTCGAACGTGGGGTTGGCGGTGTAGGCGATCAGTTGCCCGTCGGGCTTGAGGTTGAGCGCGACGGACTGGAACATGCGCCGCAGTTCCTCGACGCTACCGGCATAGTTGAACAGCCAGGCGGCGGTGACCTTGTCGAACTGGCCGATCTCGCCCATCTGCGCGACGTCGCGCACTTCATAGGCGATGCCGTCGTTGGCCTGGCGAGCCTGGTGGATCATGCTGGGCGAGATATCCACGCCATGCACCCGCGCCGCGCCCCAGTCCTTGAGCCTGCGACTGAAAAAACCGTGGCCGCAGGCCAGGTCGAGGACCTGGTTGCCGACCACGCCGCCGAGCAAGTCGTGGACCATGTAGCGGACGGTATCGACCTCGACGCCACGCTGGCTGGCATGGCTGGTGAAGTCTTCGAATTGATCGCTGATGCGCTCGTAGACTTCCTTCGATTCTTTCATGGCTGTTCCTTGCGGGCTGAAGGGCGAGTGATGCGCAGGGCCAGGGGAATCGCCAGCAACGGCGCGCAGGCGAACAGGGCGAACAGCCAGGCCGCGGCCTGGCGCGCGCCGTCGACGCCACCTGGCTCGACCAATCCGGCGCTGTTGCTGACCAATCCGGCCAAGGCGGCGGCCAGGGCGGTGGCGTAGAGCTGCACGGTGGTGATCGATGCCGAGGCGAGGTTTTCCTCGCCGGGGCGCGCGGCTTGCAACACCCGGGTGAGCAGGTGCGGCCAGCCCAGGCCGATGCCCAGGCCGACACCGGCCAGGGCCACGGCATACAACGCCAGGCCGGGGGCTTGGGCCAGCCAGGCCGGTTGCGGTGTGAGCAATGCCAGGGCCAACAGCGCCACGGTCACCACCAGCGGGCCAAGGCGGATCTGCCGGGCACCGCCATTGCGGTCGCGCCCGGCGCTGGTCAGGGCGCCGAGCGTCCAGCCGGCGGCCATCACCGCGGTCAGGTAGCCGGCCGCCAGTGGGCCGAAACCATGGATGCGCTGAAGGAAATAGGGGACGTAGATCTCGGTGGTGATGGCCGCCACCAGCAGGCACATGATGGCGAACAGCGCGCCCATCGGTTGCCCCAGGCTGTAGGCGCCGCTGGGCAGCAGGTGATGGTGGGCGCGTGGGTCGAGGCGGGCGATCAGTGCGGCGATCGCCAGGCCGGTGACTATGCCGGCCAGGTTGATCCAGAGCACTTCGGACAGGCTTGCCGCGCAGATTGCCAGTACCGAGGCGACCAGGCAGGCAATCAGCCCATAGGCCGGGCGCGCCCCGTTGTCGTCCCGCGCCTGGCGCCCGGGCAGGCGCAGGCAGACGATCAGCGCCAGCAGCGCCGTGACCGGTAGCAACGACCAGAAGGCCCAGCGCCAGTGCCCCCCTTCGGCGAATACGCCGCCCACGGCCGGGCCGCAGAGGGTGGCCACGCCCCACATGGCCGAGACCAAGGCCATGGCCCGCGGCCACAGGCGCTGTTCGAACACCAGGTGGATCAAGGCATAGCTGAGGGCGAACAGGATGCCGCCGCCCAGGCCCTGCACGCTGCGTCCCACCAGCAGCATCGGCATGCTGCTGGCCTGGGCACAGAGTATCGAGCCTGCGGCGAACACCAGCAGCGCCAGCAGGTAGGCGACGCGTGGGCCGACCCGGGCTAGCAGGCGCGTGGACAGCGTGGAGCCGATGATCGAGGCTACCACGAACAGCGTGGTGTTCCAGGCATAGAAGGCCAGCCCGCCGATTTCGTCGATCACCGTGGGTAGCAGCGTGGTGACGATATACACATTGATGGCATGCAGGGCCACGCCACCGGCCAGGGCGATCGAGCGCAGGGTATTGCCGCCGCTGAGCAGTTCGCTCCAGCGCGCCGGCGGTTGTTCGGGGAGGGCGGTCATGAAGGCTCCTTGCGTGATCCTGCGCAGGGAGTCTAGGAGGCGGATCAGTAATATTCAAGCAAGAACTTGTGTAATTACCCGGCGGATGAATTTGCTAGGATCGCCTCTTTTGTTCGTTTCAGGAGTACCACCCCATGATCATCAGCACCACCAGCCAGCTCGAAGGCCGCCCTGTCGCCGAGTACCTCGGCGTGGTCAGCGCCGAATCGGTGCAGGGGATCAACTTCGTGCGCGATTTCTTCGCACGTTTTCGCGACTTCTTCGGCGGCCGCTCGCAGACCCTGGAAAGCGCGTTGAAGCTGGCCCGCGAGCAGGCCACCGAGGAACTCATGGCCCGGGCACGGCAGTTGCAAGCCGATGCCGTGCTGGGCGTGGACTTCGAGATCAGCATGCCGTCGGTGCAAGGGGGCATGGTCGTGGTGTTCGCTACCGGCACGGCGGTGCGCCTGAAGTAAGCGGATGCCATTGGTCGGCCATGGTTGTTTTGTCCGGCTAGTCTGCAAATGACCGGCTAGTCTCACTTCAACGGACCGCCGCTTCACTAGGCAAGCGCATTGCTTGCCGGCACGGTCGCCATTGGAGGGAGACAGGGCATGAGCGAATCCTATTTCGAAGACCTGAACGATGCGTTTCCGATCAACAGCCAGGTGCGTTGCGGCCAAGCGGCCTTGCGCCTGGGCTTTGCCAACATGACCCTGGACGAGTCGGCGCAATTGCAGCCGGCCCATCTGCAGCGGGCCAAGAAGGGGCGGTTCATGCCGCGGGTGCCTTCGAAAAAGTGAGCCGACCTTAATCTTCATCGCGGGGCGGATCCGCCCCACAGCCGCCACACGGCGGCCTGTGGGGGCGGGCCCGCCCCGCGATTGCATTCAGGCTAGCCGCCCAACGGCGCGCTTTTCCCCGCATTTCTTGATCCTGCTCATGGTATCGGCGCGGCACCCTCGCCGGGGGCCTGCGACTGTGCTTTTCTTGCGCGGCATTTCAGACTCGGAGTATTGACTTCAATGCGAATCAGGGAAGAGACCTACTGGCAGTGGGCCGATGCGCAGTTGCACAGCCGCAGCCATGACGAGGAGTTGAGCGACGGCACCAGCATCGATGTGCAGGTGCGGCTTTCCCGGCTGGGGGCCACGCAGTTGTTTGTGGGCGTGTATGCCCAGGGCGGCAAGGCCTTGCTCGAGGAGTACTACCCCGCGCGCCCCGGCGAAACCATGACCCGGGCGTTGGTCTGGGGTGTCGACCGCGCCCGGGCGATGGCCACGGGCGCCTTGCCGCTGCCTGGGGAGGCGGTACCGCGTCTGCGGGCCTGAGTGTGGCGCGCTGCCGGGTTCGCCGGCTACGCGAGGCGTGCCCGCGATGCGCCGTCCGTGGGGAAAAATCCGCCCATGAAAAAGCCCGGCCTTTGTAGGGCCGGGCTCAAAAGCGGTGCCTGTCTGGCTGAGGCGGGCTCAGTTCAGCGTATCGATCACCTTGATTGCCTGCCGCTCACGGGCGGTAGGCCATTCTTGTTGCAGGGTCTGGAGCACGCGGCCGACGAAGGAGGTGTCGGCGGCGGCCTTCTTGCCGACGTAGCCCTGGCCACGGCGGTAGACCTTGAAGCGGGCGCGCATGCTGGGCATGTGCGATTCGAATTCGGCTTCGACCGTGTTCGGCGGCAGGCGGTCCAGACGGACTTCGCCGGTTTGGCTGACCCACAGCAGGTGGTCGTCGAGGCTGTCCTTGCGCGCGGCGAACAGCTGAGCCAATTGGTCGATGGTTGGATTGTTGTTCAAGTTCATCATAAAGCCCCCATTACTCTCATTCGTTGGTGAAGTTCGACTGAAGTTCACATTCGGCGCCACACCATGTAGCGCGCTAACCAAGGCTGCTACAGCAGCATCGCAACAGGGGCTTTCTCACGCTGCCTTCTGGGCAGTTTCCCTCTCCACGGACGACCTGCGTTACCGCGCAGGCCGTCTGGAACACCCTTGCCACCGCTCCCGATCGGGGAGACGGCCTCATCATGCACAAGGCGCGGGAAGGGCGTCAACCGTTTTGTAGTGATTATTTTTTGTCACTACATCTTGTCGGACAATCCAGCGGGTTCTGTCAGGCCAGGCCGTTGTCGCCGTGCTCCAGGTAGCCTGGGCGCAGGCGCAGTCGCGCATGGTAGGCCTCCAGTGCCGGCAGTTCCGGATGCTCCAGTGGCGTGCGCCGCCAACGGTTGAGCGACAGGCCGATGGCCACGTCGGCCAGGCTGAAATCGCTGCCGGCGACATAGGCGCCAGTCGCCTGGAGGCGCTGTTCGAGCAGGCGCATCCGGGCTGTCCACTGGTCGCTGGCGGCAGCCAGCAGGGCGGGGTCCTGGTGCGCGGGGGATTGGCGCACCAACGACATGAACGGGTAGCGCCAAGCATCGTTGAGGTCGGTGGCCTGCCAGTCCAGCCACTGGTCCACCGCGGCGCGTGCGCGGGGGGCGCTGGGGTAGAGGTGCTGCCCGCCATGCTGGTTGACCAGGTAGCGCAGGATGGTATTGGACTCCCACAGCACGAAGTCGCCATCGACGATCACCGGCACCATGGCGTTGGGGTTCAACGCCAGGAACTCCGGGGTGTCGGTGGCGCGAAAGCCGCTGCCCCAGTCTTCGCGCTGGAACGCAAGGTCCAGTTCCGCGCAGGTCCACAGCACCTTGCGCACGTTGATCGAGGACGCCTTGCCAAGGATCTTCAGCATGTCATTGCTCCAGGCTGGACAGGATGCGCTGTGCGGCGCGCACGCGCTCTTCGTTGGGGTAGTTGCGGTTGGCCAGCAGCACGATGCCCATCTGCTTGGCGGGCACGAACGCCACATAGGCGCCAAAGCCACCGGTGGCGCCGGTCTTGTTGTACCAGGCGGCGGGTTCGGCGGGCAGCGGCGGTTGCAGCGCGCGAATCGGGTTTTCCCCACGGATGATCTTGGCGCCGTTGTATTCGAGCAGGGTGTCGAGCGCGACCGGGTATGGGTAGCGCTCCCAGCCCAGGCCCTGGGTCATCGGGCCGACCTGGAAATAGCCGGACTGGGTAATGCCGATGGCTTTGCGCAGGGCCGGGTCCAGCGTGTCCGGCTGCAGTTGCAACTGCACGTAGCGCAGCAGGTCGCTGGCGCTGGTCTTGATGCCGTAGGCCTGGTCGGCATAGGGGCCCGGGTTGACCCGCACCGGCTTGTCGTTGGCGTCGTAGCCCTGGGCGTACAGGCCGCGTGCGTTGGCAGGCACCTCCAGGTAAGTGTGCTTGAGGCCCAGGCGCGGCAGCAGCCCCTGGGTCATCAGCTCGGCGAATGGCCGCTGCTGGGCACGGGCGGCCAGGTCGCCGAACAGGCCCAGGCTGGGGTTCGAGTAGCAGCGGTAGCTGCCGGGCTCGAAGCGGCGTTGCCAGTGCTGGAACCAGGCCAGGGTCTGTTCGGGGGTTTGCACGGCATCCGGAAATTGCAACGGCAGGCAATCGCCACTGTAGGCGCCGAGTTGCAGCACGCTGGCCTTGCCGATCGCGGCCTGGGCCAGGGCCGGCTGGTAGCGGCTGGCCGGGGCATTGAGGTCGAGCTTGCCTTCGGCGCTGGCCAGGGCGGCGAGGGTGGCGGTGTAGGTCTTGCTCACCGAGCCGACCTCGAACAGCGTGTCGCGGGTCACGGCCTGCTTGTCGGCCTTGCTCGCCCAGCCATAGCTGAAGTAATGCGACTGGCCGTTGGCATGGATCGCCACGGCCATGCCGGCGATGTGTTGCTCGCGCATCAGCGGCTCGATCACACCATCGACGGTGGTTTGCAGGTCATCGGCCAGCAGCGGCGACGCGGCGAGGGTCAGGGCGCTGGCCAGCAGCCAGGGGGTGGAGCGGATCATGGTCGGGGCGTTCCTTGTCATCAGTCTTGGGGGCTCAGTACTTGAGTCCCGCCAGGCGAGGGCTGGGGTGTCCGTTGGGCGACACTGCCGGGGGTTCCGGCGTTAGCGGCGCAAAGACCCAGACCTTATCGTCCTGGCTTGCATAAAGACAAGATGGAACCTCTGATGAAGTACTTGCGCATGCTGTTCGACAATTTCACCCTGGCCCTGCTTGCCGTGGTGTTCATCGCCACCGTGCTGCCCTGTTCCGGCGAGGGGGCGGTGCTGTTCGGCTGGTTGACCAACCTGGCCATCGGCCTGCTGTTCTTCCTGCATGGCGCCAAGTTGTCGCGCGAGGCGATCATCGCCGGCGCTGGCCATTGGCGCCTGCACCTGCTGGTATTTGCCTGCACCTTCGTGCTGTTCCCGTTGCTGGGCCTGGCATTCAAGCCGCTGTTCGTGCCGCTGGTGGGCAACGAGCTGTATCTGGGCGTGCTCTACCTGTGCGCCTTGCCGGCCACGGTGCAGTCGGCCATCGCCTTCACCTCGTTGGCGCGCGGCAACGTGCCGGCGGCGATCTGCAGCGCGGCCGCTTCGAGCCTGCTGGGGATCTTCCTCACGCCGCTGTTGGTGATGCTGTTGCTGGGCGCCTCTGGCGACACGGGTTCGGGGTTGGACGCGGTGCTCAAGATCACCCTGCAACTGCTGGTGCCCTTCGTCGCCGGGCAGCTCGCCCGCCGCTGGATCGGCGCCTGGGTCAAGCGCAATGCGCGCTGGCTCAAGGTCGTGGACCAGGGCTCGATCCTGCTGGTGGTGTACACCGCGTTCAGCGAGGCGGTGGTGACCGGCCTGTGGCACACCGTGTCGGCGCAGCACCTGGCCGGGTTGTTCGCCGTGTGCGGGATCTTGCTCACAGTGGTGCTGCTGGGCACGCGCTTGCTCGGGCGCGTGCTTGGCTTCAATGTCGAGGACCGCATCACCATCCTGTTCGCCGGCTCCAAGAAGAGCCTGGCCACCGGCGTGCCGATGGCCCAGGTGCTGTTCGTCGGTGGTGGCATCGGCGCGATGATCCTACCATTGATGCTGTTCCACCAGATCCAGCTGATGGTCTGCGCGGTGCTGGCGCAGCGCTATGCGGCTCGGGTGGAGGAAGATGAGCGGGTGTCGGCGCCATCCTGAATCCGTGCACCGGGGCTTTGCAGGGGGTGCTGCAAGACTATCGCCGGATACCCGGCAACCCCACGGCAATCAATGTCTGCAACCGCGCCAGCGCCGGCCCTTCGCGCTGGCGATCGAACACCTGTAGCGACACCTCCAGCAGCCCACCCTGCGTCTGGGCGATGCGCTGCTCGCAGCGCAGGCGCAGGCGCCCTTGATCACATTCGAACTGCCTGACGCCGGGTTTGGCGCTGGCCTCCAGGCGCAACTCGGCCAACCGCCCCTGGGCCGCCAGCAAGGCCAGCGCCTTGTCGCGCAGCAGGCCATTGCCCTGGGTCATCAGCCCGGTGGCGCGCACGGCGGCGGCCATGGCCACGGCGACGATGGTCAGCGCCACCAGCACTTCGATCAAGGTAAAGCCTTCCTGGCGCTGCACGGCATCGACTCGCTCCAAGGCAAAGGGGCACTCTAGAGCCGCGCGATGACCGTTTGGCGACGCGCACTCCCGAGCTTTTTCAATATCCGTGACATACCTGCCTGCCACACTCGGCCCCCGATTCGAACTCACGCAAGGAATGCCGAGATGCAGATCGCCCGCCGCAGCGCCACAGGCCGCCGTTTCCGCCAACAGGGCTTCACTCTGATCGAGATCATGGTGGTGGTGGTGATCCTCGGGATCCTCGCGGCGATGGTGGTGCCCAAGGTGCTCGACCGGCCGGACCAGGCCCGTGCCACGGCGGCGCGCCAGGACATCGCCGGGCTGATGCAGGCGCTCAAGCTCTATCGGTTGGACAACGGCGGCTACCCGAACCAGAACCAGGGCCTGAAGGTGCTGGTGGAAAAACCGGCCCAGGCCAAGGACGGCCAGTGGCGCGCCTACCTCGAGCGCCTGCCCAACGACCCATGGGGCCGCCCCTACCAATACCTGAACCCGGGGGCCAACGGCGAAGTCGATGTGTTCTCCCTCGGCGCCGACGGCCAGGCGGGCGGCGAAGGGGTGAATGCCGATATCGGCTCGTGGCAGTTGTGACCGGCCATGGCGCGCGAAGAGGGCATGGCTGTGATCAGCGCCTTGCTGATTGCCGCGGTGGTGGCGGTGATCGCCGCTGGCATGATCGAGCGCCAGGGGGGGCTCACCCGGCAGCTGGAGAATCGCCAACTGGCATTGCAGGGGCAATGGGCGTTGGAAGGCGGCTTGCAGCTCAGCCGCCAGGTGCTGCTCGAACAGCGCCTGCACGACCCGCTGGTGCGCGGTGGGCAACCGTGGGCACGGCCGATCCTCGGCCTGCCCTCGGGTAGCGTGCAGTTCGATGGGCGGCTGGAAGACGAGCAGGGCAAGTTCAACCTGCGCAACCTGGTGGTCGATGGCCAGCTCGATAGCGAGGCGTTGGCTACCTTCCAGCGCTTGTGCGGATTGATCGGCGTCGACACGCGCCTGGCCATGGCCATTGCCGATCAGGTGCTCGACAGCTACCCACGGCGCCCAGCAGAAAGCGTGGGCAAGGTTCCCCCAGGTTTCGACAGCGGTCGCCTGACCTCGCCGACGGTGGCCGCGCAGCCCTTGCCGGCCAAGCGCCCGATGCTGCGCAACCTGGACGGCCTGGCCGCGCTCAAGGGCATGGACGGCCAGACCCTGCGGCGCCTGCAGCGTTTCGTCACCGTGCTGCCGGCGCTGACCTGGGTCAATGGCAACACCGCCAGCGCCGAAGTGCTGGCCGCCCAGGTGCCGGGGCTGTCGCTGCAGCAGGCCGCCGCGCTGGTGGCCGAACGCGACGCCGGGCGCTGGTTCATCAACCGCGGTGATTTCGTCAACCGCCTGCGCATGCCGCAGTTGGCCACGGCCAACGTGCGGGTGGGCATCAACAGCGATTGGTTCCGCCTGCATGGCCAGGCCCGCCTGGGCGCTCGCGCGTTGCCAATGCAGGCGCTGTTGCGTCAGCGCGAAGGGCAGTTGGCGGATGTGATCTGGACACGGGTGGGCGCATGAGAACGTCGCTGGACATACAACTGCCGCCGCTTTCCGAGCTGACGGCGCAGGCGTTGCTCGACTACCGCCAGGGCGAGCGCCGGGGGCAGGCGACGCGTGGGCAACTGGCCGTCCAGGCCAAGGGTTCGGTGTGGCGCCTGCACTTGCATGAAAACGACAGCCTGGCCCTGGCGCTCGCGCTGCCGCCGCTCAGTGGCAAACGCCTGGAGGCGGCGGTGCGTTGCGCGGTCCAGGGGCTGGTGCTGGGGGATGCCGGGCAAGTGCATATAGCCCATGGTCCGCGCCAGCCCGATGGGCAGGTCGCCGTGGCCTGGCTGGGGCAGCCCGAGTTGGCGCGGCTGCAGGCCTGGTTGCAGGCCGAGCGGGTGCGCCTGGAGGGTGTGTTCGCCCAGCCTGCCGAGGATTTGCCGGCGCCGAACCTGGCGGCGGGTTTGCGTGGGCCGACCAAGGCGTTTGGCTGGCGGCCGGTGTTGGCGATCTGGGGCGTGGCGGCAACGATCTGGTGCCTGGGCCTGAACCTGTACGCCGCGCACCTGGCCAGCACGGGCGAACAGCTGCGCACGCGCATGGTCAGCCAGGTGCGCCAGGCATTTCCGCAATTGCCGGTGGTGCTCAATCCGTTGCAGCAGGCCCGTCAGCAGTTGCAGGGCGGGCAGGGGGCCGCTGCCTCGGGATTGGCGGCACTGCTCGACGCTGCCGGGCAGAGCATGCCGTTTCTGGTTGGCAACGTGGCGGCGATGAACTTCGAAGAAGGCGTGCTGCGCATCAGCCCCTTGGCCGACGGCGGCAAGGCTCCGGCTGACAGTAGCTGGCAAGCCGACCTGGCGGCGCGGGGCATCGAGGCGGGCGTCGATGCTCAGGGTTGGACGCTGCGCGTGGCCGGCCAGCAGCAAGAGGCGCTGGCCCATGCCGATTAAGGCGCGCCTGAGCGCCGCGCGGGCGCAGGGACGCCAGCGCTGGCAGGCCTTGGCCCCTCGGGAGCGGCGCGCCATTGCCCTGGCCGGCGGTTTGCTCGGTGCGCTGTTTGGCTGGCAGCTGCTGATTGCCCCCGCTTTGGCCCAGATCGCCCACTGGGAGGTCGAAACCCCCAAGCTGCGCAGCCAGGCGCAGGCCCTCGATGCTTTGCTGGGCCAGCATCCGGCCGCCGCTGTCGACAGTCTCGAGCAAGTCCTGCGCGACAGCCTGGCGCAGGCGGGATTGCAGGACCTGTCGCGGCTCGACGGCAGCGGCGGTAGTTGGCAACTGGGCTGGCAGCACGCCCCGGCTGAAGCCGCCGTGGCCTGGATGCAGCAGGTACCGTCGCGCCTCGGGCTGAGCATCGGTCAACTGACGCTGCGCCGTGACGCGGACGGCCCACCCGGCAGCCCGGTGACATTTTCCGGAACTCTTCGCATGGATCAGGCGCCTGGCGCTAAGGACCCTTCATGACCTGCCTTCACTCCCGGCTGCTGCCGTTCGCGCCCTTGGCGCTGGTCCTGGCGCTTGCCGCCTGCACCTCCCCGCCAGCCGCGCACACGCCCCTGGCCAGCAGCGAGCTGGGCAGGCCGCTGGCCGTGCTCGGCGGCACGCCGACAGCCCTGGACCATCAAAGCCAGGCCCGCCCCAGCGCCCGTCCGGCGCCGCGCCAGGTGCCGGCACGGGTCGGTTCGCGACACAGTCACGCAACGCCCATGCCCGCCCAGGCCAACCCTTTGGGCGACCAGCCCGTGCAACTGAATTTCGTCGACGCCGATATCCAGGCCGTGGTGCGTGGCCTGGCCCGCGCCACGGGCCGGCAGTTCCTGGTCGACCCGCGGGTCAAGGGCCAACTGACCCTGGTCTCCGAAGGCGAGGTGCCGGCGGCCAAGGCCTACAGCATGCTGCTGGCGGCCTTGCGCATGCAGGGCTTCAGTGTGGTCGACGTCGGCGGCGTGGCCCAGGTGGTGCCCCAGGCCGACGCCAAGTTGCTCGGCGGCGCGTTGGTGAGCGGCGATCGCGAGGCCGGCAACGGCATGCTCACCCGCACCTTCCGCCTGCAGTACGAAAATGCCGTCAACCTGATCCCGGTACTGCGCCCGATCGTCTCGCCCGACAACCCGATCAACGCCTACCCGGGTAACAACACCCTGGTCGTCACCGACTACGCCGAGAACCTCGAGCGGGTGGCGCAGATTCTCGATCGGGTCGATATCCCCAGTGCCATCGACACCGATGTGGTGGCGATCCAGAACGGCATTGCCAGCGATATCGCCAGCATGGTCAACGAGCTGCTCGACAGCCAGGGCAGTGACCCGACGCAGAAGATCAGCGTGCTCGGCGACCCGCGCTCGAACAGCGTGGTGATCCGCTCCGGCAGCCCCGAGCGGACCCAGTTGGCCCGCGATCTGATCTACAAGCTCGATAACGCACAGAACAGCACCGGCAACCTGCACGTGGTGTACCTGCGCAACGCCCAGGCCGACAAGCTGGCGCAAAGCCTGCGTGGATTGCTCACCGGCGAAAGCGACAGCGCCGCCAGCGATGGTACCCGGGCGATGCTCAGCGGTGGCGGCATGCTCGGCGCTGGCAATGGCAATGGCAATAGCGCCAGCGGCAATGCCAGCACGCCGCAGAACGGCGCCAGCCGCAACGCCACTGGCAGCCTGGCCCAGGGCAACAATGGCCTGGGCGCCGGCAGCACGCCCAACGGCTATGGCAACGGCCTGGCCCAGGGCGAGCAGGGCACGGCGTTTTCCGCGGGCGGCGCGACCATCCAGGCCGACAAGACCACCAACACCTTGCTGATCTCCGCGCCTGAGCCGCTGTACCGCAGCTTGCGCGAGGTGATCGACCAGCTCGACCAGCGCCGCGCCCAGGTGGTGGTGGAGAGCCTGATCGTTGAGGTCGGCGAGGACGATGCCAATGAATTCGGCATCCAGTGGCAGGCTGGCAACCTGGGCAAGAACGGGGTGTTCGGCGGCGCCAACCTGGGCGGCAGCGGCCTGACCAAGGGCGCCACCAGCATCGATGTGCTGCCCAAGGGCCTGTCGGTGGGGGTGGTCGACGGCACGGTGAAGATCCCCGGTATCGGTGAAGTGCTGGACCTCAAGGTGTTGGCCCACGCGCTCAAGAGCAAGGGCGGCAGCAACGTGCTCTCGACCCCGAACCTGCTGACCCTGGACAACGAGGCGGCGAGCATCTTCGTCGGCCAGACCATCCCGTTCGTCAGTGGCCAGTACGTCACCGATGGTGGCGGCAACAGCAACAACCCGTTCCAGACCATCCAGCGCGAGGAAGTCGGCCTGCGCCTGAACGTGCGCCCGCAAATCTCCGAGGGCGGCACGGTCAAGCTGGATGTCTACCAGGAGGTCAGCAGCGTCGATGCGCGGGCCTCCAGCGCCGCCGGCACGGTGACCAACAAGCGCGCCATCGACACCAGCATCCTGCTCGACGACGGCCAGATCATGGTGCTCGGCGGCCTGTTGCAGGATGGCTATACCCAGAGCAACGAAGGCATCCCCTGGCTGTCCGGGCTGCCAGGGGTCGGCGCGCTGTTTCGCAACGAGCGCCGGGCCAGCAACAAAACCAACCTGATGGTCTTCCTGCGCCCGTACATCGTGCGTGATGCCGGTGTCGGGCGCAGCATCACCCTCAACCGCTACGACTTCATCCGGCGCGCCCAGGGCAATCTCAAGCCCGAGCACTCCTGGGCCCTGCCCGACATGGACATGCCCTTGTTGCCGCCGGTGGAGCAAGGCGTGCCGGACCAGGGCCGGGCGCAACCGGCGGCGCTGCGCGCGCCGCGGGCGTCGATCCGCGCGGTGCCGGTGGACGAGGTTGCCCGGTGAGCCGGCTGCCCTATGCCTGGGCCAAGGCCCAGCGCCTGGTGTTGCAGGCCGACGGCGAGGCGCAGGCGTTGTTGTCGCGCTGCCCGTCGAGCCCGGCCTGGGCGGTGGCCGAAGTGCGCAGGCGACATGGCCAGGTGCGGCTCGAGGCGCTGAGCGACGCGCAGATGGATGCCCTGCTGGTCAGCGCCTATGCCGACACCGGCAGCGCCGCGGCGGTGGTCGGCGCCGCCGAGAACGAGGTCGATCTCGACCGCTTGTTGCAGGACATCCCGGAAGTCACCGACCTGCTCGAAGCCCAGGACGACGCGCCGGTGATCCGCATGATCAACGCCTTGCTCACCCAGGCCGCGCGCGACCAGGCCAGCGATATCCATATCGAGCCGTTCGAGAGCCATTGCCTGGTGCGCTACCGCGTTGACGGCACCCTGCGCGACGTGGTCTCGCCGCGCAAGGCGTTGCACGGCGCGCTGGTGTCGCGGATCAAGATCATGGCGCAGTTGGACATCGCCGAGAAACGCCTGCCCCAGGATGGTCGTATCGCCTTGCGCGTGGCCGGGCGGCCGATCGATATCCGCGTGTCCACGGTGCCCACCGGCCACGGCGAGCGCGTGGTGATGCGCCTGCTCGACAAACAGGCCGGGCGTTTGCGCCTGGAGGCACTGGGCATGGACGCCGGCGTGCTGGCGCGGCTCGACCAGTTGATCCGTCAGCCTCACGGCATCGTGCTGGTCACCGGCCCCACCGGCTCGGGCAAGACCACCAGCCTGTATGCCGCCTTGGCGCGGCTGGATGCCAGCGTCAGCAATATCCTCACCGTCGAAGACCCGGTGGAATACGACCTGCCGGGGATCAGCCAGATCCAGGTCAACGCGCGCATCGAGATGAGCTTCGCCGTGGCCTTGCGGGCCATTTTGCGCCAAGACCCGGACGTGATCATGATTGGCGAAATCCGTGACCTGGAGACCGCGCAGATCGCCGTGCAGGCCTCGCTGACCGGACACCTGGTGCTGGCTACCCTGCACACCAACGACGCGGTGTCGGCGGTCAACCGCCTGATCGACATGGGCGTCGAGCCGTTCCTGCTGGCCTCGGCGTTGTTGGGGGTCCTGGCCCAGCGCCTGGTTCGGCGGCTGTGCCCGCATTGCCGCGCGCCTGATCCGGCCATGCCCGGGCAATACCGCGCCGTGGGCTGCGCGCAGTGCAACCATTGCGGCTACAGCGGCCGCACTGGCATCCATGAGTTGTTCTGCGTCGACGACGAGGTGCGCAGCCTGGTGCACCAGGGGGCCGACGAGCAGGCCCTGCGTGCCGCCGCCCGGCGCAACGGCATGCGCAGCATGCGCGAGGATGGCCAGCGCTGGGTCGATGACGGCAGCACCTGCCTGGAAGAAATCCTGCGCGTGACACGGGACGCCTGATGAATCGCTATCGCTATGAAGCCGCCGACGCCCAGGGCCGCCTGGTCAATGGCCTGCTCGAGGCCGACACGCCTGGTGCTGCGCTGGCGCAGTTGCGGGCGTTGGGGCTGACCGCCTTGCAGGTGGAGGCCCAGGCCGCGCCCGGGCAGGGCGGTGCGTTGTTCAGCCCGAAGCTTTCCGATGGCGACCTGGCCTGGGCCACCCGCCAGTTGGCCAGCCTGCTGGCCGCAGGCCTGCCGCTGGAGGCGGCGCTGGGGGCGACCTTGGAGCAGGCCGAGCGCAAGCATATCGCCCAGGTGCTCGGCGCCGTGCGTGGCGATGTGCGCAGCGGCATGCGCCTGGCCGATGCCCTGGCCGAGCGGCCACGGGATTTTCCGGATATCTACCGGGCCCTGGTGGCGGCAGGCGAGGAGTCCGGCGACCTGGCCCAGGTGATGGAGCGCCTGGCCGACTACATCGAGGAGCGCAACACCCTGCGCGGCAAGATCCTCACCGCGTTCATCTACCCCGCCGTAGTCGGCCTGGTGTCGGTGGGCATCGTGATCTTTTTGCTCAGCTATGTGGTGCCGCAGGTGGTCAGCGCGTTTACGCAAGCGCGCCAGGACTTGCCCGGGCTGACCCTGGCCATGCTCAGCGCCAGTGACTTCGTGCGCGAGTGGGGGGTGTTGTGTTTCGCCGTCATGGCAGTGGCCTTGTGGGGCTGGCGTGTCTATTTGCGCGCGCCGGCGGCGCGCCTGGCCTGGCATGGGCGGATCCTGCGCTTGCCGTTGCTTGGGCGTTTCGTGCTGGGGCTCAATACCGCGCGTTTCGCCTCCACCCTGGCGATCCTCGGCAGCGCCGGGGTGCCCTTGCTGCGCGCCTTGGAAGCGGCGCGCCAGACCTTGGGCAACGACCGCCTGGACCAGTGCGTCAGCCAAGCCACCGCGCGGGTGCGCGAGGGCGCGGGGCTGGCCTCGGCGCTGGCGGTGGAGAAGGTCTTTCCGCCGCTGCTCATCCACCTGATCGCCAGTGGCGAGAAAACCGGCAACCTGCCGCCAATGCTCGACCGCGCCGCCGATAGCCTGGCCAAGGACATCGAGCGCCGGGCCATGGGCATGACCGCGTTGCTCGAGCCACTGATGATCGTGGTGATGGGCGGCGTGGTGCTGCTGATCGTCATGGCCGTGCTGATGCCGATCATCGAGATCAACCAGTTGGTGCAGTGACCTGCGTCGCCACCGACCACACCTGCTGGCGGAACCAGCGACGCAATGGGTCGACGTGGGTCCGTTCGTGCCAGATCTGCATGACCTCGACCCGTGGCAGATCCAGCGGCAGGGCGTGGATCACCAACGCGGGGTCGCGGGCCACCGCTTCTTCGGCCAGGCTGCGCAGGCAGGTCAACAGCAGGTCGGTGCCGCGCACCAGGCGGGTGGGGGCGATGAAGCTGGACAGCCCGGCGACCACCCGGCGCGTTTTGCCCAGGGCGCGCAGGGCTCGATCGACGCGGCCATCGAGGTCGCCCGTGAGGGTGGTCAGCAGGTGTTGGCAGGCGAGGAACGCGCGCAGGTCCATGCCGTTTGCCAGCTGTGGGTTGTCCTGCGCGGCGAGGACCACGAAGTCCTCGCTGAGCAGGCGCTGCTGATGAAAGGTGTCGGGCAGGTCGTTGTAGAAACCGGCGATGGCCAGGTCGCAGGTGCCTTTTTCCAGTGCCTCGCGGGGCAGCTCGCCGCGGGTGTTGTGGGTGATCAAGGTAAGGTTCGGCGCCTGGCTGCGCAGGATCGGCAGCAGGCTGGGCAGCAGGGTCTGTTCCAGGTAGTCGGTGCTGTACAAGTGCAGCTGGGCGGGACGGGAGAGGAAGTCCTCGCCGTCGCAGCGCCTGTAGAAGGCCTGCAACTGCTCGACCAGTTGCTGGACTTGCGGCGCCAGCTCATGGGCCCGAGGGGTGGGGGTGAGGCCGCGTGGCGCGCGGACGAACAGTGGGTCGTCGAATTGATGGCGCAGCTTGTTCAACTTGTGGCTCAGGGCCGGTTGGCTGAGCGCCAGGCGTTGCGCGGCGCGGGAGGCGCTGCGCTCTTCGTAGAGCACCTGGAACAGGTGCAGCAGGTTGAGGTCTTTGTTGGCGATATTCATATTCTGGATCGAAGAAATAAGCGCTTTCGAATTATCGAATCTTAGCGCGATGGCTAGGATGGGCGCATTGACTTCGATCCCTTTGCGGAGAACGCCATGGCCATCGCCATTTTTGCAACCATCCAGCCCCACCCCGAACACCGTGAAGCCACCGAGCAGGCTCTGCGCCTGATGGTCGAGCACACTCGCGCCGAGCCCGGCAACCTGCGTTACGACCTGTTCATCCGCGAGGGCCAGGTGCTGGCCTTCGACCTGTTTGAGCTGTATGTCGACGAGGCGGCAGTCGAGGCCCATCGCAGCAGTGCCCATTACCAGGCCTACCGCGCCAGCACCGCCGAATGGCTGGCCGCGCCGACCCAGGTGCAGCTCGCCCGTCCGCTGGATATCGCGCCGTTCAACTGATCAGGAGATTGCCATGAACAGGATTGCCCCCATCGCCCTGGCCCTGGCCGGCGTGCTGCTGGCCGGCCAGGCCGTCGCTGAATCGAAGGGCGAGGTGCTGGTGTTGCTGTCCAGCGAAAACCAGCTGCCGCTCAAGGACGGCAAGTCGTACCCCTCCGGCTACTACCTCAACGAATTCGGCGTGCCGGCCGACCAGTTGCTCAAGGCGGGTTACACGCTGGTGCTGGTGACGCCCAAGGGCAATGCTCCCAGCGTTGACGAGCGTTCAGTGGACCCGCTGTACTTTGGCGGTGACGCTGGCGAAATGCAGCGTATCGGCAAGGTCGTGGAGGGCCTGCCGGGTATTCACGACACGCTGTCGGTGAAAGAGGTGCTGGCAGGTGATCTGGACCGTTATGCCGGGATCTTCATTCCCGGTGGGCACGCGCCGCTGATCGACCTGGCCAACAACCCGGACGTCGGCACCTTGCTGCGGCACTTCCATCAGGCCGGCAAACCGACCGCCGCCATCTGCCATGGGCCAATCACGCTGCTGTCAGCCCAGCAGGACCCGGTCGCCTACCGTGCCGCGCTGGCCCGTGGTGATTCACCGGCGGCCAGTGACTGGGCCTACCAGGGCTACCGCATGACGATCTTCTCCGACCCCGAGGAACAGGTCTTCGAAGGTTCGCTCAAGCCCCAGCGCTTGCAGTTCTACCCGGCCAAGGCCATGGCCGGCGCGGGCGGTTCGATGAGTTATGCCCAGGCCTGGAAGCCCCATGTGGTGGTCGATCGCGAGTTGATCACCGGGCAGAATCCGTTCTCCGACAAGGCGCTGGCCAAGGCGTTGCTGGAGCGGCTGGAGGCTGCCTCGCGCTAGGTACCAGCCCTTTCGAGACGTTGATAATTGCCGCTCAGCGTTTGCTCGGCCGGGTCAGGCCGTCCACCACCAGCACTGCCGCGCCGGCCATGATGGCGATGTCGGCCAGGTTGAACACGCCGGTGTGCAGCGTGCCGATGTTGAGCACCAGGTAGTCGACCACGTGGCCATCGCGAAAGACCCGGTCGATCAGGTTGGACAGCCCGCCCACGGCGATGAACCAGGCCGCGCTGGCCTTCACCGGCGCCGATTGCCAGTGGCGCCAAGCCCAGACCATGGCCCAGCCGCACACCACGCCGACGGCGACCACGAACACCAGTTGCTTGAGCCATGGCGCGAGCCCGGCGCCGAGGCTGAGAAACGCGCCGGGGTTGAGGCTCAGGGCCAGGTCCAGCCAGACGCTCTGGTTGCCATAGACATAGCTGTGGTTGTTCAGGGCGACCAGGGCGATGAGCTTCACCCACTGGTCGAGAATGATGAAGGCGATGCCCAGGGTCAGGACGAGGGTACGGCTGGAAAACATGCTGGCGGTTCCTTGAGTGCACGAGTGCGGCTGCCGGGCAAGCCGGCAGCGCGGCGAAGATAGCGCAGGCGGGGCCAGACTGAAAGCCTGGGCCGGCGCAACCCGGGCCCGGGCACCCATTCAGAGGGGGGTGGGCGGTGTTCGAGGCGGTAGGCTTCAGGCGGTGCAGGCGGGCGACGTAGAGGCTGCTCGACTTGACCCTGGAGGCGCCTGCGCCGGCCTCTTCGCGGGCAAGCCCGCTCCCACAGGTTCAGTGCTCGACACAAGGCGTGCGCGGTCCCACAGGTTCAGTGCTTGGCGCAAGGCGTGCGCGGTGCCACAGGTTCAGTGCTTGGCACAAGGCGTGCGCGGTCCCTGTGGGAGCGGGCTTGCCCGCGAATAGGCCAGGCCTGGAAAAGCAGAAGGGGCGCCAAGCGGCGCCCCTTCTGCTTACTGCGATGACTCAGGCTTCAGCGTCCCACGGACGATCGCCTTTCTCATCCTTGACGCGGGTCGGCAGGCCCATCACGTCCAGCGCCTTGAGGAACGGCTCGGCTGGCAGTTCCTCGACGTTGACCATGCGTCCGGCATCCCACTGGCCACGGGCGACCAGCAGCGCCGCCGCCACCGGCGGCACGCCAGCGGTGTAGGAGATGCCCTGGCTGTCGGTCTCGGCGTAGGCCTCTTCGTGGTCGGCCACGTTGTAGATGAACACTTCGCGCGGCTGACCGTCCTTGGTGCCCTTGACCAGGTCACCGATGCAGGTCTTGCCGGTGTAGCCCGGGGCCAGCGAGGCTGGGTCCGGCAGCACGGCCTTGACCACTTTCAGCGGCACCACTTCCAGGCCTTCGGCGGTCTTCACCGGTTGCTCGGAGAGCAGGCCAAGGTTTTTCAGGACGGTGAACACGTTGATGTAGTGTTCGCCGAAGCTCATCCAGAAGCGCACGTTCGGCACGTTCAGGTTCTTCGAGATCGAGTGCACTTCATCATGGCCGGTCAGGTACAGGTTCTGCGAACCCACCACCGGCAGGTCGTCGGTACGCTTGACCTCGAACATGCTGTTGCTGGTCCACTGGCTGTTCTGCCAGCTCCACACTTGCCCGGTGAACTCGCGGAAGTTGATTTCCGGGTCGAAGTTGGTGGCGAAGTACTTGCCGTGGGACCCGGCATTGACGTCGAGGATGTCGATCGAATCAATGCGGTCGAAATACTGCTGCTGCGCGAGTTTCGCGTAGCTGTTCACCACACCCGGGTCGAAGCCGACACCGAGAATGGCGGTAATGTTCTTCTGCTGGCATTCCTCGAGGTGTTTCCACTCGTAGTTGCCATACCAGGGCGGGGTTTCGCAGATCTTGCCCGGTTCTTCGTGAATCGCGGTGTCCAGGTAGGCGACACCGGTATCGATGCAGGCACGCAGCACCGACATGTTGAGGAAGGCGGAACCAACGTTGATCACGATCTGCGATTGAGTCTCGCGGATCAGTGCCTTGGTCGCCTCGACATCGAGGGCATTGAGCGCGAAGGCCTGGATGTCGGCGGGTACCTTGAGGCTACCCTTGGCCTTGACGCTGTCGATGATGGCCTGGCATTTGGAGATGTTCCGTGACGCAATCGCAATACGACCGAGTTCGTCGTTATGCTGTGCGCACTTGTGGGCCACCACCTTGGCGACACCTCCTGCACCAATGATAAGAACGTTCTTCTTCAATTTACCTGTTGCTCCTTACTTCAAAGGGCCTGTCCGTCAGGACAGGCTGGAAACGTAGTCGTCGAAGCCGAACTCGCGCACCACCTCGACGCTGCCGTCGAGCTGCTTGACCACGATGGACGGCATCTTCAGACCGTTGAACCAGTTTTTCTTGACCATGGTGTAGCCAGCGGTGTCGACGAACGACAGGCGATCACCAATTTGCAGCGGTTTGTCGAACTGATACTCGCCGAAGATATCGCCGGCCAGGCACGACTTGCCGCAGACCATGTAGGTGTGCGCGCCATCGTTGGGGGCCATCTTGGCGTTGAGGCGGTAGATCAGCAGGTCGAGCAGGTGCGCTTCGATCGAGCTGTCGACCACGGCCAGGTGCTTGCCGTTGTACAGGGTGTCGAGCACGGTCACTTCCAGCGAGGCGCTGTTGGTGATGGCCGCTTCGCCTGGTTCCAGGTACACCTGCACGCCGTACTTCTCGGCGAAGCCCTTGAGGCGGGCGCAGAAGGCGTCCACGGCGTAGTCTTCGCCGGTGAAGTGGATGCCGCCACCCAGGCTGACCCACTCGACCTTGTGCAGCAGGTGGCCGAAGCGTTCTTCGATGTGCGACAGCATCTTGTCGAACAGGCTGAAGTCACCGTTCTCGCAGTTGTTGTGGAACATGAAGCCGGAGATCTTCTCGATCACCTTCTCGATCTTTTCGGGGTCCCATTCACCGAGGCGGCTGAACGGGCGTGCCGGGTCGGCCAGCAGGTAGTCGGAGCTGCTCACCTGCGGGTTGACGCGCAGGCCGCGAACCTTGCCTTCGGACTGCTCGGCGAAGCGCTCGAGCTGGCCGATGGAGTTGAAGATGATCTTGTCGCAGTTCTCCAGCATCTCTTCGACTTCATCGTCGGCCCAGGCCACGCTGTAGGCGTGGGTTTCGCCGGCGAACTTCTGGCGGCCGAGCTTGAGCTCGAACAGCGAGGAGGAGGTGGTGCCGTCCATGTACTGCTGCATCAGGTCGAACACCGACCAGGTGGCGAAGCACTTGAGGGCGAGCAGGGCCTTGGCCCCGGACTGCTGGCGCACATAGGCAATCTTTTCCATGTTGCCCAGCAGTTTCTGTTTGTCGATGAGGTAGTAAGGCGTCTTGATCATTTAAAGGCCCCCGGCCTGGCCAGCCAAAAAAAGGACACGCATTGTGCCTTCACTTGTCGCGCTACGAAAGGGCGCGGGGCGCTTTTCGTCCGAGTTGCCGGCGCACGCTCAGTTGAACAGGAAAATGTGACCATCCGAAGCGGCGCCGTGGTGAGGTGCCGCTTGGCTGGGTCATGTCGCAGGCGCCGGCTGGCCGGCGAACACCGACATGGCCGGCGCCTAGCGGGACGCGGTCAGCTCAGCAGGTCTTCGTAGAAGGCGCCGTAAGGCAGTTCGGGGTGGGCGATCTGGATTTCCAGGATCCACAACCCCGCGCTGGGTTGCCCGTCAAAATCGCCCAGGTTGCCACCGCGATAGATGGCGTGGGGGAAGTCGCTGACGCGGTGGCCCTTGATATCCATGTTGAGCCGCCAGCCCATCTGCTGGGCGCGCTCGGCGGCGAAGCGGTAGAGTTCCACGCCGTTCACCCGCTGTGAGCGCCAATGAGCTTCGACCGCTTCGAACAGTGTCTTGGCGGCCTGCGCGCAGGCATGCATTTGCGGATCTTCGCCGGTGACGAAGGTGGCACCGGCATCTCCCTCATGGCCTTCGAAGACCACGCCCATGTCGATGAAATAAATGTCGTGCTCCCCCAGCAGCGGATCCCCCTCGGAACGCTCCTTGAAGGTTTTCAGCGTATTGCTGCCGAAGCGGATATGGGTGGGGTGCCAGATCCGTTGCATGCCCAGTTCCTCCAGCACGCTTTGGCCCAAGGCTCGTGCTTCTGACTCGCGCATGCCGGGGCCGATGCCCTGAGCGATGCGCTCAACGGCCTGCCAGGTCATGCGCTGGGCATGCTTCATCAGTTCCAGCTGATAGGGTGCGCCCACAGCTTCCTTTGCAGTGTTGGCGGCAGTCATGCCGGTACTCCTCATCGGGTGTCTATCGTTATGGTTATGTTAATACAGCGATAAGCTTCGCCGCCTCGACCTCTGGGCGCACGCCACGCAGGAACAGATCGGCCAGGGCCTGGGTCGACGCCCGCGTCGGCTTCAGCCGTGCCGAACTGCCGGGCGCCTCGCCAAAGCGGAAACTGGCCAGGGGCGTGGACCAGAGAAACAGTAGCAGGTGCTCCGGCGCAGTCCGGGCAATCAGGCCTTGTTCCATCCACTGCGCCAGGCACGCCAGGTTCTGCCGGGTGCTCTGGCGCAGGGCCTCGCTGCGCTCGACAGGCAGGCGTTGCCCGCCGTGGAGCATCTCCTTGAGCCAGACCCGCGTGGCATGGGGGTGGCGGCGGGCCACCTCGGCCTTGGCCTTGAAGTAATGGGGCAGGGCCTGTTGTGGATGCGCCTCGGGCGCCAGGCTGCGGGCTGCGCGCAGCAAGGGCTCCATCACCAGGTCCAGCACGGCGCTGTAGAGCTGCTGCTTGTTGCGAAAGTAATAGAACACATTGGCCCTGGGCAGGCCGGCGCGGTTGGCGATGGCATCGACCCGGGCGGCGGCGAAGCCGTGAAGGGCGAACTCCTCGCTGGCGGCAGCAAGGATCAGTTGCAGGTTGCGGTCACGGATACTGGGCATGGCTAAGGCAGGATGTCTGGTTCGCTATATTGAAAAGTATATAGCGTTAGCGGTCCTGCCTGCCATCGGTGTTCCGTGCCGGGGCGGAGTCAGGCTAGCTGTTCGCGCCAGGCGCGGATCTGCTCCAGGGTCGCCGTCGCGCCTCCGCAGACGATCACCAGCACATTTGCGTAGGGGGCGAGCACTTCCGGGTGCTGGAGCAACGCCAGCGCGGCGCCGCAGGCCGGTTCCACCAGTAGTCGCTGGTCGAGCAGCAGGCGCTCGCAGGCATCCAGCGCCTCGCGGTCGCTGACCAGGTGGCTGTGCACGGTATGGGTGCGGCAGCAGGCCAGCGCCTGCTCGGCCACCCGCTTGGCCCCCAGCGAGGTCGCCACCGATTGGATGCCGGGCAGTTCCACGGTATGCCCGGCCTCGATGGCCGCGTGCAGCGAAGCTGCGCCCTCGGTTTCCACCGCCAGCACCGGAACGTCGTGCCAGCCATTGCGCTGCAGACCTTCGACCACGCCGCTGAGCAGCCCGCCGCCACCGACCGAGAGCACCACCGCGTCGGGCTTGACGCCTGCCGCCGCCACTTCGTCGATCATGCTGGCATGGCCGGCCCACAACAGTGGATCGTCGAAAGGATGGATGAACGCATCGTTCGGCCCCAGCAGCGTTTGGGCGTGGGCGTTGGCCTCTTGCCAGGAACTGCCATGCACCACCACGCTGGCGTCTTCCTGGCGCAACAACTCCTTGGCCCGCTCGGTGGTGGTTTCGGGCACCACCACCGTGACTGGCAACCCCAGCTTGCGCCCGGCATAGGCCACCGCCAGGCCGGCGTTGCCGCCTGAAGACGAGACGAAATGCCGCGCGCCACGGCCCTGGTGTATTTCACAGGCGTGGCCGACCCCACGCAGCTTGAACGAGCCGCAGGGCTGCAGGGCCTCGAGCTTGAGCCACACCGGGCGCCCGGCAGTGCGCGACAGGGGGCGGGACTCGATCAGCGGGGTATGGATATGCAATGGCATGGGAGCTCCTGAGGTCAGTCGCGGGCAGCTGGCGTGTGTTCGCCACGCAGCTGCTCCAGGTAGTTGTAGACGGTGTAGCGGGTGACGCCGAGGGCTTCGGCGGCCTTCTTCACGCCGCCCTTGACGATGAACAGGCCGCGTTCCTGCATGACCCGCACGGCCTCGACCTTGGCCTGTTTGCTCAGCCGGCCCTGGCCGCTGTGGAGCAGCGCGTCCTGGATGATCTCGGTCATCAGTACCGCCATGTCGGCGGGCTCGGCATTGCTGGGCGTGGCACAGGCCGCGCCCAGCGGCTGGAAGTGCTGGAGGAAGGCCATGGCCGCGTCGAGGCCGGTGACGTCGCTGTTCACGCACAGGCTGGCGAAGGGGTGGCCGGTACTGTCGCGGAAAATCGCCGTGGCGCTGCGCAGGGTGCGGCCCTTGAGAGTGGTGGGGTAGTCGGGCAATACCACTGGGTCACAGCCGCGCTGCTCGACCGTGGCGCGCATCAGTGCCTTGAAGCCTTGGTCTTGTTCAGGGGCGGCGAGGATCGGGCTGCCGACCCGGCGGCCGGAGAGATGGCCATTGACGATGGCCACCACGGAGTGTTCCGGGTGGTCGAGGTCGTGCAGGAGGATTTCTAGGTTGTTGGGCGCGACGCTGCCCAGGGCCTGGAGGGTGGCCTTGAGGACGGTAAGGGTGAGCTGGCGTTCGTGAAGGGGATCGGAAGGGGGCATGGAGGCTCGCCAAATTCAATATTGTGTTGAATTTTACACAATTGGTTGAATTTGGCGAGCGCTGTTCAAGCGTTTCGTGGGGCGTGGATCAGCCCAGTTTTGGCGTGCGCGGCGGGATCATGCGACGCGACCCGGTCGACTCGAACGCGGCGGCGAATTTCAACAGATTGTTGTCGCTGTAGGCCTTGCCGGCAAAGGTCAGCCCCACAGGCATGCCGATATCGGCCATCACGCCCATCGGCACGGTGACGGTCGGTACGCCCAGATGGCGGATCGCCAGGTTGCCGTTGGCCACCCAGATGCCGTTGCTCCAGGCGATGTCCGCCGATTCGGGGTTGATGTCGGCGTCCGCCGGGCCGACATCGGCCACGGTGGGGAACAGCACGGCGTCCAGCCCCTGGGCGTCCATCCAGTCTTCCAGGTCGAGCTTGCGGGTGGCTTCCAGGCCGCGCAGGCCGTCGGGCACGGTGGCGATCTGGTCCCAGGTCTTCAGGCCGCGCTTGGCCATGTTGACGTATTCATCCATGCCAGCGGCCAGGTCATCCTCACGGTTGGGCAGGGTGCCCGGGTCGTGGGGGAAGATCTGCGGCCCGTCGACATCGGCCAGGCGGTTGAGCTTGGGGTCGTCGTTGGCGCGCAGGAAGTCGTCGAAGGCCCAGCCGGACAGTTCCCACAGCTCGTCATGGAGGAATTCCTTGCTGACCATGCCGCGGTTGAACACGGTCGGCGCGCCGGGGCGGTCGCCTTCGCAGTTGGAAACCAGTGGGAAGTCGGTCTCGACCACCTCGGCGCCAGCGGCTTCCAGGGCCTGGCGGGCCTGCTGCCACAATGCGATCACGCTGGCACGGGTGTTGATGCGTTGGCCGGTGGGGCCGCCGATACCCGGCTTTTCCGAGGTGCCGGCTTCGGCATCGGCGTTGATGTACATGCGCGGCACGGCGAAGCGCTTGCCCTTGAGCGACCCGGCATCCGCGGCCAGGTCGAGGTAGGAAGCCGGGCGCACGCTCGAGGCGGCCGGGATCGGCACCCATGGCTGCAGGCGCCACAGATCACCACGCTTGTCGGCGTCGTCGGCGACCACCACGTCGAGAATTTCCAGCAGGTCGGCCATGGTCCGGGCGTAGGGTACGACCACGTCCATGGTCGGCGTCAGCGGCCAGTTGCCGCGTACCGAGATCACTCCGCGCGATGGGGTGTAGGCGCACAGGCCGTTGTTCGAAGCCGGGCCGCGGCCGCTGGACCAGGTTTCCTCGGCCAGGCCGAAGGCGCTGAAGCTGGCGGCGGTGGCGGTGCCGGCGCCGTTGGACGAGCCCGAGGCGAACGGCGCGGTCAGGTAGTTGGCGTTGTACGGGCTTTCGGCGCGGCCATAGACGCCGCGCTGCATGCCGCCGTTGGCCATGGGCGGCATGTTGGTCTTGCCCAGGCAGATGGCGCCACCGGCGCGCAGGCGCTCGACGGTGAAGGCATCGCGCTGGGCGACCAGGTCCTTGAACGCCGGGCTGCCGGAGGCGGCGGTCAGGCCCTTGACCAGGTAGCTGTCCTTGGCGGTGTAGGGGATGCCGTCCAGCGGGCCGAGCGTTTGGCCACGGGCGCGACGGGCGTCGGAGGCTTCGGCCTCTTTCAGGGCTTCAGGGTTGCGCACCACCACGGCGTTGAGCGCGGTGGCGGTGTCCTGGCCATCATAGGCGTCGATGCGTGCCAGGTAGGCCTTGACCAGTTCGACGGCGGTCGTGCGGCCGGACTCGAGCGCGTCGCGCAGCTCGGCAATGGAAACCTCGGTTACCTCGATCATGCTGTCACCACAGTTGTGCAGGTGGAAAAATCATGGCGGCGAGTGTAGCAAGAAGGTCCCGAGGGGCGCAGGCATGCAGTGGGGAAATGCTTCGTTGCAGCGCGGCATTCTGGCCGCGCGGCCTTGTCGGTCCGAAGCCTCGGCAAGGCCGCTCCAGGCTCAGTCCAGGTCTGTGGCTGAATGACGCTCTGGCACCTGGCTGGCTTCGTCGCCCCAGGTGCGGTTGACCCGGGTGCCGCGCTGCACGGCTGGGCGTTGGGCAATGAGTTCGGCCCAGCGTTGCACATGGCGGTATTCATCCACCGCGAGGAACTCGGCGGCGCCGTACAGGTTGCCGCGCACCAGCTGGCCATACCAGGGCCAGACGGCGATGTCGGCGATGCTGTATTCGTCGCCGCCCAGGTAGGTGCTTTCGGCCAGGCGTCGGTCGAGCACATCGAGCTGGCGCTTGGCTTCCATGGTGAAACGGTTGATGGCGTATTCGAATTTCTCTGGCGCATACACATAGAAATGGCCGAAACCGCCGCCCAGGTAGGGCGCCGAGCCCATCTGCCAGAACAGCCAGTTCAGGCTCTCGGTACGCGCGGCCGGGGCCTTGGGCAGGAAGGCGCCGAACTTCTCGGCCAGGTACAGCAGGATCGAGCCGGACTCGAATACCCGCACCGGCGGTTCGACGCTGTTGTCGAGCAGGGCGGGGATCTTCGAGTTCGGGTTGATCCCGACGAAGCCGCTGCCGAACTGATCGCCGTCGCCGATGCGGATCAACCAGGCGTCGTACTCGGCGCCGACGTGCCCGAGGGCGAGCAGTTCCTCCAGGAGGATGGTGACCTTGACGCCGTTGGGCGTGGCCAGCGAGTAGAGCTGCAGTGGCTGTTTGCCGACCGGCAGCGGCTTGTCGTGGGTGGGGCCGGCGACCGGACGGTTGATGCTGGCGAACTGGCCTCCGGAGGGGGCCTGGTGGGTCCAGACCTTGGGCGGAATGTACTCGGGCTTGCTCATGCGCGGAATCTCCTGGTAGGCGGAATGCGGCCAAGTAAAGGCGTGGACCTGCATTCATGCCATGGGTTCGGCGCGGGGGACAAATGCAATCGATGCATAACGGATATCGAACGGCGAGGATTTACAGGTGGCATCAGCTGTGAAAGCAATCCCGCCAAGCGCTCGAGGCATCTGTTAAAGCTAGCGCGGTCGCTGTGGGAGCGGCTTCAGCCGCGAACACCGGCATAGCCGGTGCCAGGCACCGCGTCGCTTGCTTCGCGGGTAAACCCGCTCCCACAGGTGTGGTGCATGCCATGAAACCAGCGCGGTCGCTGTGGGAGCGGCTTCAGCCGCGAACACCGGCGCAGCCGGTGCCAGGCACCGCGTCGCTTGGTTCGCGGGTAAACCCGCTCCCACAGGTGTGGTGCATGCCTTGAGGTCGGCGCGGTCGCTGTGGGAGCGGCTTCAGCCGCGAACACCGGCAAAGCCGGTGCCAGGCACCGCGTCGCTTGGTTCGCGGGTAAGCCCGCTCCCACAGGTGTGGTGCATGCCATGAAACCGGCGCAGCCGGTGCCAGGCACCGCGTCGCTTGGTTCGCGGGTAAACCCGCTCCCACAGGTGTAGCGCATGGCTTGATGCCGGCGCGGTCCCTGTGGGAGCGGCTTCAGCCGCGAACACCGGCGTAGCCGGTGCCAGGCACCGCGTCGCTTGGTTCGCGGGTAAGCCCGCTCCCACAGGTGTGGTGCATGCCATGAAACCGGCGCGGTTGCTGTGGGAGCGGCTTCAGCCGCGAACACCGGCGTAGCTGGTGCCAGGTTTGCCTGCAATATCGCATGGCGAGGGTTCGAGGCCGTGGCCTTAGAAGCTGTAGTCCAGCGTGGCGAAATACGACCGCGGCGCGCCCAGCAACCATTGCTCGCCGCTGTAGCTGGACTGGGCGTACTGGCGGTCGAACAGATTGTTCAGTTGCAGGCCCAGGCGCACATCGGGCAGCACTTGCCAGCCGAGGTTGGCGTCGACCACGGTGTAGCCCGGTACCTGGGCGTCGTTGGCGGCACTGGTGTAGCGTGCGTCCACATAGCGCAGGCCGATGCCGGCGTCGACCGCCTGGCCGAAGCCTTTGCTCAACCACAGGTTGGCGGTTCGGTGCGGGACATCTTGCGGGCGATTGCCGGCTCGGTCGTAGACAACGCCACCGCTGCGTTGCAGGAAATCATCGTACTTGGCCCGCACCAACGCGGCGTTGGCCGACACCTGCCACTGGTTGCCCAATGCCAATTCCAGGCTCGCTTCGAGCCCATCGGAAGTCTGCTGGCCGGCTTGCTGGCTGCGCTTGGAGACCACGTCATAGACCGGCAACTTCTTCTTGACGATGTGGTACGCCGCCAGCGTCCACTCGCCACGTCCGTCCCAGAAGCGCTGTTTCAAGCCCAGTTCGGTCTGCTTGGCTTCGGTCAGTTCCAGGCGGTCTTCCGGTCGCAGGGTCAGCAGGTCGCCGACGCCGTCCTCGCTGGTGGAGTACTGGCCGTACAACGACAGATCGTCGGTGGCCGCGAACACCAGCCCAGCGCGCCAGTTACCGCCGCGCAGGCTGCGGTCGTTGCGGGTGCCGTCGACGAGGTTGTCGCGATCGATATGGTTCTGGTCGCGGCGCACGCCGGTCACCAACGACAGGCGCTCGGTGAGTTGCGTTCGGTTTTCGGCGAAAAGCGCAAAGGTGCTGGTTTTGGACAGCATCTGCGGGCGCAGCGGCGAGCCACTGTGGAAACCGCCGGGGGTGGGCTGCCAAGGGTCGAGTGGGTCACTGCCGTCGTCGTTGTAGGGCGAGTTGCTGTCGACATTGAAGCGAATCTTGTTGTACTCCGCCCCGACCACGGTCTTGCTGGCCAGGCCGAACAGCGCGTGATCGAAGGTGAAGCTCTGGCGGTCGCCGATCTGTTCCTGGTTGTGCTTGATTTCCAGGAAGCTGGCGCGCCCGACCAACCCGCTGTCGGCATCCCAGGCGTACTCCTCGGCATTGCGCCAGTGGCGGCGGCTCTTGATGTAGTACAGCTGGTTGCTGGCGCTGAGGCTGTCGTTGATCTGCCAGTCGCTGTTCAGCCGCGTCCACTCGTCGTGGTAGCGCTGCTGGTCGTTGCTGACGTTGTAGTTCTTCTTGCGCAGGCTGCCGCGCAGGTGGCCGTCGATCAGTGGGGTGCCGTAGTAGTTGGCCGGCTGCGCGTCGCCGCGCTCGTGGGACAAGGTGAAGCTCAGGTCGTCGGTGGCGTCGAAACGCAGCGCGGCCGACAGCGCCAGGCTGCGCGAGTCGGTGCGGTCGACCCAGCCGTTGCTGGCCTGCTGGTTGAGGGTGAGCCGGTAGCTCAGGCGTTCGCTCAGGCTGCCACCGCTGTCCAGGCCCAGCTGCTGGCGGTCCCAGGAACCGTAGCCCAGGCGCAGGTGGTTGCGGATGTCGCCGTCGAAAGGCTTTTTCGGGATCACGTTGACCACCGCGCCAGTGGCGCCTTCGCCATATAGCACCGAAGCCGGGCCGCGGATTACATCGATGCGCTCGACCATCCACGGGTCGACCGGGTAGGTCAGGGTGCCGGCGCCGGCGTACAGGCGCGAGCCATCGAACAGGGTCATCACCGAGCTCTGGCCGCTGAAGCCGCGGGCCGACAGGCCGGTGCCACCGTCGCCCGGCGTGCCGATGAAGGTGATGCCCGGTGAGCGGGTCACGGCATCCTGCACGGTCTGGTTGTTGCGCCCGAGGATCTGCGCTTCGCTCAGCGTGCTGGTGCTGGCCGGTGTTTCCAGGGCGCTGAGGTTCAGGCGCGAGCCGGCCTGGGTTGGGGTGGCCAGGTCGACCACCTGCGGGTCGCGGTTGTCGGTGATCGCCGTGGAGGGCAGGGTGAGGCTACCGGGCTGTTCATCGGCCAGGGCCGGGATCGAGACGGCGAGGCACGCCGCCAGGGTGTGAAGCTTGTTGAATCGGGACATGTCGTTCCACTGCTGCAGGAATGAATGGATCCCGGTGGAAGAACACGCAAAGGCGAACCGCGTAGGCAGGCGCGCACGCGGATACCGGCCTGCGCCCGCCCACCGCGGGTTGCCAAGTGAAGCCTCAGGCCGGTCTCCGGGCTTGCGAGGGTCGTGAAGCCTTCACCTTCCCATGCCGAGGCACAGTGGTCTGTCGAAGGGTTCGCTCGCTTACCGTTGCGGGGGCAGCGCCGGACTTGTCGTGGGGACGACTCACCGGCTTCCCGTTTCACCTTGCGCGCGGCGGCGCAGGGCACCTGAAACTGGCGCGCATCTGACCATCGAAGCGCCAGGGAGTCAATCGTTTGAGTGAATGGCGCCTCTGTGACTCATACCATGCGCTGCCCCTGTGGCAGCGGATTGATCGGGGCGTCGAACCGCCACGAAGCAGGCAATGCGGTGCCATGTGCTGTGTCGATCAGCGACCGCGCCGACGCGACACCCGCGCCTCGATGTTCTTGCGGCCAATCAGCAGTGGCGGTTTTTCCACCACCGGTTCGTCGGCCAGCCACTTGTACATCACCAGGCAGTCCACCAGGCCCAGTTCGGCATGGCGATAGGCCTTGGGCAAGCGCCCGACGGTGTCGAAGCCAAGCTTGTGCCACAGCGCCACGGCCACTTCGTTGGTCGCCACCACCGAGTTGAACTGCAGGGCCAGGAAGCCCTCCTGGCGGGCGAGTTTCTGCGAGTGCTCGCACATCAACCGGGCCACGCCGCGACCTCGGGCAGATTCGCCGACCATGTAGCCGCAGTTGCCCACATGCGCGCCGGGGCCGCCGGCATTGGCCTTGAGAAAGTACGAGCCGAGCAGTTCGCCGTCTTCCTCGGCCACCAGCGTGCGCAGCGGTGTTTCCAGCCACAGCGCGCGGGCGCGCTCGAGGTCGAGCCCGGGGTCGAAGGCGTAGGTCTGGCGGGCCTGGACAATGGCCTGGAAGGTGGGCCAGAAGCGTTGGAAATCTTCCGGGGTCATGGGGCGGATCTGGATCATGGCGGTTCCTGCGGGTACTGAGCCGCTCAGTCTGGGCGGCGCGGCGCCGCCGCGCAAGGGCGGCGACGCCTGGCCGGGTCAGGCGCCGGACTTGCCCACGGCATCCAGGGCCCGGGCCGAGTAGACCAGCGCGGCGCCAGCGTTCATCGCCACCGCCACGCCCAGGGCCTCGGCGATTTCCTCGCGGGTGGCGCCGTGCTTGACCGCCTGCTGCGAATGCACGGCGATGCAGCCGTCGCAGCGGGTGGTGACAGCCACGGCCAGGGAGATCAGTTCGCGGGTCTTGGCATCGAGGTGGTTGGTCTTGGCGCCGGCACCGCTGGCGGTCATGTAACCGGCCACGGTATCGGGAGAAAGGTGCTTGAGATCGCCGATGCCGGCCATCAACTGCTTACGGTAGGCGTCCCAGTCCATCATGCTCATCGTGTTCACCTTGTCAGGTTGGCAACAGGAGCTTTCAGGCTAGTCGAAAGTGGGCTGTTCGGGAGGCGGGACAGGGGCGACGCGAAGGTCGCCGGCAAGGCCGGCTCCTACGCGCGGGTAGGAGCCGGTTTGCGCAGGGCGATCAGATGTAGATGAAGACCAGTACCAGCGCCGCGACCACGGCCCACTTTTCCAGGTAGTAGCGGGTGCGGTTGCGCTTTTTCATGGCCTTGCCGCGTTCACGAATCTTGTAGATGCGGGTGAACAGGCGGTTGATGCCGCCGGTCTTGTCGCTGGCGTCGTTGGGCGCGGCGGCGGCGGCCATGACGTTGCGGCTGAACCAGCGGTTGAAGGCGCTCGCCCAGCGGTACTTGAGCGGGCGCTCGACGTCGCAGAACAGGATGATGCGGTTGTGCTCGGTGGTGTTGGCCGCGTAGTGGATGTAGGTCTCGTCGAACACCACGCCTTCGCCGTCGCGCCAGGAGTACTTCTCTCCGTCGACGTCGATGTAGCAGCCGTCATCGTTGGGGGTATCCAGGCCCAGGTGGTAGCGGTAGGAGCCGGCGTATGGGTCGCGGTGGCGCACCAGCTTGGCGCCTGGCGGCAGGGTAGCGAACATCGCCGCCTTGACCGAGCCGATGCCTTGCAGCAGTTCAGTGGTGCGCGGGCACAGGGTCATCGCCGAAGGGTGGCTCTCGCCGTACCACTTCAGGTAGAAGCGCTTCCAGCCGGTCTTGAAGAACGAGTTGAAGCCGACATCGTCGTAGTTGTCGGATTTCTTGATTTCACCGGCTTGCAGCAGCTGTTGGCCTTCGGCGCGGATTTCCTGCCAGTGGTCCTGCAGCACCTTCAGCTCGGGGAACGCTTCCACGGGCAGGTACGGTTTGGCCGGGTGCTTGGAGAACAGGTAGAGGAAGGCGTTGACCGGCGCCAGGAAGCTGGAGTGGTCGCCCAGCTGGCGGGTCAGTTTGTGGCGAACCCGACCGCGCAGGTGAACATAGGCGATCGAGAGTACGAAGATCAGTACGAGTGCAATTTTCATGGACGTTTACTTGTCGAAAAATGGCCATGCGCCATGGCGTAAGCCCGCCAGCATAAACAATCGTGGGCCGGGTTTGTACCTATTGTTACGACAAATCCACACGACTTAGGTGGGATGGCCTACGGGTTGCGTAAACGATTCAACAGCCCTTGCAGGCTTTTCCCATGGCCAGGGCGCTACACTCGACCCTTCGATCCGCAGCCAAGGAGCAGGACATGGTCCAGGACACACGCCCGAGCGGGGCGCCCTTCAAACGCCTGTTCTTCGCCTTGCCGGTCGTAGATGCCCAGTGCCGGGCCCTGGCGCAATGGCGGCGGAGCTTGAGCCTGCGCAGCGGCAGGCCGGTGCCGGCGGAGAACTTCCATGTCACCCTGGTGTCTCTGGGCGATGTCGATGCGGGGCAGGTCTCGTCGATCTGCGCCGCGGTCGACCGGTTGACACTGCCGCAGGCGCCACTGCGGCTGGTGCTGGACCGCATGCAGGTGTGGCCGCGTGCCGATGCGCTGGTGCTGGAGCCCGAGCAGGCGCCCGTCGCCTTGCGTCAGTTGGTGTATGCCCTGCACCAGGCGTTGTTGCCGCTCGGTATCGCGGCGCCGACCCGCGAGTACCGGCCACACCTGACCCTGTCGCGGGATTTTCGCGGCCAGTTGCCGGAAGCCGGTGAGGCACCGGAGTTCTTCCTGACGGCGCGGCACTTCACCCTGTACGAGTCGCGCAAGGGCCGCTACTGGCCCTTGGCCGAGTGGCCCCTGGCGCAGTGAAAGCGGCGGCTGATATCCAGCCCGTCGAGGAAGTCTTCGTCATGGGAAATCACCAGTAGCGCATTGGGGTAGTGGGCGAGCACCTCCAGCACGTGGCGACGGGTACGCAGGTCGAGATTGTTGGTCGGCTCGTCGAGGATCAGCAACTGCGGCGGACGCGCCGCGATGCAGGCCAGCGCCAGGCGTGCCTTCTCGCCACCGGACAACGCCTGCACCGGGGTGTGCACCGCGTGCGCCTGGCGAAACAGAAAGCTCGCCAGGTGCGCGCGCAGTTGTTCCTGTGACCAGGTAGGCACGTGCCGGGCCAAGGCTTCGAGGACGCTGGCGTTGGCCGGCAGGGTGGCATAGTGCTGGTCGAGGTAGCCGATGGTGTCGGGGGCCGGTGTCAGCCACTCGCCCAGGCGCCACACGGCGGGGTCGCCGAGCACGGCCCGGGCCAGGGTCGATTTGCCGCTGCCGTTGGCACCGGTCAGGGCCAGGCGTTCGCCACCGGCCAACTGCAGGTCTATGCCGCTGAGCACCGCCATGTCGCCGTGGCCGATGCTGCCATTGCGCACCTGGACCAGCAGCCGCGACGATTGCGCGGTCGCCGGCAGGTGGAAATGCGGAACGATCACGGGCTCCGGGCGCAACTCGGCCAGTTGCCCGCTCAGTTCGCGCTGCTGTTGCAGGATCTGCCCCTGCTTGCGACCAGCGGTGGTGTTGCCGCGGCCCAGTTTGGTCGGCGAACGCACGGTCGCCCACTTGCGGTTTTCGATGGATTTCGCCCCGCGTTTGCGGGCGTTGGCGGCCCGCGCCTGCTCTTGCATCAGTGCGTCGTGGCTGTCATCGCGGGCGCGCCGCAGTTCGGCGATGCGTTTGCTGAGCCCGGCGCGTTGCTGCTCGCGTTCGGCCATATAGTTTGCGTAGCTGCCGGTGAAGACCTCCAGGTGGCCCTGGTGCAAGTGCCACAGGGTGTCGCAGGTCTGGTTCATCAGCGCGACGTCATGGCTGACCAGCACCAGGGTACCGGGGAAATGCTCGAGCATGCGTGACAGCGAGCGACGGTTGTCGGCGTCCAGGTGGTTGGTCGGTTCGTCGAGCAGCAGCAGGTCAGGCCCCAGGGCCAGGGCCTGGCTCAGCGCCTGGTTGACCCGCTGGCCGCCGCTGAGCGACGACTCGGCGTCCAGCACTTGCGGCACATGGCCGATGCGCAGGCCACCGTGGCGTTCGATGCGGCCCTCGCTGGGCGCCAGGCTGCCGTGCAGCAGGCGCAGCAAGGACGACTTGCCGCTGCCGTTGTCACCGATGATGGCGATACGTTGCCCCCATTCGACACGGGCATCGATGGCACTGAAACAGGGCATGCCGGCGTGGTGGAGGCTGATGCCGTGCAGTTCGATCATGGCCATGGGCGCGCGGGCCTCCTTGCCCGAGTGATGAAAGTTGCGACCATGGTAGCCATTCGCTGTGCCGATGCGCATCCATCGGTGGATGAGCAGGTCGGCTCAGGCTGCGTTGTGACGGTTGTCGAACAGTGCCAGGCCAAGGCCCCTGGCTTGTTCGAGCAGCGCCTCGGCGTGCGCGCCTTCGCTGTCGGCGAGCAGGGTCGAACTGAGCACCTGGGCCCCGCAGTAGTCGAAGATGCCATGGTCGATCTGTACCCGCATGGCCTCGGCGTAGCCGTGACGGGCGAAGGTGGTGGCGTCGGCGCCGGCCAGGCCGACCAGGTGCACGGTCATGCCGCGCAGGCGTTTGCGCGTGCTGCCGTCGGCGGCCTGGTCGAAGGCCCAGCCATTGCTGAATACCCGCTCGACCCAGCCCTTGAGCAGGGCCGGCAGCGACCACCAGTAGATGGGGTAGACCAGCAGCAGGGTATCGGCGCGCTCGATGCGCGCTTGCTCGGCCAGCACATCGGCCGGTGGCTTGCCCTGGCGCCGGTGTACGGCATGGTCGGCCAGGCTGAAGCGTGGGTCGAAGCCTTCGCTGGCCAGGTCGGCGAATTCGCTGGTATGGCCGCTGGCGTGCAAGCCGGCGGCGATCTGCCGGGCAAGGGCGTGGGTGAGGGAGGCGGGGTCGTGATGGCCGATGACGATCAAGGCATGCATGGTGGATCTCCGGAAACGGGGTGCGGGAGAGCTGCGAGCGCTATATACTCACAGTAAGTTACCCTTGGTAAGTTACTTTTGGTAGGTAATCAATGTCAAGCGAGCACAAACCTGTGGCGCGTAAACGCCTGTCGCGCGACGAGCGCCGCCGGCAATTGCTGGATGTGGCCTGGCAACTGGTCCGTGAAGAGGGTACCGATGCCCTGAGCCTAGGGCGTCTGGCCGAGCAGGCCGGGGTGACCAAGCCGGTGGTGTATGACCATTTCGAAACCCGTACCGGGCTGCTGGTGGCGTTGTACCAGGAGTACGACGCACGCCAGACGGCGATGCTCGAGCAGGCCCTGGCGGGTTGTGCCGCCGACTTGGCGGGGCGCGCCTGGGTGATTGCCGAGGCTTATGTGGATTGCGTGACCACCCAGGGGCGGGAGATCCCCGGGGTGAGCGCGGCGTTGGCCGGGTCCCCGGAGATGGAGGCGCTCAAGCGCGGCTATGAAGGGCCGTTCATGGACAAGTGCCGACAGGCCCTGGCGCCATTCGCCCCGCAGGGTGAGATCGGCGTGGCCGGGCTCTGGGTATTGGTCGGGGCGGCGGATGCGCTGTCACTGGCGGCGGCGTCCGGCGAACTAGGCGCGCAAGCGGCCAAGCAGGAGTTGCAGGCGACCATCGTGGCGATGGTGCTGCGCCAGTAAGTGTTGGGGGTGGCGGGACACCTGCGCCCTTTGGGCTGCGCTGTCGCATACAGCACTGCCCCCTGTAGGAGCGGCCTTGTGTCGCGAAAGGGCTGCGTAGCGGCCCCGGCAATCTCGATAATGGCTCGGTATCCGGGGCTGCTACGCAGCCCTTTCGCGACACAAGGCCGCTCCTACAGGAGGAGCGACCGGCCCCAGCCTTACAACCGCGTCACCCACTTGCCGACACGGCTGCCGTCCTTGAGCTGACGCAACGCCACAGGCAGCGTTTCGAAGGCGAAGTCCCGGCGCGCCGGCGCCAGCAGCCGGCCATCGGCGACCGCCTGCAACAACCGCTCACCCTCGGCTTTCAGTACCTGACGGTCACGCAGGCGACCATGGGCATGCACGCTGTTGAGGGCCACTTCATGCAGCGAGATCGCGCTGCTGAAGGCCGGCAGCGGCGCCTGTTCCTGACGGTCCTGGATGCACACCAGATGGCCGTTGTAGCCCAGCAGGTGGGCCAGGCTGGCTGCGTGGGCAGCGCTGACGGTGTCGAACAGGGCATGCAAGGGGCGCTCGCCCAGTGCATGGCGCAGCTCCCCTTGCCAATCACCTGACTGGTAGTCGAACACCTCGGCCACGCCCAGCTCGCGCAGATGGGCATGGTGCTTGGGCGCGGCGGTGGCCCATACCTGCAAGCCACGCTGCAGCGCCAGCTGGACCAGGTAGTACGCCACCGCGCCGCCCGCGCCGATCACCAGCACATCGCGCGAGGCGCCCTCGGCCACTTTGGCCAGCGCTTGCCAGGCGGTCAGCGCCGGGCATGGCACGGTCGCTGCGGCAGCGATGTCGAGGTTGGCGGGTATGTGCATCACCAGGTTGGCGTCGAGCAGGCAGTGCTCGGCGAAGCTGCCATCGCGCGACAGTGATTGGTGGTAGGCAACGCGGCCACCCAGCGGCAGGTCGACACCGTCACCGACGGCGACCACGATTCCGGCGCCGTCGACACCGGGCACGGTGCCCTGGCGCCAGTCGGCGTGGCCCCATTCGCAGATCTTCCAGTCCACCGGGTTGAGGGCGATGGCCTGGTTGGCCACCAGTACCTGGCCGGGGCCGGGCATGGGCAGGGGTTTGCGGATCAATTGCAGGCCGTCGAGGCCAGCACCCGGGGTCCAGCCCCAGGCTTGATGGTCATTGGGCATGGTGGGTCCTTGTGGCAGGGAATGGCGGGGAGGCTAGCGCGCTAGGGGCGGGGAGAAACAGTGCGTCTGCTGCCAAGGTGTCTTGAATAAAAGTCAGCAATGCCTGGGAGCGGCATCGCCCGCTCCCAGGCATCCTCAGATCCAGCCCTTTCGCGGCACAAGGCCGCTCCTACAGGACGGCGCGATCACCTGTAGAAGCGGCCTTGTGCCGCGAAAGGGTCGCAAAGCGACCCCGGCAAATCCAAGTCGGACGTCAATTCACAGCACCTTGAAAGGGCTGACCCTCAGATCGCCATGCTGTCGACCACGCCGCCGTCGACCCGCAGGGCCGCGCCGGTGGTGGCGGAGGCATAGGGCGAGGCCAGGTACACCACCAAGTGGGCCACTTCGTCGACTTCGGCGGCGCGCTGGATGATCGAACTTGGGCGGGCGGTACGCACGAAATTGTCGGCTTCGTCACGAATGCTGCGCCCGGAAGCCTTGGCCGCGTCGGCGACCAGGGCGGCGACACCGTCGGTCAGGGTCGGGCCAGGCAACACCGCATTGACGGTGACGCCGGTGCCAGCCAGGCGCTTGGCCAGGCCGTGGGAGACCGCCAGGTTGGCGCTCTTGGTCACGCCGTAGTTGATCATGTCGGCCGGGATGGCAATGCCCGACTCCGACGAGATGAACAGGATGCGACCCCAGCCTTTTTCCACCATGCCCGGGGCATAGTGACGGGCCAGGCGCACGCCGGACAGCACGTTGGTTTCGTAGAAGCGTGCCCATTCGCTGTCCGGCACTTCGAAGAAGTCGACGTCGTCGTAGATGCCGAGGTTGTTGACCAGGATATCGGCCCGGGGATGCGCGGCGAACAGGGTCTCGGCGCCGGCGGCGGTGCCCAGGTCGGCGACCACGCCGTGTACCTGGCCACGCCCGCCCAGGGCGCGCAGTTCGGCCAGGGCGGCATCGACCGACTTCTGGCTGCGACCGGCGATGACCACGTCGGCATGGGCGCGGGCCAGGCCGCGGGCGATGGCCAGACCAATACCGCCGGTCGAACCGCTGATGATGGCGGTGCGTCCGCCGAGGTCGATGTTCATGGAATGGCTCCTGTAGATGTGAGTTGCATCGATGGGAGACAAGGCTAGTCGCGCATTCCAAGACTGTAAAAGACGCAATTGGACTGAGTTGAGACCTATGCGGTCTTTTTGAGGGTTTCCACGTCTTCGGCCAGGGCCAGTACGCGCTCCCGGAAGATGCCCACGATTGGCCGCAGGTCGACCTGATGCCAGGCCGCCCACACCTGCACGCTAGGCTGGAACCAGTCGAGTCGGCGCAGCACCACCGACGGGCCGACGCTGGCACTGAGGCTGCTCTGCACCATGGCCAGGCCCAGCCCGGCGGAGACCAGGCCGAGCACGCTCAGCGGGTCGGTGGCTTCCAGGGACAGGCGCGGGGTGAAGCCGGCATCGCCGCAGCGGGCGATGAAATCGTCGCGCTTGTTGGCCTGGTCGGGTTGGCCGCCGGTGATGATCCACTCCTGTTCATGCAGGTCGTCCGGGGTCAGCTCGGTCTTGCACGCCAGTGGATGCTGGGCGGGGATGGCCAGCAGCATCGGGTCGTCGAACACCGGCTGCGAGCGCAGGTCCGGGTCGTTGACTGGCGGCGGTTCGCACACCAGGGCGATGTCCAGACTGCGCTGACGCAAGCCTTCGAACTGTTCCTTGGGCGTCATGTTGTACAGGGCGATGTGGATCTGTGGTCGTTCACTGCGAATCGCCCGCACCGCGCCGGGCAGCACGCCGGCATGGATGGCGTGGTTGACGTAGCCGATGCACAGGCCGCCTTCTTCGCCGCGGCCCAGGCGCTTGCCCAGCGATTCCAGGCGTTCGGCGTGCTTGAGCAGGCCACGCGCTTCGCCGAGGAAGGTGCGGCCGTCGTTGGTCAGGTACAGGCGCTGGTTGCGGCGCTCGAACAAGGCCAGGCCGAGGTTGTCCTCCAGCTGGGCGATCTGCCGGCTCAGGGGCGACTGGGAAATGTGCAGCTGTTCGGCTGCGCGGCCGACGTTCTCGCATTCGGCGACGGCGACGAAGTAGCGCAGTTGACGTAGATCTTGCATAAGACCTCCAGGGACTTGTATGGCGGCAATTATGTCCTTTTGGGTCTTTTGTTAACAGTGCCGGTTGTCATCAATCCGCCTCCTACATCTAGGCACGATCTTGATGGCTATCTTTGCTTGCCGGTCAAAACTCATTGTCCCGCCGCCGTCTTTTTCCTGTCCCCCTGCGAGCCCGAGAATTCACCCATTCCAATTGCACTGGTGATTTTCACATGCCACTCGCCTTGTTAGCTCTCACCCTCGCCGCATTCGCCATCGGCACCACCGAGTTCGTGATCGTCGGCCTGATCCCGACCATCGCCAACGACCTTGCCGTCACCCTGCCTTCGGCTGGCCTGCTGGTCAGCCTGTACGCCCTGAGCGTCGCCATCGGCGCGCCGCTGCTCACCGCCATGACCGGCCGGGTGCCGCGCAAGCTGCTGCTGGTCGGGCTGATGGCGCTGTTCACCGCCGGCAACCTGGTGGCCTGGCAGGCCCCCAGCTATGAATCGCTGATCATGGCGCGGATCCTCACCGGCCTGGCCCATGGCGTGTTCTTCTCGGTCGGCTCGATCATCGCCACCAGCCTGGTGCCGAAGGAAAAAGCCGCCAGCGCCATCGCCACCATGTTCAGCGGCATGACCGTGGCCTTCGTCACCGGTATTCCGCTGGGCACCTTCATCGGCCAGCACTTCGGCTGGCGCGTGACCTTCCTGGTGGTTGCCGCCTTCGGCCTGGTGGCGCTGATCGGCGCGCTGCTGTTCGTGCCCAAGCGTATCGCCCACAGCGAGCCGGCACCGCTGCTGCGCCAGTTGCGGGTGATGCTGCAACCACGGCTGCTGCTGGTCTACGCCATGACCGCCGTCGGTTATGGCGGCTCGCTGGTCGCCTTCACCTTCCTCGCCCCGATCCTGCAGGACATCGCCGGCTTCGGCGCCAACAGCGTGGCCCTGGTGCTGCTCGCCTACGGCGTGTCGGTGGCCCTGGGCAACATCTGGGGTGGCCGCCTGGCCGACCGCAAGGGCCCGGTGCAGGCGCTGTCGATCATCTTCGCGCTGCTGGCCGTGGTGCTGATGGTGCTGACCTTCACCGCGCCGCACCCGGTCCTGGTGGTCGCCACCGTGCTGGCCTGGGGCGCCGTCGCCTTTGGCAACGTGCCGGGCTTGCAGGTGTACGTGGTGCAGCAGGCCGAGAAGGTCGCGCCGGACGCGGTCGATGTGGCCGCCGGCTTCAACATCGCCGCTTTCAACCTGGGTGTGGCGGGTGGTTCCTGGGGCGGCGCGCAGGTCGTGCAGCACCTGGGCCTGGGCCACACCCCCTGGATCGCCGCGTTGGTCACCCTGGGCGCGCTGGCCCTGACCGTCTACAGCGGCCGCCTCGACCGCCGGGTGCCCGCCCAACCGCAACCTGTGATCAGTCGCGCCTGAACCTGCCGAATACCTCTACCGGAGAACCTGAACCATGAACCAAGATCCGCTGTTCCAACCCCTGCAACTGGGTGAACTGAGCCTGCCCAACCGCGTGTTGATGCCGCCGATGACCCGCTCGCGCGCCGCGCAACCGGGCGATGTGCCCACCGCGCTGATGGCCGAGTACTACGCCCAGCGCGCCAGTGCCGGGCTGATCGTCAGCGAAGGCACCTGGATCGCCCCGTTGGGCAAGGGTTATGCCCGTACCCCTGGTATCCACACCCAGGCGCAGATCGATGGCTGGCGCCTGGTCACCGACGCGGTGCATGCCGCAGGCGGGCGCATCTTCGCCCAGCTCTGGCATGTGGGCCGCCTGAGCCACAGCAGCCTGCTCGCTGGCCAGCCGCCGGTGTCGTCCACCGCGCGCCAGGCCGAAGGGGTCAGTGTATTCATCGACAACGCCGACGGTACCCCGGGCTTCGTCCAGGCCTCCAAGCCCCGTGCGCTGGACGAGGCCGAGATCGGCCAGATTGTCGAGCAGTACCGCCAGGCCGCGCGCAATGCCATGGCTGCTGGTTTCGACGGGGTCGAGCTGCATGCCGCCAATGGTTACCTGGTCAACCAGTTTCTCGATTCCGGCGCCAATGACCGTACCGACCGCTATGGCGGTTCGTTGGAGAACCGCTTGCGCTTTCTCGATGAAGTGACCCAGGCGCTGGTCGATGGCACAGGCGCGGCGCAGCGTGTCGGTGTGCGCCTGGCCCCCTTGACCACTCTCAATGGCTGTGTCGATGCCGATCCGGTCACCACCTACACCGCCGCGGCCAAGCGTCTGGGCGAACTGGCCATTGGTTACCTGCATATTGCCGAGGCCGACTGGGACGATGCGCCGGACATGCCGGTGGATTTCAAGCAGCAGCTGCGCGCGGTATTCCCTGGGGTAATGGTGTATGCCGGCAAGTACAGCGCAGAGCGTGCGCGCCAGGCGCTCTGCGAAGGATGGGCCGACTTGATCGGCTTTGGCCGGCCGTTCGTGGCCAACCCGGATTTGCCACAGCGGCTGCGGGTGAATGCGCCGTTGGCCGAGCACGAGCGGGCCACGCTGTTTGGCGGGGATGCGCGGGGGCTGACGGATTATCCGGTAATGGCTTGAGGGCTGTCTGTGGGAGCATCAACTGCTAAAGCTAGCGCGGTCGCTGTGGGAGCGGCTTCAGCCGCGAACACCGGCACAGCCGGTGCCAGGCACCGCGTCGTTTGCTTCGCGGGTAAACCCGCTCCCACAGGTGTGGTGCATGCCCTGAGGTCGGCGCGGTCCCTGTGGGAGCAACTGTCTTGCTCAACTGCTAAAGCTAGCGCGATCCCTGTGGGAGCGGCTTTAGCCGCGAACACCGGCGCAGCCGGTGCCAGGCACCGCGTCGCCTGCTTCGCGGCGGTGCGGCGGTCCGACAAGCCCGCTCCCACAGGTGTGGTGCATGCCTGAGGTCGGCGCGGTCGCTGTGGAGCAGGTTTATCGCGGTGCCTGAGTCTCCAGCAAGGCCGGCTCCTGCAACGGCGATGAGGCGGCGTTACACCTTGAACTGCGCCACCATCCCATTCATCTCCACCGCCAGGCGCGACAGGTCCTGGGCCGCCGCGCTGGTCTGGTTGGCGCCGGCCGAGGTCTGCATCGCCAGGTCGCGGATATTCACCAGGTTGCGGTCCACCTCCCGTGCCACCTGCGCCTGCTGCTCCGAGGCGCTGGCGATCACCAGGTTGCGCTGGTTGATCGAGGCGATGGCGTCGGCGATCAGCTCCAGGGCCTGGTCGGCTGCCTGCGCCACTTCCAGCGTGCCGCTGGCACGACCCTGGCTGCTGTGCATGGCACTGACCGCGCGCTCGGTACCGTTCTGGATACCACCGATCATCTGCTCGATCTCCGCCGTGGACTGCTGGGTGCGGTGGGCCAGCGCCCGCACCTCGTCGGCGACCACCGCGAAACCACGCCCGGCTTCGCCGGCACGGGCCGCCTCGATGGCGGCGTTGAGGGCCAGCAGGTTGGTCTGCCCGGCAATCGAACCAATCACATCGAGTACCCGGCTGATCTCGTTGGCGCTATTGGCCAGTTGCTCGATCTCATGGGATGTTCCGGTGACATCGTTGACCAGGTGCTGGATCGAACTCAGCGCCTGGTTGACCTGGTCGCGCCCGTCTCGGGTGGTCTGGTCGGCGCCCTTGGAGGCATCGGCGGTGCTCACGGCGTTGTTGGCCACTTCCTCGACCGCGGCGGTCATCTGGTTGACGGCGGTGGCCGCCTGGTCGATCTCGGCGCTTTGCTGGTGCAGCCCGCGGCTGGTGTCCTCGGTGACGGTGTGCAGCTCCTCGGAGGCCGAGGCCAACTGGTCGGAGGCGGCGGCGATCTGCCGCAGGGTATCGCGCAGGCTGTGTTGCATGCGGCTCAGGGCGCGCAGCAACAAAGCCGGTTCGTCGCGGCCGGTGACGGTGATGTCGCGGGTGAGGTCGCCGGTGGCCACCCGTTCGGCGACGGCCACCGCGTCGGCCAGGGGGCGGACGATGCTGCGGGTGAGCAGGGTGGCGATGGCCACCAGGGCCAGCAGGATCAAAGCCAGGGTGGCGACGATCAGGCGCAAGGCTTCATCGGAGGCATCGCTGCTGCGTAGCGAGGCCTGCTCGGCGCCTTTGGTGTTGTAGTCGATCAGCGCGGCCAGGGCTTGCATCATGCTGTCGGCGTATTCGGCCAGCGGGCCGTTGATCAGGCGCCGGGCCTCGTCCAGCTGATCGTCGGCGGCGGCATCGCGGATGGCTTTCTGCTGGGCGTGATAGCGCTCGCTCAAGCCCATGAAGGTGCTGAACAGGGCGCGGTCGTCGGCGGCGATGATGGTTTTCTCGTAGGCCTTGAGGTCGTCTTCGAGCTGGCGGTTGACCTCGACGATCCTGGCCAGGGTGGCGTGCCGCGCGGCGGCGCTTTCCTCGAGGACACTGCGCAGGGTGAGGGCGCGGGCACGGCCGAGGTTGCTGCTGACTTCGCCCAGGGCGAGGACCGCGGGCATCCAGGTGATCCGGATCTCGTCGGTGGCGCTGTCCATCTTGCGAGTTTCGTAGAGGGCGACCAGGCCCATGGCCAGGACCAGGATCCCGAGCAGGGTGAACAGGCTTGCTGCCCGAATGCCGATCTTCATGTTCCGAAATTGCATGCGACGCTCCTTGACGGTGGCAGGCAGGCGTCAAGAGCGCGGCTTTACCGGGCTCGGTGGGTCAGGCTCTCGATGCGCTGCGAAGGGGTTATATCCTCACGGTTCATGTTGTTTTTTTCAGGATGATGACATAGTGCCACTATTATTGACCAGTCGTTCAATGTAATGACGAATACAAAAAGGCCCGTCACTTGCGTGACGGGCCTTTGCTATTTGGTCACTCAGACGATCGCGATCGACGGATCCGCCGCCGCCAGTGCCTGGTCACGGTCGGCGGCCGGTGGGTAGATCCAGACCGTGTTGATCTGCTGCTTCATCGACTTGCCTTCCTGGCCCTGCAGTTTGAGCTCGCGCTCCCAGCCTTCGCTGAACGTCGCGCCCCACTCGCCGAGGTCGAGGCAGGTCACGTACTTGGGCTGGCGGTACACCACCGGCTCCAGTCCCAGCAGGTCGGCCATGGCGTTGTTGCCCGAGTGGCGGCCCATGGGGATGGCGTGCTGGCAGGTCATCAGCGCGTGGTTGCCGATCTCGTCCACCGCCGCCCAGGCCACGTCGCCGGTGGCATAGATATGCGCCTGGCCGATCACCTTGAGGTGGTCATCGACCCGCAGGCGGCCGAGGCCGTCACGCTCGCCTTCGACCTGGGCGGTGAGCGGGCTGGCCTTGACGCCAACGGTCCAGATCACGGTCTTGCTGGCGATGTAGTCACCGTTGTCGAGGGTCACGCCGCCGGCATCCACCGCCACCACCGAGGCACCGGTCAGCCACTGCACGCCGGCCTGCTCCGAGGCGGCAATGATCGATGGCGTGATACCGGCGCCCAGCGCCGCGCCAACGCTCGCGCCACGATCGACCAGCACGACCCGGGCCTGGCCTTCACCGAGCAGGGCGCGCAGGCGGGCGGGCATTTCGGTCGCGGTTTCGATGCCGGTGAAGCCACCGCCGCAGACCACCACGGTATTGCGCGCCGGGCTGGCTGGCTGTTCGGCCAGGCTTGCCAGGTGCTGTTCGAGGCGCACGGCCGATTCCATTTGGTCGACGTCGAAGCTGTGTTCGGCCAGGCCCGGTACGGCGGGGCGGGCGACCTGGCTGCCGGCGGCGAGCACCAGGCGGTCGTAGCCGATCTGCTGGCGCTGGCCCTGGGCGTCGACATAGCCGACCTGGCGCGCCTGGCTGTCGATGTGCTCGGCGTTGCCCTGGATGAAGTCCACGCCGACCACCCCGAGCAAGTCCGACAGCGGTGCTTGCAAGGTGTGCGCATTGGCTTCGTAGAAGCGTGGGCGGATGCGCAGTTGCGGTTGCGGGGCCAGCACGCTGATGCGCACGTCGTCGCGCTGGGCCTGGTCGAGCAGGCGGGCGGCGCTCAGGGCGCTCCAGACGCCGGCGAAACCGGCACCGATGATCAGGATGTGAGAGGTCATGAAGGGGCTCCGCAAGGTAGGGGACGAGGGTTCGATCAGGTGTTGGGCATCTGTCGAATAACTGCGACTTTATTGGTCGTAGTTTTGTGCGGCAAGTGTTTTTTTCTTGAACGGCCGGCCTCGGGCCCTGTGAGTTTGGCTGTAGCCCATGTGAAATGGAGCTTCCAGGGATTTGAAATATTGACGAATGGCCGAGGCAGGTTTTGCCAGGGGAGGAGGAAGCGCGTACTATTTGCGACAAATTTGGTCGGAGATTGACATGTCGCTGTACAGTGCCGGCGTCGAGTACGGCATCCATTGCCTGTTGTTCCTGGTCGATGAGCGCGGTGACAGCCGCGAGTCGAGCGTGCGCGACCTAGCCGAGCTGCAAGGTGTGCCCCAGGAGTACCTGGCCAAGGTATTCACCAAGTTGGCCCGGGCCGGGCTGGTGGCGGCCACCGAGGGGGTACGCGGCGGTTTCCGCCTGGCCCGGCCGTCCGACGAGATCACCGTGCTGGATATCGTCAACGCCATCGATGGGCCGAAGAAGCTCTTCGACTGCCGAGAGATCCGCGAGCGCTGCGCGGTGTTCGAGGGTTCAGCGCCGCGCTGGGCAACCGAGGGCACCTGTGCCATCCATGCGGTGATGCTGGGGGCACAGAAACGCATGGAGGAAGCCCTGGCGCAGCAGACCATCCTCGACCTGGCGCGGCGCTTCGGGCGCAAGGCGCCGGCCGAGTTCGGGCAGCAGGTCAATGACTGGATGAGCGAGCGCCGTGAAGGGAAGGGCGGCGATATTCCGCTACGTCAGGAGTAGCCTTGGCGCGGTGCTGCCTCCAGGGTGGGGGCGCGGCCTTCGTGTTGCTTGCGATAAGCGCCAGGTTGCACGCCCACGGCCTTGGCGAAGGCCCGGGTGAAGGCCGCCACTGACTGATAGCCCACTTGCGCCCCCACCTGCTCGACGGTATTGCCGGCCTTGAGCAACTGACCGGCATGCCGCATGCGCAAGGCCAGCAGCACCTGCCCCGGCGACTGCCCGGCCAGTTCGTTGAAGCGCTTGAAGAACGCCGAGCGCGACAGGCCGGCGCAGGCCGCCATGCTTTCCAGGGTCCAGGCCTGCCCTGGCGCCTTGATCAGTTGCTCCAGCAACCCGGCAAAGGCCGGCTGGCGTGCCAGGGCGACCAGCCCACCGAGCGATTGCCCGGCATGCACCTGCTGGCGCAGCACATACAGGAACAGCAAGTGGGTCAGCCGCTCCAGCAATGTCTGCGAAGGCTGCGGGGTGCGCCGGCATTCCTCCAGGATCAGCCCGAACAACGCCCGCGCCGCACTGCCCGCCGGGTCGTCGGCGCGCAGCACGATCCAATCCGCCAGCCCTTCGACGATCAGCGACGAAAGCCCTGACTGGAAATGAAAGAAGCCACACACCAGGCCCACGCCATCGCTGGCCGTACTGTCCAGCGCCTGCATCGGCTGGCGCGGCTGGGCGCAGGCATCGGCCGGGCTCTGGTCGCTGGACAGTCGGTAGGCCAGATCACGCAGCAGGAACACCGCGTCGCCGCTTTCCAGGCGCAGCGGTGCGGGCTGGCCATCGATGTGCAACCAGCAATGCCCCTGCACCACCAAATGGAAACTGGCCCGGCCCATGCCCTGGGTGCTGGCGTGCCAGCCACCGCAGTAACGGCCGACATGGAACAGGCTGGCATCGAGCTCGAGGCCTTCTAATAACCAATCGACAAGATGGCTGGATGAAATCATCTAATGCAAAGACTCTGGAGCAAGGAAAGGCGACTGATGAATATGGATGCTACTTCTTATAACCAACAGACTGTAGCGACCTACATCAAAGGAGACCACTCCATGTCCGCGCGCATCACTCTACACAGCCTGCAGACCGCCCCGGAAGCCGCACGTCCGTTCCTCGAGAACGCGCAGAAGAACTCCGGTTTCATCCCCAACCTGCTGGGCATCCTGGCCAACGCTCCGGCCGCCCTGGAAACCTACGTCACCGTGTCGGCGCTCAATGGCAAGTCCGAGCTGAGCCTGGCCGAGCGCGAAGTGGTGCAGCTGATCGCCGCCACCCAGCACGGTTGCGACTTCTGCGTCGCCGGCCACACCGCCGTGGCGCTGAACAAGGCCAAGCTGCCCCAGGAGGTGGTCGATGCCCTGCGTGCCCGTGGCGAACTGCCTGATGCGCGCTACGAAACCCTGGCCGAATTCGCCCGTGAAGTGATCGCCACCCGTGGCAATGTCAGCGACGCCACCTACCAGGCTTTCCGCGACGCCGGCTTCAGCGAGGGCAATGCCCTGGAAGTGATTCTCGGAGTGAGTCTCGCTACCCTGTGCAACTTTGCTAATGTGTTCGCCCAGACGCCGCTCAACGACGAGCTGAGCAAGTACCGCTGGCAGCCTTCGGCCTGATCGAGGCTTGGTGCCGGCGTGCCCGGCGTTTCAAAAGGAGTAGGGACATGCTTGATCATGCATTTCGCCAATGGCTGGACGCCAATGCCGAGGCTATCGACCAGGGCCAGTGCGACCCGCACCTGGTGCTGGCGCAGATCGCCGAGTCGCAACTGTTGCGCATTGGCATAGAGCCGGCCCTCGGCGGCTCGGGCGGCCAGGTCAGCGACGCGGTCGAGGCCATCGCCGCCATTGCCAATCGTTCGCTGGCCGCGGCGTTTGTCTGCTGGGGCCAGCGCGCTTTCATCGAATACCTGTTGCACAGCCCCAACCAGGCGCTGCGCGAGCGGCTGCTGCCCGACCTGCTCAAAGGCGAGTTGGCCGGGGCCACCGGGCTGTCCAACGCCATGAAGTTCCTGTCCGGCATCGAGGCCTTGCAGGTCCGCGCCCAACCCCAGGCCGGCGGCTGGAGCCTCGAAGGCCGGTTGCACTGGGTGACCAACCTGCGCAAGAGCGGTTTCGTCGTCGCCGCCGCCATCGAGGACGACGCTGGCGGCGCGCCCTTCGTGCTGGCCATTCCCTCCGATGCCAAGGGCCTGGAGCGCTCCGACGATTTGCAATTGATGGGCTTGCAGTCGAGCAATACGGCGGCGCTGGCCTTCCGCCAGGTGGCGCTGAGCCGCGACTGGCTGCTGCACGACAACGCCCGCGAGTTCCTGCCCAAGGTGCGCCCGGCGTTTCTCGCCCTGCAGTGCGGCATGGCCATCGGCCTGGCCCGCCGCGCGCTGGAGGAAGTGCAGGAGCACTTGCAAGGCCGTGGCTCGTTCCTTGAAGAAGCGCGCCAGGTGCTGGCCCAGCGTCTGCAAAACACTGTTGGCGAACTCAAGCAGGGCCTGCTCGACGGGCGCTTCCTCGCCCAGCCGGCAGCCTTGTTCAAGCTGCGCATCACGCTTGCCGAAAGCGCCGCCGATGCCGTGCAGTTGGAGTTGCAGGCCAGTGGTGGCAAGGCCTACCTGAGCGCCTATGGCGAAGGGTTCGCCCGTCGTTGGCGTGAGTCGGCTTTCGTCCCGATCGTCACCCCGAGCCTGGTACAACTGCGCGCCGAACTGCAACGCCAGGCGTCTGTTGCATGAGCGAAGTGCTACTCGAGGCCCGCGACATCAGCCTGGGCTACCCGCGCGAGGGTGGCTGGCAGGCGGTGCTGGAACAGTTCGACCTGACCTTGGCGCCGGGCGAGGTGGTGACCATCCTCGGCCCCAGCGGGGTCGGCAAATCCAGCCTGCTGCGTGTGCTGGCCGGCCTGCAGCAGCCCCGCGGCGGCCGCGTCAGCCTGCACGGCGAGGCGCTGCAAGGGCCGCACCCGCGCTTGGCGGTGGCCTTCCAGGACCCGAGCCTGCTGCCTTGGCTGAGCCTGGAAAAGAACGTCGCCTTCGGCCTCGATTTCGCCCGCCAGCCCAAGCTGCCAGCGGCCGAGCGACGGGCGCGGATCGACCATGCCATCGACGCCGTGGGCCTGGCCCACGCCCGTGGCCAGTTCCCGGCGCAGTTGTCCGGCGGCATGGCCCAGCGCACCGCGCTGGCCCGCTGCCTGGCACGCCAGCCTGAGGTGCTGCTGCTCGATGAGCCATTCGGCGCGCTGGACGAAGTGACCCGGGCCGACATGCAGCAACTGCTGCTGCAACTGATCGCCACCCACAACACCGCCGCCGTGCTGATCACCCACGATATCGACGAAGCCCTGCTGCTGTCCGATCGCGTGCTGCTACTGGGCAACCACCCGGCGCGCACCCTCGGCCAGTGGCGCATCGACCTGCCGCAACCCCGCGAGCAACGCGTCGAGGAACTGGGCGCGTTGCGTATCGAGATTCTCAAGACCCTTCGGCGGGCAAGCCGCACAGCCGAACCCATTCCTTCTCCCTTGCCCTCGGAGGCTGTCCATGTGCATGGATGACTGCTGCTCCACGACCTCGCGTCGCGACTTCATCAAGCTGAGCGCCATGCTCACCGCCGCCGGCGCGCTGCCGCTGCTGGCGAGCCTGCAGGCGCGCGCCGCCGCCGAGCCGGACGCGCCGGTGCGCATCGGCTACCTGCCGATCACCGATGCTACGCCATTGCTGGTGGCGCACAACAATGGCCTGTTCGAGGCCGAGGGCATCAAGGCCGAACGGCCGGTGCTGCTGCGCAGCTGGGCCCAGGTGATCGAGGCGTTCATCTCCGGCCAGGTCAACGTCATTCACCTGCTGTCGCCGATGACCGTGTGGGCGCGTTACGGCAGCAAAGTGCCGGCCAAGGTGGTGGCCTGGAACCATGTCGGCGGCTCGGGCCTGACCGTGGCGCCGGACATCACCGACATGAAGCAGCTCGGCGGCAAGACCGTGGCGATTCCGTTCTGGTACTCGATCCACAACGTGGTGTTGCAGCAGATGCTCAGCGACAACGGCCTCAAGCCGGTGTCCAAACCGGCCAGCGCGCAGTTGGCCGACAACGAGGTCAACCTGCTGGTGCTGCCGCCTTCGGACATGCCACCAGCCCTGGCCAGCAAGCGTATCGCCGGCTATATCGTCGCCGAGCCATTCAATGCGCTGGCCGAGAACCTCAAGGTTGGCCGTGTGCAGCGCTTCACCGGTGATGTCTGGCGCAACCACGCCTGCTGCGTGGTGTTCATGCACGAGCACGACCTGAACAACCGCCCCGAATGGTCGCAGAAGGTGGTCAACGCCATCGTCAAGGCCCAGCAATGGACCCGCGAGCATCGCGCCGAGGCTGCCGCCTTGCTGTCCAAGGCCGGCCCCAACAAGTACACCCCGCACGAGCCAGCGGTGCTGGCCAAGGTCCTGGCGCCGTCCGCCGAGGACCGTGCCGGCTATATCGCCAGCGGTGCGATCCAGCACCAGCAGTGGGACGAGAAACGCATCGACTTCCAGCCGTATCCGTTCCCCAGCTACACCGAGGAACTGGTCAAGCGGCTGAAGAACACCCTGATTGAAGGCGAGAGCGGCTTCCTCGCCGGCCTGGACCCGGCGCAGACCGCCCGCGACCTGGTCGACGATCGCTTCGTGCGCAAGGCCATCGAGGCGGTGGGCGGCCCGGCGACGTTCGGCATCGCCGAGAACTTCCAGCGCAGCGAGGAGTTCGCGGTCTGATGCGTGGGCATGTCGTGCATGGCGCCCTGGGCCTGGTTGGCCTGGCGGTGCTGCTGGTGCTGTGGTGGGCTGGGGTACAGGTGTTTGGCGCGGCCGATGGCCTGTCGGCACGTTTCTCGCCCCAGGCCACGTTGAGCAGTTTGCTGGAGTTGCTGGGCCAGGGTGAGGTGTACGGGCATATCTGGGTGAGCCTCAAGCGCATCCTGGTCGGCCTGCTGTTGGCGCTGCTGATTGGCGTGCCACTGGGCTTGCTGGTGGGCAGTTATCGCCATCTGGAGGCGGCGACCACGCCGGCGTTCCAGTTCCTGCGGATGATTTCGCCGTTGTCGTGGATGCCGGTGGTGGTGATGCTGATGGGCGTGGGCGACCAGCCGATCTACTTCCTGCTGGCGTTCGCCGCGCTATGGCCGATCCTGCTCAACACTGCCGCCGGGGTGCGCCAGCTCGACCCGCGCTGGCTGCAACTGTCGCGCAGCCTCAGCGCCACGCGCTGGGAGACGCTGTGCAAGGTGATCATTCCCGGCGTGATCGGCCATGTGCTGACCGGCGTGCGCCTGGCCATCGGCATCCTGTGGATCGTGCTGGTGCCGTGCGAGATGCTGGGGGTCAGTGCGGGGCTGGGGTATTTCATCCTCGACACTCGCGATCGCCTGGCGTATTCGGAACTGATGGCCATGGTGCTGTTGATCGGCGTGCTGGGCTTCATGCTCGATGCGCTGGCCCGTGGGCTGCATCGGCGCTGGGTGCATGCCTAGAGGCTGTGCATACAGCCTCTTCGCCAGCCAGTTTACCCGCGAAGCAAGTAACACAGTGCCTGGCACCGGCTGCGCCGGTGTTCGCGGCTGAAGCCGCTCCCTCAGGGAGGCCGCGCCGACCTCAGGCCATGCACCACACCTGTGGGAGCGGGCTTGCCCGCGAAGCAAGCGACGCGGTGCCTGGCACCGGCTGTGCCGGTGTTCGCGGCTGAAGCCGCTCCCACAGGGACCGCGTTGGCCTCAGGGTATGCACTGCCCCTGTGGGAGCGGGCTTGCCCGCGAACAGCAGCGGCGGTCAATGCCGGGTAAGACGCTGCTTCGCGCAGGCCTGGGCTTCTTCTGCGAGGGCGTCAAGGCGCTCATCGCGCAACTGTTCCGCTTCTATCATCGCCTCGTCGCCATGCTGATTGAGCAGGTAGGCATGAATCTGCATGACTTCGACGGTCTGGTAGATCGGCGCGATATCCAACCGGCCGATCAATGCGCCGCTGGCGTGTCCGGTGCTGCTCATCAGCACCTGCGGGCCGGCGCTGGCCACCACCTGCAGGCCCATGGCCTCGAACCACGACACCTGCGCCGGGAAGGCGCTGAGCTCGACACAGGCATAGCGGCCGCGCAGGTCATCCAGCAGGCCGCGGGCGACGCCTTGGCGGCGATGACCGGCGTCCACCGCCAGAAACGCCAGGGCGCAGGCCTGCGAGTCATCCTGGGCCGGTAATGCCAGGGCGAAACCGAGCAACTGGTCCGGGGCCTCGGCATCCAGGGCCAGGACCAGTTCGACCGCCAGGCCGCGGGTGCCGTCCAGGGCCATCAGGTACTGGTGCACCTCCAGGCCCACGCCGTACTGGTACAGCGGGTAGAGCGGGTTGTCCGGGCTGATGGCGACACTGCTGAGCTGGCCGACATGGTCGATCACCAGCTGGCGGATCTGGTTCTGGAAGGACTCGGGCGGCACGCCGTCGAGGCGGCGGAGGATGAACATCGCGGGTAGGGCTCCGGGAGCAACGTGAGGGGTGCCTATTCTACCCGCTGTCGGGCTTCGCTGCGCGGCTACAGGGCTGCCAGCATCAGCTCGAGGTTCTGCACGGCGGCCCCAGAGGCGCCCTTGCCGAGGTTGTCGAACACCGCCGTGAGCAATACCTGCCCGTGCTCGGGGTTGGCGTAGAGGGCCAGGCGCAGGTCGTTGCTGTCGTTCAGCGCTTGCGGGTCCAGTGCTGGCGCAGCGCCGTGCTGATGCAGAGGCATCACCTGCACGTGGCGCGCGCCCTGGTAGTGGTGCTCCAGGCAGGCTTGCAGCTGTTCGGCACTCACGCCCGGCAGCAGGCGCAGTTGTAGCGGGATGCTCAGCACGATGCCCTGGCGATAGTCGCCGTAGCCCGGCACGAACACCGGCCGTGCGCTGAGGCCGGCATGCTGCTGGATCTCCGGCACATGCTTGTGCGCCAGCTCCAGGCCATACAGCTGCAAGGCCGGCAGGTAGTCGTCGCTGCGCTGTTCATGGCGTTCCACCGCCGCCCGACCGCCACCGGAGTAGCCGGAAATGGCATGGATGCTCAGCGGGTAGTCCGCCGGCAGCAGCCCGGCCTTGACCAGTGGTTGCAGCAGGGCGATGGCGCCGGTTGGGTAGCAGCCGGGGTTGCTGACCCGGGTGGCACGGGCGATGCGCTCGGCTTGTTGTGGGTTCAGCTCCGGCAGGCCATAGACCCAGCCTGGCGTGGTGCGGTGGGCGGAGCTGGCATCGATCACCCGCACGGCCGGGTTGTGAATCGTCGCCACCGCATCGCGGGCGGCATCGTCGGGCAGGCACAGCAGGGCAATGTCGGCGCTGTTGATCGCCTCGGCGCGGCGTGCCGGGTTCTTGCGTTCGGCTTCGACCAAGGTGAGCAGGCGCAGGTCGTGACGACCGTGCAGGCGGGCGTGGATCTGCAGGCCGGTGGTGCCTTGGTCGCCGTCGATGAAGACAAGGGGCTGGTGCATGGTGAGGGTTCGCTCAAGGAAAGTTGGCACCATGCTCGTCGTTGTCGCTCTAAAAGAAAATTTGAATATCATGAAGCTCAAATTCAGAATTGCTGAACAATGCCTATGAACGCTCCTGGAGCCCCATGCGCGAAATCAGCCTCGACCGCCTGCGCACCTTAGTAGTGATTGCCGATCACGGCTCGTTCGCCGACGCCGCCCGCCAGCTCAACCTCGCGCCACCGACCATCAGCCTGCATGTGGCCGAGCTGGAAGCACGGGTGGGGGCGGCCTTGCTCACCCGTACCCGCGGCCAGGTGCGTCCCACGGTCATCGGCGAGACGCTGCTGGTCCGTGCCCGGCGCCTGTTGGCCGATGCCGACCAGGCGCTGGATGAGGTGCGGCGGCAGGTCGAAGGCTTGAGCGGCCGGGTACGCCTGGGCGCCTCCACCGGCGCCATCGCCCATCTGCTGCCGCAGGCGCTGGAAACCTTGCGAGTGGATCATCCGGGCATTGATGTACAGGTCCAGGTGCTCACCTCCCAGGCCTCGCTTGCCCGCTTGCGCGAAGGCAGCCTGGATATTGGCCTGGTGGCGCTGCCCCAGGTGGCGGGCAAGGGCCTGAGGGTCACGCCGTGGCGGCGCGATCCGATCATGGCCTATGTGCCTGCCGACTGGCAGCCACCGGCGCGGGTGACGCCGGCCTGGTTGGCTGGGCGGGCGCTGATCCTCAACGACAGCAGCACACAGCTGTCGCGGGTGACCGCCGAATGGTTCGCGGCGGCGGGCCTGTACCCCGAAGCGCGTATCGAACTGAACTACAACGATGCGATCAAGAGCCTGGTGGCGGCGGGGTACGGGGCGACCTTGCTGCCGCAGGAAGGTGAGGTCCAGGCGCACGATCCACGCATCGTCCGGCGTGCGCTGCGACCGGGGTTGTGGCGTCAATTGGGGGTGGCTTGCCGGGACGGCGAAGTGGAGCGGGCAACCGGATTCGTACTGGAGGCGCTGGCGCGACTGCGGCAGTAGCAGATCGCCCAGGAAACCATTATCCCTGTGCGAGCGGGTTCACCCGCGAAGCAGGCGCTGCGTTGTTCGCGGCTGAACCCCATACCCACACGGCGCATCATCCCTCGCGTTGGCGCAACGCCGTCACCGTCTCCCCGGCGACTCCCCAGTTGTCGGTCGGCACTTCCTCGATCACCACGAAGGTACTCGCCGGTGGCTTGTTCAGCACCTGTTCCAGCAGCCGGGTGGTGCCTTCGATCAGCAGGCGCTTGTGTTCGGCGGTCACGCCTTCGTCGGTCACGCGGATATGAACATAGGGCATCGCGATTCTCCAGGTCTCAGTGCCAGGTGCCGGCGGTGCTGCCACCGTCGACCGGCAGGATGACGCCGCTGACATAGCGGGCGTCGGTCAGGTATAGCACGGCCGCCACCACATCCTCGGGCTGGCCGGTGCGTCCGCTCGGCGACAGCATGCCCAGGCCCTTGGCACCGTCGCCGTGCAACGGGGTGTCGATGATGCCCGGCGCCACGGCATTGACCTGCACGCCACTGCTCGCCAGCTCCAGGGCCAGGCCCTTGACCGCCTGGTTCAGCCCTCCCTTGACCAGAACCGGCAGCAGCGCCGGAACCCGGGTGTCCGGTTGCATCGCCACCGAGGCCGTGATCGCGACGATATGCCCGTGCCCTTGAGCCTTCATCAGCTGCGCTGCCACCTGGGCGGGGTAGAAGAAACCTTTGAGGTTGGTGCCGACCAGCGCGTCGACATCGGCTTCGGTGTAGTCGGTGACCGGCTTGGGAATGAAGATGCCGGCGTTGTTGATCAGGATATCGACCTGGCCGAAGGCTTCGATCGCCGCGGCGAACAGCCGCTGCGCGGTGGCTTTCTCGGCGATGTCGCCGGCCACGCCAATGAAGGCGCGCGGATCGCCCAGGCGGGCGGCGGCTTCGTTCAGGCGCGCTTCGCTGCGGGCGTTGCCGACGACATTGTCGCCGCGCTCGAGGAACGCCTTGGCGAGGGCGAAGCCCAGGCCGCTGGAGGCGCCGGTGATGATGACGGTGCGTGCTGTGCTCATGGGGTGAACTCCGGTTGATCGTGGGTGGAGCCACTTTAGGCGGCAAGGCACGCTTGAAAAATGAGGCGTATGGCATTTCAATCGATACATCATGTAATCAATGGGGACGCCATGACCCGCCATTTCGACGATCTACAACTGGGTAGTCTGGAGCTGTTCTGCCTGGCCGCCGACGCCGGCAGCTTCACCGAGGCGGCCAGCCAGGCTGGCGTCACCCCGGCGGCGGTAAGCCGCTCGGTGGCCCGGCTGGAGGAGCGCCTGGGTGTGCGCCTGTTCGTGCGTACCACGCGGCAGATGCGCCTGTCCGAGGCCGGCCAGGCCTATTACCAGCAATGCCGCCAGGCCCTGGGGCAACTGGTCGAGGCCGAGCGCCAGGTTGCCGGTGGCCAGCTCGAACCCAGCGGCCGCCTGCGCATCAGCGCGCCCACCCCCTACGCCCATTACCGGCTGTTGCCGTTGTTGCCGATATTTCGCCAGCGCTTCCCACAGGTGCAGGTGGATGTGCATGTGAGCAACCGCAACGTCGATTTCGCCGAAGAGCCTTTCGACCTGGCGATCCGTGGCCGCGCGCCGGCCGATTCGCGGCTGGTGGCTCGGCGGCTGGAGGACGCCGAGTTGGTCATAGTCGCGACCCCCGAATACCTGGCCCGTGCCGGCACCCCGCGCACGCCGGCCGATCTGCTTGGGCACCAGTGCATTCAGTTCGAGCTGCCCAGCAGCGGGCGCCGTCCGGCGTGGACCTTCCGCCAGGGCGACCAGGTCATCGAGCTCGACACCCATGGCGCATTCACCTGCCAAGGGGACTTCCTCGCCACCACCACCCTGGCGCGTCATGGCGGCGGCCTGATGCAGGCTTATCGGTTCACCGTGCAGGCGGCATTGGCCAAGGGCGAGCTGGTGGAGGTGCTGGGTGAGTTCGGTGGCACCTCGCGCCCGTTCATGCTGGTGTACCCGCAGGCCCGGCACATGCCGCACAAGCTGCGGGTGTTCATCGATTTTCTGCTCGCCGAGGTCGCCGTACCGTTGGGCTGATGCAAGGCATGACAGGCGATGCGCGGCTATGCTCCTTGCTGCGCCGACATTCAGCCCGGCGTACTTTCCAGCAGTCAGGTTGTTTCCCAGGAGAACGCTCCATGAAATCCATGACACTGCTCGTGATGGCTTCGCTACTGAGTTTCGCCGCCCACGCCGAGGATGGTCCGGCGACCAACTGCGACGCCAAGATCAAGGACCTGGAATACATCAGCGAGACCGATGGCCAGGCGCTGCATGGCGGCATGGCCCATGACTACCATGAGCTGCTCAAGCAGGCCAAGGACGCCCAGGCCAAAGGCGACATGAAGACCTGCCAGGCGTCTGCCGACCGGGCCAAGACCATTTACAACAAGGCGCGGGGCAAGTAGCGGGCTTCCCTGAATGGGGGCGGGCGCGCCGCGCGATGGCACCGGTTGCGCCGGTGTTCGCGGGTAAACCCGCTCCCACGACAGGGCGTTGTCTTGGGTCGGCAACGGCTCTGGTGTAAGCTCGCCAGGTCCTTTGCTCGAGACCGCCGCATGCTCCCGTCCAGTTCACGCCTCGACAGCCTGCTTACCGGCAGCGCCCGGCCCTTTACCCGCCCAGGCTCGCACAGCGCCATCGACAAACAGCCCCGTCAGGGTCGCTTGCAGGTGACCTTCCTCGGCCTGGCCAGCGACGAACAGGGCGACCTGCGCGTGCACGGCGGTGTCGAGAAGGCGATTCACCACTACCCCCGTGACCACTACGCCGATTGGCTCACCGAGCTTGGCGCGCACCCGTTGCTGGCGCAGCCAGGCGCTTTTGGCGAGAACTTCAGCAGCAGCGGCTGGCGCGAGACGGATGTCTGCCTGGGTGACCGCATTCGGGTCGGCACGGCGTTGCTGGAGATCTCCCAGGGGCGCATGCCGTGCTGGAAACTCAACGACCGTTTTGATGTGGCGCAGATGGCCTTGCGGGTGCAGCAGAGTGGGCGCACCGGTTGGTACTACCGGGTGCTCGAAGAAGGCGAGGTGGCGGCGGGCGATGCCCTTGAGCTGGTCGAGCGCCCATATGGGCAATGGTCGGTGGCGCGGCTTTCGGCGGTGCTGTTCGACAAGCGCCTGGAGCCTGAGCTGTTGCGCGAATGCCTGGCACTGCCGCTGGTGCCGAACTGGCGTCGAACCCTGGAAAAACGCCTGGAGCAACGCGAAGTCGAGGACTGGGCTTCGCGACTGCAAGGCCGCAGCGAAGGCTGACGGTTTCACTTTACAAGACAAGGAGCGTGCATGCCCTTCGAACTGGACGATCGCCTGGTGATTGGCGTGGCTTCGAGCGCGGTGTTCGACCTCAGCGAGTCGGACGCGGTATTTCGCCGCGACGGTGAAGCGCAATACCGCAAGTACCAGGAGCAGCACCTGGACGTGCCGCTGGGCAAGGGTATCGCCTATCCCTTCATCAAGCGCCTGCTGGCGTTGAACGACCTGCGCGAGGACCCCGAGGACCCGCTGGTGGAAGTGGTGCTGCTGTCGCAGAACGATCCAGACACCGGCATGCGGGTAATGAAGACCATCGGTCACTACGGCCTGAACATGACCCGGGCGATCTTCACCCAGGGCCGTTCACCCTACGAATACATCCCGGCACTGAACATCGCCCTGTTCCTGTCCGCCGACAAGCAGCACGTGGACGCGGCGATCAAGGCCGGCTACCCGGCCGGCCAGGTGCTCGATTCGCAGTTCGACGATGACGAGAGCGACAACAATCTACGCATCGCCTTCGACTTCGACGGCGTGCTGGCCGGAGATGAGTCGGAGGCGGTGATGCAGTCGGGCGGGCTGGGCAGCTTCCATGCCCACGAGGTGATCAACGTCGCCCAGCCGCACAACCCTGGGCCGTTGAAAGAGTTTTTCGTGCGTATTGCGCGGATCCAGGCAGCCGAGGAGCAGTACAAGCTCGAACACCCTGGCTATGAGAACCGCTTGCGAGTCTCGATCGTCACCGCGCGCAACGCGCCGTCTCATGAACGGGCGCTGAATACCCTGAAAAGCTGGGGGGTGATGGCCAACGATGCTTTCTTCCTGGGAGGGATCGAAAAGCGCCGAGTGTTGCAGGTGCTCAAGCCGCACATCTTCTTCGACGACCAGTCCGGGCACCTCAAGAGCACCCGCACCGTGGCGCCTTCGGTACATATCCCGTTCGGTGTGAGCAACCGCCCGGCTTGATCCTGGTCGCCAAGCTCGCGCCGACGTATCAGAACCAGCGATCGTTGCGCTTGCGCCCCCGGGTCAGCGCCGGCAGGATCAGCCCGACCAACAGCCCGGCACCGGCGATGCTGCCGCCATAGACCATGTAGCGCATCATCACCTGTTTGTTCTCGTCACCCAGGCGCGCCTGGGTATCACGCAGGGCCGATTGGCTCTGCTCGAGCTGTTCGTTCAGCGCCTTGTTGCGGCTTTCCAGCTCATCGATCAACGCCTTGCGCGAGTCCAGGGTTTCCTGCATGCCTTGCACGCGGTTCTTCCAGCTGTCGTCGATGGTCTTGAGCTGGCCGGACAGCTCGGCCACCTGGGCATCGAGCAGCGGCAGGCGCTCGTTCTGGCCGGGCACCGCCTGCAGGTCATTGCTGAGGATCCACACCAGGTCGCCGCTCTGGCCGCGTACCTGGCTGTAGTTGCCCTGGCTGGTCACCAGCGTGACCTTCTGCCCGGACTTGAGCGTGCCGACGATGCGGTGGCCGTCGGTGGGCCCGCTGCGCACATAGGTGCTCAGGCTGTCGCTGACCCAGCGCGCGTCGCTGGTTGGCTCCTCGGCATGGGCCGGGATGGCGAGGGCGATCAGGGCGGCAATCAGGCCGCCGCGCAGGGCGGTGAGGGCAGGGGAGGTTGGCTGGTTGTCTGGCATGCTGGTCTTCGCTGAAACAGGACGAATGAAGGCCCGATGACTGGGCCGCTGATCCGGTCGGGTGAATTGACCGTCAGCGAAAGACCGTTTTTTTGGAGGCAGGTTCACCGTTTAGGGTGGGAAATGTCTGCAGGGTGTTGCGAAAGGGCTGCGAAGCAGCCCCAGGATCTGAGCGTCGAGCAGAGATTGCCGGGGCCGCTTTGCGGCCCTTTCGCGGCACAAGGCCGCTCCAGAGGTTTACCGCCGGGGGTCAGGTCACTACCTGGTAGCACGGTACATACGCCGCGCCGCCTGGCAATTTCATCCGATGCTGGTCGACGAACGCCTGCAACAACCGCCCCAGTGGGTCTAGGATCGCCGCGTCGCCGCGGATCTGGTATGGCCCATGCTCCTCGATCAGGCGAATGCCCTTGTCCTTGACGTTGCCGGCTACGATCCCGGAAAACGCCCGGCGCAGGTTGGCCGCCAGCTCGTGGGGCGGCAGGTTGCGGCGCAGGGCCAGGTTGGCCATGTTTTCGTGGGTCGGATCGAACGGGTGCTGGAAGCCCTCGTCGATCTTCAGCAGCCAGTTGAAGTGGAAGGCGTCGTTGCGTTCGCGACGGAACTGCTTGACTGCCTTGAGCCCTTCGACCATGTGTCGCGCCACTTCGGCGGGGTCGTCGATGATGATCTGGTAGTGGCCCTGGGCGGCCTCGCCGAGGGTGGCGCCGACGAAGTCGTTCAACTGCCGCAGGAACGGTTCGGCGCTGCGCGGCCCGGTGAGGATCACCGGGAAGGGCAGGTCGTGGTTGTCCGGGTGCATGAGGATGCCGAGCAGGTAGAGGAACTCCTCGGCGGTGCCGGCGCCGCCGGGGAAGATGATGATGCCGTGGCCGACGCGGACGAAGGCTTCCAGGCGCTTCTCGATGTCCGGCAGGATCACCAGCTCGTTGACGATCGGGTTGGGCGCCTCGGCGGCGATGATGCCCGGCTCGGTCAGGCCCAGGTAGCGGCTGCCGTGCATGCGCTGCTTGGCGTGGGCGATGGTGGCGCCCTTCATCGGGCCTTTCATCACCCCCGGGCCGCAGCCGGTGCAGACATCCAGCTTGCGCAGGCCGAGCTCGTGGCCGACCTTCTTGGTGTACTGGTATTCCTCGCTGCTGATCGAGTGACCGCCCCAGCACACGACCATTTTCGGCTCGACGCCGGGGCGTAGGGTGCGGGCGTTGCGCAGCAGGTGGAAGACGTAGTCGGTGAGGCCCTGGGAGCTTTCCAGGTCGATGCGCTGGCTGGCCAGTTCGCTCTCGGTGTAGACGATGTCGCGCAGGGCGCTGAACAGCATCTCGCGGGTGCTGGCGATCATCTCGCCATCGACGAAGGCATCGGCCGGGGCGTTGAGCAGCTCCAGGCGCACGCCGCGGTCCTGCTGGTGGATGCGTACCTCGAAGTCCTGGTAGGCCTCGAGGATGGTCTTGGCGTTGTCGACATGGGCGCCGGTGTTGAGGATGGCCAGGGCGCACTGGCGGAACAGGGTGTAGAGGCTGCCGGTACCGACTTCACTCAGTTGCTGGACTTCACGTTGCGACAGCGTCTCCAGGCTGCCCTTGGGGCTGACGGAGGCGTTGATGACATTGCGTTGGGGCATCTGGTCTTTCCTGTGCGGGTAAAACATCCTTCTTGGACAACACCATACAAGCAAACGTGCGTGGCAACGAGGGGGCGGGTGAAAAACCTTGGTGGCCAGGGGCGCCACGCAGGCGCGCTTTGCACAGGGTTCTGTCAATAGCACAGTTGAGCGACTGTGCCGTTGGCCTGGCGGTGATAGGTTTACCGATAGCCTGGCCTGTCACGGTGTTGGCAGGTCGGGCCAATGCCTGTGCGCCTGTCAGATCACTGAAAGGAATTCCAACATGAAAAAGCCCATGACTGCCCTGGCCGTATCCGTAGCGCTCACCTTCGGCATCACGGTCGCCAACGCTTCCGTGCATCCGGCCTCCATCACTGCGGCGCAAACCGCCAATCAAGCGACCACCTCGCTTGGCACGCCCTTCGCTAGCGCTCAGACAGCCAAGAGCATCCAGGTGGCCAGCCTTGCCAGAAACTGCGCCGATGAGCGCTATTCCTGGTGGGAATACAGCGGTTGGGAAATCGTTGGCTGCCTCGCAAGTGGCCAGTGGTAACTCTTGACGTGGGCCTGGCGCGTGGCAAGCGCGCCAAGGCCCCTGGATCAGTTGGCTGAGCGGCGTGCCTGCCCGCAAGGGGCAGGCCGGCTTCGCGGTCAATCGACCTTGAACACATGCCGCAGGTACGCCACGAAGTTCTCGTCTCGGCACTGGGTCTTGCCTGGGCTGTCGGAGATCTTCGCCACCGGCGCGCCATTGCAGGCGGTCATCTTGATCACGATGTTCATCGGCGTGACGCCGGGAATGTCGCAGGTGAGGTTGGTGCCGATGCCAAAGCTGACCTGGATACGGCCATTGAGCGCACGGTACAGCTCGAGCATCTTCTGGAAGTCCAGGCCATCGGAGAAGATCAGGGTCTTGCTCCTGGGGTCGATGCCCAGCCGCTGGTAGTGTGCGATGGCTTTCTCGGCCCAGGCCAGCGGCTCGCCCGAGTCGTGGCGCAGGCCGTCGAACAGCTTGGCGAAATACAGGTCGAAGTCGCGCATGAAGGCATCCATGCCGATGCAGTCGGTCAGGGCGATGCCCAGCTGGCCACGGTACTCACGCACCCAGCATTCCAGCGCGGCGGCCTGGCTGTCGAGCAGCCGTGGACCGAGCTGTTGGTGGGCCATGAACCACTCGTGGGCCATGGTGCCGATCGGCTTGATCTGGTACTCGCGGGCCAGGTGCACGTTGCTGGTGCCGACGAACTTGCCCGGGAAGTCGCGCTTGAGGATGTGCACCACCTCTTCCTGTACCCGGTACGAGAAGCGCCGACGGGTGCCGAAGTCGGCCAGTTGCAGGCCGGCCAGCTCGTCGTCGCTGGCCTGCGCCCTGAGCCAGTCGAGCTTCTGGTACAGGCGCTCGCCAACCTGCTCGATCAGCACCTCGCGATAGCGGTAACGGTTGCGCACCTCGCTGATGATCGCCAGCAGCGGGATCTCGAACAGGATCACGTGCAGCCACGGGCCGCGCACGTGGATCGCCAGCTGTCCGGTAGCGTCCAGGCCTACCTGCACGTAGCGCAGGTTGAAGCGGAACAGGCTGAGAAAACGGATGAAATCCGCCTTGATGAACGGGATCTTCTCCAGGTAGGCCAGCTGGTCGTGGGTCACCGAGACATCGGCCAGTTGTTCGATCTGGTAGCGGATCTCGGCCAAGTAGGGTGCCAGGTCTTCGTTGTTGCGGCAGCGGAACTCCCATTCCACCTCGGCGTTGGGGTAGTTGTGCAGCACCGCCTGCATCATGGTGATCTTGTAGAAGTCGGTGTCCAGCAGGTTCTGGATGATCCTTGGGCCGAAAACGCTGTCGCTCATGGGCGATCCTCCTTGAGTTGCGCCAGTTGGCGGTCGAGGTCCTGTTCGTCGGGGCACAGGTGGATGCCGGCGGTGGCCATCTCTGCGCACGCCTGCTGCGCGCCCTCGGCGCTCAGTGCGCGGCAGGCCGGCAGGTACAGCACTACCTCGAAGCCGGCGCGGCGCAGTTGCAGGGCGGTGGTACGCACGCAGTAGTCCAGGGCCAGGCCACCAACGATGATCGCCTGCACCTGTTGCACCTTGAGGAACTCGATGACGCCGCTGGAGCGGCGTTCGGCCAGGTCGTGGTAGCAGGCGCCATAGGGGTGCAAGTCGGGCTCGACGCCTTTCCAGACGAAGTAATCGTAGTCGATGGGGGCGGGCAGGCCGGGCAGCAGCTCAAACCCCGGGGTGCCGGGCACACAGTGGCTGACCCAGGTCAGGTCGGCATTGGCCAGGGGCAGCGGTTGCAGCATCTGCCCGGCGTCGGCGACCACCCAGGCGGCGTTGGCCGGGTGCGCGTCCTTGCTGCCCAGGCGCAGGGACGCGCGTTGGGCCATGGCGTTGAGCGCTGGGGCGATCTGCTCGCCACCGGGTACCGGCAGCTCCTGGGGTGCGTTGCTGGTGAAGCCGTTTTGCGCGTCGACGTCGAAACTGGCGATCTTCATTTGGCGTCACTCCCTGGTTGGATGCTTAATATAATCCATCTGGTGAATTAAGTGTGTCAAGGGTACTTTCCTGATGAATTTAGCGCTTGATCTATTTAGTTGCCCTGATGGAATATGAGCGGAAGAAGTGGAGTGAGCCTGTGAGTAGTCCAGAAGTCCTGGCCAGCGTGGATATCGTCGCGCTGCGCCTGTCGCCGCAAACCCAGCGTCTGCAAGTGCTGCTGCACCTGCGTGATCGCGAACCCCATGCCGGGCAGTGGGCCCTGCCGGGTGTGATCGTCAATGGCCGGACCCCGGACAACAGCCTGGACGCCGCGGCGGAACGTGCATTGGTGGAGAAGGCCCAGGTAGTGCCGCGCCACCTGGAGCAGGTCGGCACCGAAGGCAATGCCTTTCGTGATCCACGAGGGTGGTCGTTGAGCACCTACTACCTGGCGCTGCTCGATCCAGATGGCGAGGTCGACACCGCGCAGCCGATGTTTGTCGACGTCGACGAGGTGCTGGCGCGCAAGCGGCTGCTGCCGTTCGACCATCGCCTGCTGGTCGAGCGCGCTTGCGAGCGGCTGGCGGCCAAGACCGTGTACAGCAATCTGCCGCTGTACCTGGTGCCGGAGCGCTTTACCGTGCTGGATGCCTTGGCCGCGGTACAAGCGTGCCTCGGGCAGGCGGTCAACGGCACCTCGCTGCGCAAGCGCCTGGAGCGAATGAAGGCCGCGGGCTGGGTGGTGGATACCGGCGAGAAGAACCAGCCCAGGCTGGGGCGGCCACAGCAGCTGTACCGCCATACGCCGCAAGGGGCGGGGGTGTTCATGTTCGACCGTAGCCTGTTGGCGGCCGGGTAAGGAGTCTAGCGTGGTGCGTAATCGGCAGATGTTGAGCAAGGGTGTCAGGGGGAGATTCGTATGCGCCATAGACTAAGTTTGAATAATCTTTTTGCTGATGAAGAGGACAAGGTCCAGGCTTGGATTTGTCAGGATTGCCTGGGCGATTGGGTTATTGCCTCCCAGGTCAGGACGTTGCGTGAACGCAGAACCTGTTGCGCGTGCGAGCGTGAAGTGGAAAAAGCGCGTGACATCCAGATGATTGCCGATCGTATCCAGTGGGATTTGCCAAAGTATTTTGAAGTCGTGCCCAGCGCAGAAGAGGCCGTTGACCTTGAATTGGCCAATGTCGTCGGTCTTGCGATCCACTGTGGCAGCGAAAAGGCCAATGCGCTGATAGCCACTTTGTTGGTCAACCCTGAAGCCTGCGTCGAGGACTTCTATCGAGCCGGCCAGCGTTACCGGCAGACGCCGGCAGGCACTTTCGCTGTCCTGCGTGATGAGGTTTTAAGCGAATGGCAAGGCTTTGCTCATGAGCTCATCCACGGGCGTCGATACTTCAATCAGGATGTGCAGAACTTCTTTGGTTCTCTGGTGTGTGAGGCCTTGCGGGCCAAGCCTCATGAAGGCGCTGAAACTCCCTTGGTTGTAAAGACGCTAGCGGCAGGCAGTGAGCTATTCCGGGAGCGCATTGCCAGCTCCAAGAAAGAGCTGCAAGAGATCCTGGAAAACCCAGGTGCCCAGCTAAGCGCTCCACCCAAGCTGTTTGCGGCGAACAACCGCATGAGCGCTGCCGGCATGCCGTTGTTGTATGTCTCGCAAACGCTAGAGACCTGTGTGGCCGAGGTTCGCCCCTCCATCGGCGACACGGTTGTAGTGGGAACGTTTTCGCCGACACGGGATATGACGATCTTTGATTTCACCGCATTGGAAGGCGAGTTTCATCTTGAGGCCTTGAGTCTTTTCGAGCGAGGGCAGCAACAGCGAGCACGGCACCGTCACATGCTGCGGCTCCTGCACGAAGAGCTGGGGCGGCCATTGCGGGCTCAGGATACCGATTATGTGATGACTCAGGCCCTGACCGAATTCATCAGGTACCACAAGGGCGCGGACTTCGATGGCGTTGCCTTTCGCTCGGTCCAGAATAAGGAGGGGATCAATTATGTGCTGTTCGATAGTGGCGACGAGAGCCGGCGAAAGTCCCCCGACTGGACGCCGGAATTTGCTGTGGTGCTATCGGAGGCCGATGTAAAAGTGAAAACGATTCAAGCGGTTCACTATGGGTTGTCCGATGCTCAACCCAGTGCACCGGCACGGTGAGGTGCCTTGACGGCATAGGCGAATGGATAAATCAGCTTACCCCATGAAAACCTTGATACTCAGTGCGAGTATCGGCCTTGCAGGTTGCGCCTTGGCGTTGATCAGCCGTCAGCGCAGTGTTGCGCAATTGAACACGTTGTTTGACTGGCTAGGCGGTGGCGAGGCGAGCCTGGTGGAGCACTTTCTCAGCGGCCTGGGTGTCGTGTTGCTGAGTATTTTCCTGGTGGTGCTCCACGCGAGAATGTCCACCCGGCAAGCATGGCCGAAAGCGTGGCTGCGCGTTGGATGGTTCGTTGCCCTGCGCTCGAAAGTATTCAGAGCGACACGCCCTATCTACATCGTGCATTGGTCCGCAGTGATTGCGACCGTCTATGTGTTCGCGAGTTGCCAATGGGAGCTTAGCCAGGCCCAGGCGGGGCGGGCCTTTCAGACCTTGCAGCTGTCGATGGATATCGCCGGAAGCGCGACGGCGTGTGTTTTTCTGATGCTATTGATGCGGGCCGACTATCGGCGCGCTCGTCAATCCAGAAGCCTGGTGCTCGGCAGATGAGCCGGTTGAGTTATCGCGCAGCGGACCGCGCCGACTGCCTAGGCTACCTACAAGGTGCGTCATGACTATGCTTGCGAGATGAGTGCACCCATCCAGACACGTCATCCCTGTCCGCCTGGCGCTTGCGACTGCGGCCGCGAACAGTTGGCCGACGGCCCCGAGCGACGCATCCTGCTGCTCACCCGCGAGGAGGAGAAGCGCCTGCTCGCCCGGTTGGAAAACCTCAAGGACCTGGACGACCTGCGCCACCTGCAACAGCGCCTCTTCGAGCAGCTGGGTATCCGCGTGCATATCGGCCCTGGGCTCAATGAAGTGCGGACCATGCGCGGCATCGCCATCGAGCTGGAGCCCCAGCCGGGCCTGTGCCGCAAGACCCGCCAGTCGATCCCTGCCGCCATTCGCCGTGGCCTCGAGCGCAATCCGCAGGTGGCCTTCCGCCTGCTCGATGCCCACGACCTGTTGCGCGACGCCTGAACCTCAGCGCATCGCCGCCAGCTTGATGCCAAAGCCCACCAGGCAGACCCCGGCCAGGCGCTCCAGGGCATGCGTCACCCGTGGGTTGGCGCGCATGCGTTCGGCCAGGCGATGGGTCAGCAGTACCGCCACCAGGCCGTACAGCAGCGTCAGCCCGGCCACGGTCAGTGCCATGAAGGCGAAGGTGACCACGCCCTGGTGGCGCACCGGGTCGATGAACAAGGGGAAGAACGCCATGTAGAACATGATCGCCTTGGGGTTGAGCAGGGTGATCATCATGGTCTGGCGCAGGTAGCGGCCGCTGGCCATGCCGCTGTCGCGCGGCGCCGCGCCAGGCTTGCTCAGGACCATGCGCAGGCCGAGCCAGGCCAGGTAGGCCGCGCCCGCCCACTGCACCACGTGGAAGGCCGCCGGGTAGGTGGCGAGCAAGGTGGCCACGCCGGCCACCGCCAGCCACATCAGCACCTGGTCGCCGAGGATCACCCCGAAGGTGGCGGCCAGGCCGCCTTTGATGCCGCCCTTGCCGGTGGCGCTGATCAGGGCGAAGTTGCCTGGCCCGGGGATCGCCAGGAGGATGAGGAACGCGATCACGAAAGCGCCGTAGTCGGTCACGCCGAGCATGGGGGAGTCTCCTGGCAGGGGTTGGCGGGCAAAGAACGATATATGCCATCATCCGCGTCACTTGCAAAGCCGCAAGGGCACAAGGAGGTGGACATGGCGTTTGGCGCGGATGAGCGGGCGCGGTTGCTCGCGGTCAAGGGCGTTGGCCCGACCGTGGTGCAGCGCCTGGAGCAACTGGGGTTCGACTCGCTGGCGCAGCTGGCCAAGGCCGATGCCCTGCAGATCGTCGGCGCGGCGGCGAGCTTGGTGGGCAGCAGTTGCTGGAAGAACAGCCCCCAAGCCCGGAGCGCGATCCAGGCGGCCATTGCCTGTGCCCGCGCGGCCACCGAGGCATCCGGCTAATTTTTCCCGCGTGGTTTTCGTTCCCTTGGAAGCCGCCCTGCGCCTGGCGCGTTCGGCCCTCATCATTCAAGGAGACAGGCAATGACTTCCGTTTTCGACCGTGACGACATCCAGTTCCAGGTAGTGGTCAACCACGAAGAGCAGTACTCGATCTGGCCCGACTACAAGGCCATCCCCAACGGCTGGCGCGCGGTCGGCAAGAGTGGCCTGAAGAAGGATTGCCTGGCCTATATCGACGAAGTGTGGACCGACATGCGCCCACTGAGCCTGCGCCAGCAGATGGCCGCGGCGCAGTAAGGCGGTGTCGGCACTGAACCTGCTGTGCCTGCCGTACTCCGGCGCTAGTGCCATGGTCTACAGCCGCTGGCGGCGCAAACTGCCGGCCTGGCTGCAGGTGCGCCCGGTGGAGTTGCCTGGGCGCGGCGCGCGCATGGGCGAGGCCTTGCACACCGACCTGCAGGCGTTGGCTCGGCAATTGGCCTCCGAGCAGCGCCTGGCGGCCCAGGCACCCTATGCCTTGCTTGGGCACAGCCTTGGTGCCCTGGTGGCGTTCGAGCTGGCCCATGAGCTGCGCGCGCTGGGTTGCCCGCCGCCGGTAGCCTTGTTCGCCTGCGGAACCGCCGCGCCCACGCGCCGGGAGGACTACGACAGCTCGCGTTGGACCGAACCGCGCAGTGATGCCGAACTCATCGACGAGCTGCGCAAGCTGGGTGGCACGCCGGATGAGGTCTTGGACAACGAAGAGCTGATGAGCCTGACCTTGCCGATCGTGCAGGCCGATTTTCTGCTGTGTGGGCGCTATGCCTATCGCCAGCGCGCGCCGTTGACCTGCCCGTTGCATGTGCTGGCCGGCGAGGACGACCGCGCCACTGACGAGCAGTTGCAGGCCTGGGCGCGCGAGACCGCCGCGCCGTATGCCTTGGCCAAGTTCCCGGGCGGGCATTTCTTCATTCATGAGCATGAAGACCGGGTGCTCGATGTGCTCGGGCGCACGCTGGAACCATTTCGGCTTTCTGCCTGAATAGCGACGAAACGCTTGCCGGCTGTAGTGGCCGTAGGCTTGGTGACACCGGGGTTGAGAGGGCCTGCGGCGACGTTTGATCGACGCCAGGCGCCATCAGCCCTTGCCCCAGCCTCGGCTTCTTGGCACCCTTTGCCAGCCTTCGCGTTTCGTCACTACTAAGGAACCCTCACGTGAGCTGGGAAAAAGTCGGTAAAACACTGGCCGCTTCGCTGGTCGTGGCAGCCTGTGTCGTGGCCTTCTACACGTCGTTGCACGGCAACGAGCGGTTGCAGGCGCGCCTGACCTACGCCCACCTTACCTACCCAGGCCAGTTCAACGAACGTATCACCCAGGCCAATGACCTGCTCAAGTACGAGCGCCTGCACGAGCGCGTCGGCAGCATTGCCGCCGGCAGCCTCGACCACCAGCAGGTCGACAGGCTGGTCGAACTGGCCCAGGCACCTTACCTGCAGCTGTTCGCCCGGCCGTTCGAGGCGGGCCTGGTGGACCACCGCACCGGGCTGCTCATCGAACTGAGCAACCCAGGCCAGCAAGCGTTGCTGGATGTGCAGATCCGCCTGCCGGCCAAAGGCCTGGTGCAGGTGCGCGACGCCGCAGGCAATGACACGCTGGTACAGGCGCCGACCAACCATATCGACATTCCCGCCATCGACGCCCTTGGCGAGTCGAAGGTCTGGGTGTATTTCGACTCGGACTACTCGCAGGTCCGCCAGGGCGGCATCAGCATTCGCCAGGGCGGTGCCAGCGCGCAGATCGAGGTGGTGCGCGAGTTCGTCGGCTTCCCGGCCTGGGTGGCCCGCTACAGCCACGAGCTGGCGCTGTTGTTGGTGGCGTTGGTGGTCGCGGTGCTGGTGTTGGCCTACCGTGGCCTGAAACGCCCATCGGCGAGGGCCCTGTAGGGGCCTCGCCGACGAGGGGGGAACGGCCCTGGTGCTATCAGTGGATGGCCACCGGGTTGATGTTGACCTGGGTCGAGCCTTTGTACAGCGGCTGGCCGAGCACGAACAGGAACTCGAAGGCCTTGTCCTTGACCAGTTCGCGGGTGTCGATCAGCTCAAGGTTGTAGATCCCGCGCTTGGCCAGCATGAACTGGTTGACCGGAAACTCCTCGCCGGTCGGGTTCGGGTACACCTCGGACGCCCAGGTGTCACCGCCGAAGGCGACGATGCCCTGGTCGGCCAGCCACTGGGCCGCGGCCAGGTCGATGCCTGGTTCGGTGGCCAGGAACTGCTGGTTGTCCTTGCCGATCAGCTCCAGCCAGCCGGTGTTGAACAGCACCACGTCGCCTTTGCGCAGGGTGATGTTCTCTTTCGTCAGCACCGCCTGGATGTCGGCGACGGTGAAGGCGGTGCCGCCCGGCACGATGGCCTTGCCGTAGTGGGCGGTCATGTCCAGTACCACGCCGCGGGTGACCATCGGCGGCACTTTCTCGACGCCCAGTTTCTTCACGCCTTCGACGGTGACGAAGTCGGCGGCCTTGTTGCCGTTGTAGTAGACATTGTCGATGCCGATATGGCCGATGCCATTGAGCTGGGTGCCGACGCCGGTCCAGCCGTTGACCAGCTCATCGTTGAAGGTGAACTTGTTGCGGCCCAGGCTCTGGCCGGCCTGTTCGCCCGGCTGGATGTTGTACAGGTGGAAACTGCGATGGCGGAAGGCCGGCAGGTCCTTGCTCACCGGTACCGCCAGCGGGTAGGTCTTGCCGGTCTTGACCAGGCCGACCGCTTGCTTGACCACTTCGGCGGTCAGCAGGTTGGCGGCGCCGATTTCGTCATTGGCGCCGTAGGGCGAATGCTGCCAGTCGGCGGCGATCGCCGAATGGGCGGTCGCCGCCAGGGCGGCGGCGAGCAGCAGGGGTTTGAATGCTTTCATGGGGTCTCTCCTGAAGGGCAAGGCGTTTTCAGGAGTGGATTCTGGGCAGCCCGGCGGCGGGGAAAAAGCCGGCGCCGGGACAATGACTTTTGCCTGGCAGGCAAAGCGTGCCGGGGCTTACCAGGCCAATGGCGTGTCGAAGCCTTTCCAGCAGACCCAGCGCCGCAGCTCGGCATGGGCACCGGTGCCTATCTGCCATTGCGGCCGGCCACTGTCCAGGGCGATCAGCGAGATGAAACCGGCGTGACTGGCCGCTGCTAGGGTGCGGCCGTCGGCGCTGATGTCGAGGGCACTGATGGTCGAGCCCAGGTAGTGCTGCCAGTGTTCGCGGCCATCCTCGCCAAAGGCGCGCAGGTAGCCATGGGCATCGCCGACGATGTACTCGCCGTCGCGGGCGACCCCGGCATAGATTCGCGCGCCTTGTTGCAGCAGCGGCGTGCGTGGATCGTCGCTGCCGGGTTCGGTGTCCAGCCCCGGCAGGTCGGCGACCCGCACGCCGATGCTGGCGCCCTGGTAGAGGTGGCAGGCATTGAGCAGCAACTGGTCGCCCAACTGGTTGAACAGGGCGTAATGCGGGTACTCGCTGGCCGGGCCAAGGCTGGCCAGTGGTTGCAGGTGTTCATCGAGCACCAGGTGGCGACCGCACTGCTCGCCCAGGGCGATCAAGCGGCCATCGGGCGCCATGGCGGCGTGTTCCATGGCCAGGCCCAGGGCGATGTCGTCCGGGTCGACGCCCTGGCGCAGGTCGTCGAGCACATCGTCCTGGCGCGGCAGCAGGCGGGTGGCGCCGTTGGCGGCGAGCACGAAGATACCGTCGCTGCTGACCAGCAGCACCCGTTGGCCATCGGGGAAGGGCGTCAACGTGGTGGGCACCGGTGGCAGGTCCAGCGGCTCGAACGGATAACCCGCCGGCAGGCCTTCCAGGCCATGGGGCCAGGCCAGCCGCGCCACCAGTGGGCCGCCCCAGCCATCGGTGACACGCACGCCCTCAGCATTGGCCAGGGCGTAGTAGCGCCGTTGCGGACAGCGGCCGAAATGCTCGATGCCGATCACCGGGGTCACGCCCTGAGCGTCGAGGCGCAGTACCTGGCCCTTGTCGTGGGGCATGCCGACCCGCGCCAGCAGGCTGCCGTCGTTGAGCAGCAACAGTTGGCCGATGCCCTGGGCCCGGTCATCGAGCAACGGCACCAGCGGCAGGTGCGCCGGCGGCCAGGCATCGCGGAACAGCTGGCGCTGCGGCGCGTCGACGCCGGGCCGGTTGATCGCCAGCAGGGCGGCCTGCCAGGCCTCGAGCAGATGCCCGGTGGCCGGCGCGGCAGGTTCCTCGAGCGCGTCCCAGCCGTGCGCGCGGCCCTGCGCGACGTACCGGTTGATCGCCTCGGCGTAGGCGATCACCGCCTCGCGCCACTGCTGCTGAGGGTGCTGCTTGTTCATGGCGGATCGAACTCCTTGTTCCGCAATGTTGTCAGGGAGAGTGCATCAAAACGGTGCATGGTACTCCTTCCGCGCCCGTGGTTGTGAGGCCCGGGCGGGATGCGTACCATGCCGGGCATCCTTTCAATAAAAAACGTGCGTCACCGGGCTTGGAACGGGCAGGTGAGGCGCGTCATATCGCCTTGTCCGCGGAGAAACGCTTTTTCACATGAATGGTCCCGTACCCACCTCGTTGCCCCCCACCGCCGGCAACGGCAGCTGGCTGAGCGTCATCGCCCTGGCGCTGGCGGCGTTCATCTTCAACACCACCGAGTTCGTGCCGGTGGCCTTGCTCAGCGATATCGGTCGCAGCTTCGACATGACCACCGCGCAGGTGGGCCTGATGCTGACCATCTATGCCTGGGTGGTGGCGCTGGCCTCGCTGCCGATGATGCTGATGACCCGCAACATCGAGCGGCGGCGCCTGTTGTTGTTCGTGTTCCTGGTGTTCATCCTCAGCCACCTGCTGTCATGGCTGTCGCAGAGCTTCGCCATGCTGCTGCTCAGCCGTATCGGCATTGCCCTGGCGCATGCCGTGTTCTGGGCCATCACCGCCTCGCTGGCGGTGCGCGTGGCGCCGCCGGGGCAGCAGGCCAAGGCCCTGGGGCTGCTGGCCACCGGCACCACCCTGGCGATGGTCATGGGCATTCCGCTGGGGCGGGTGGTGGGCGAGGCCCTGGGGTGGCGCATCACCTTCCTGTGCATTGCCGGGGTGGCCCTGGCGACCATGCTCTGCCTGATGAAATCGCTGCCGTTGCTGCCGAGCCAGAACTCCGGTTCGCTGCGCAGCCTGCCGATTCTGTTCAAGCGCCCGGCCTTGGTGATCACCTATGTGCTGGTGACTTTGGTGATCACCGCACAGTTCACCGCTTACAGCTACATCGAGCCATTCGCCCTGCACGTGGCGCAGATCGGCGGCGAGCGCACCACGCTGTTGCTGTTGCTGTTCGGCGGTGCCGGTGTATTCGGTTCGCTGCTGTTCAGTCGCTACAGCGAGCGCTATCCCCATGGCTTCCTGGTCGGTGCCATAGGCGCGTTGGCGGCGTGCCTGCTGTTGCTGCTGCCGCTGTCGGGCAACTTCTATGTGTTCGCCGGATTGAGCATGGTCTGGGGCGTGGCGATCCTCAGTTTCAGCCTGGCGTTGCAGTCCAAGACCCTCAAGCTGGCCTCGGACGCCACCGACGTGGCCATGGCGCTGTTCTCCGGCATCTACAACATCGGCATCGGCGGCGGCGCCTTGCTCGGCAGCATCGTCAGCAGTCAGACGGGCGTGGCCCACATCGGCCTGGTGGGCGGCAGCGTGGCCGTGGTCGGGCTGCTGCTGGCGCTGGCCAGCACCCGGCGCTTCCGTGAGGCGCTGGGCCAGGCGTGAGCCGTCACCTGCCAGTATTCGAACAGCCGGGGCAGCTGTGCCGCCCTGTGTGCCGCGAATACGCCGATGGCCAGTGCCTGGACGCGCACTGGCACGAAGCCGGGCAGTTGGTATTCGCCCGTCAGGGCATCATGGAGCTGCGTTGCGCACAGGGCTGCTGGGTGTTGTCGCCGCAGCAGGCGCTGTGGGTGCCGGCGCGGTTGCCACACAGCCTGCGAGCCCGGGGCGTGGTGAGCTTGCGCACCCTGTACCTGCATCCGCAGATCCCCGGTTTGCCGGCGCAGCCGCATAGCCTGCTAGTGACGCCGTTGTTGCGCGAATTGCTGCTCAGTGCCCGGCCCCTTGCGCAGGACAGCGCCACCGACAGCCGTGAGGCGCACCTGATGGCGCTGTTGCTCGACGAGGTGCGGCGTGCCCGCGAGTTGCCGTTGCGCCTGCCGATGCCGATGGAGCCACGCTTGCAGAAACTGTGCGCGGCCTTGCTGGCTACGCCCGAGGACAGTCGCAGCCTCGAGCAATGGGGGCAGCAGGTGGGGGCCTCGGTACGTACCCTGGCGCGCCTGTTTCGCGCCGAACTGGGTTGTACCTTCCAGCACTGGCGCCAGCAGGCGCGGGTGTTTGCCGCCATCGCTCGCCTGGAGCAAGGCGAGCCGGTAGGGCGCATAGCCCTGGAACTGGGCTATGAATCGCCTGCCGCGTTCGCCAAGGTGTTCCGGCGCCTGCTTGGCTGCGCGCCGAGCGCCTACCAGGCAACATGGCCGATTCGCGCGCAAGCCTGACCGCTGTGCGCTGATGGCGGTGCTGGCCGCGGCCTATGCTGGCGACTGCTCCCATCGTCCACAGGAGGCCTGCCATGGCCGTAGCATTTCACCGTGAAGACCTTGCCATTCCCGTCAATGGCATCACCCTCGATGCTTGGTTGTACCTGCCCGAGGTGGCGGGGCCATTGCCGCTGGTGCTGATGAGCCCGGGGTTCGCCGCGCTCAAGGGCCAGGCGCTGGACCGTTTCGCCGAGGTGCTGGTTGCCGACGGCCTGGCGGTGCTGGTGTTCGACCAACGCAATTTCGGCCGCAGCGGGGGGCACCTGCGCGGTGAGGTCGACCCGCGCCAGCAGCTTGACGACCTGCGCGAAGTCCTGACCTGGGCGACGCTGCAACCGCGCTTTGACGCGCGGCGTATCGGCTTGTGGGGTTCGAGCTACAGCGGCGGCCATGCCTTGCAATTGGCGGCCTGGGACCGCCGGGTGCGTTGCCTGGTGGCCCAGGTCCCGACCATCAGCGGCCAACAGAACTTCCTGCGCCGCGCCGGTGACCGGCTGCACGAGGCGCGGGCTGCGTTCGCCGCCGACCGGGCCGAGCGCCACCTGGGTGGCGCGCCCGCTTATCGCCGGGTGATCGCCGAGGCGGGGGAGGCCGGCATCTATGCCGGTGCCGATGCCGAGGCCTTCTACAACCAGGCCCGGGCGCTGGACGGCGATTGGCACAACCGGGTCACCCTGCGCTCCAGTGAGCTGGCCAGCGAGTACGAGCCCGGCTTGACCATTGAGCGTATCAGCCCGACGCCAATGCTGATGCTGGTGGCCGAGCGCGATACCGTGACTCCGACCGACCTGGCCCTGGCCGCCTACAACCGGGCCGGTGAGCCGAAGCGCCTGGAACTGTTGCCGGATGGGCATTTCGACCCCTACGAGCGGCACTTCCAGCAGGCCGCCGAGGCCGCGCGGGCATGGTTCGCACGGTATCTGGGCCAAGGCGAGCGTGCGCCTTACACCAGCAATGCCGACCACGCCGACACCAGCAGCAACCCCGCCAAGCCCTGATTGAACCAGCGCAGCCGCCGGGACGAGCGCAACCAGCGGGCGCTGCCCACCCCCATCAGCGCCCAAGTGGCCATGCTCGGCAAGGCCACCAGCAAGAACACCAGGGCCAGCCACCACATCGGCAGCGCTGGGCTGGCGAACAGGCCAACCATGGCCACCGCCGTCACCCAGACCTTGGGGTTGACCACCTGCAAGGTCGCGGCGCTCAGCGGCGCCAGCCCAGCGTTGGCACCTGGCGACAACGGCGCGCTGGCGCTGCGTAGCATCTTCCACGCCAGCCAGCTCAGCCACAATGCCCCGGCCCAGCTCATCGCCTGCTGCGCCAGCGGATAGCGCAACAGCAACTGGCCCAGGCCCAGGCCGACCAGCAGCACCACCAGTGCCGCCGCCACGCAGGCCGCCAGGATCGGCGCGATGCTGGCGCGCAGGCCGTGGCTGGCGCCATGGGCCAGGATCAGCAGGTTGGTCGGCCCCGGGCTGATGCTGGCGGCGACGGCAAACAGGATGAAGGGCAACAGCGTGTGCGACATGGCGAGAGCTCCGGTTGTTCGAAGCGCCATGTTCACGGCTGGTGGCCCATCAGTCTGGAAGGTTTGAGCAGCGCTTGCGGTAATCCGCCGGGGTCAGCTGGTAGGCACGGCGAAACCAGCGGCCCAGGTGGCTCTGGTCGGCAAAGCCGAGGGCGGTGGCCACGGCGGCGGGTGTCTGGCCACGGGCCAGCAGGCGTCGCGCCCGGGCCAGGCGGAGCTGGATCAGGTAGGCGTGGGGGGCCAGGCCGAAAGCGGCCTTGAAGGCGCGGGTCAGGCGGAAGCGATCGACGCCGCAGACCTGTGCCAGCTCCGCCAGGCCGATGTCCTGGTCCAGGTGCGCGTGCAGGTAGTCGCGGGCGATCTGCGCGGTCAGCGGTAGGCGCGGGTCGGGGTCCAGGCGTCTGCGCCAGTGCAGGTGGCCGGTGAGACAGGCTAGCAAATCGTCCAGGGCGGTCTGGCGGACGATGCGCAGTTCCCGCTGATGGACCGTCGCGAATGCCCGGGCGGTGGCCCCGGCCAGCCGAGGGTCATGGTGCAGCAGGGCGCTGAAGCTGGGTAGGGCGTCCCGTGGGGCATGCTCGAACAGCACGCGCAGCTCGGTGTCGAGCCAGTTGGGCTCCAGATAGAGTGTGGAGTAGGTGAAGCCGTCCGCGGTCGGCGCATGGCCGTCGTGCAAATCGGCGGGCTCCAGCAGGAATACTTGCCCGGGCGTGCTTTGATGGCGCTGGCGCCGGCAGTTGAATTGCTGCACGCCTTGCTCGGTGAACCCTACCAGGAAGCTGTCGTGCCAGTGCGGGTCGTAGGCGTGGCCGATGAAATGCGCGCGGACCGACTCGATGCCGGTGTCGGCGTCCTGTCTGAGATCGATCCAGTTGCTCATGTCGGGGGCCACTGCGCTGTTGGAGCATCGACCTTAACGCAGATCCCGCCTCAGGTTTAGAACGATTGTGCAGCGCTCAACGCTGGGCAAATGCCAGGTTGATTCCCAGCCCGGCGAACGACGCGGCAAAACCGCGACGCAGCCAGGCCTGCACCCTGGGCGAGTCGATCACCGCGCGGCGGAACAGGTGGGCGAGCAGGCCGTAGAGCACGAACACGACGAAGGTCATGGCCATGAACACAGCGCTCAGCCCCAGCATCTGTACGGTCGCGGAACCCGCGTGCGGGTCGATGAACTGCGGCAGGAAGGCCAGGAAGAACAGCGTCAGCTTGGGGTTGAGGATATTCAGCAGGCAGGCCTTGAGCACCAACTGCCCGGCACTGGCGGGCGTGGCCTGGGCATCCACCGCGAAGGCCGCGCGGTCGCGCCAGGTGGCATAGGCCAGGTACAGCAGGTAGGCGACGCCGGCGAACTTCAACCCCTGGAAGGCCAGGGCGCTGGTGTGCAGCAACGCCGATAGGCCCAGCACCGAGGCCAGCAGGTGCGGGACGATGCCCAGGGTGCAACCCGAGGCGGTCCACAGGCAGGCGCGACGCCCGGCCACCAGGGCGCTGGAAACGGTGAGGATGACCCCACTGCCGGGGATCAGCACGATGATCAGGGCGGTGAGCAGAAATTCCAGGCTCGGCATCGCAGGCAGCTCCTTGCTGGTGGGGTGGATGCACTATACCCCTGGAGCCAGTCGCTGCAACATGTCCTCCGGGCGCAGCGTGGCGAAACGCTCGCGCAGCCATTGGTGCAATTGCGCCACGGCCGGGGTGAGCTGCTTGCGGTGCGGGCACACCAGCGTCACCGGCGTCAGCTCGCCCGGATGCTCGGGCAACAGCACTTCCAGCTCGCCGGCGGCGACATTGCTGCTCACATCCAGCCACGACTTGTAGACGATCCCTTCGCCCTCCAGGGCCCAGCGCCGGACCACATCGGCGTCGTCGCTGAACAGTGGGCCGCGCACCTGCACGGTACGGTTGCCCAGGCGCCACTTGTCGTACACCCGGCTCTGCTGCAGGTACAGCAGGCAATCATGCTGCTGCAGGTCGTCGGGGCTGCGCGGGCGGCCATGGCGGGCCAGGTAGGCGGGCGAGGCCACCAGCACCCGGCGATTCCACGGGGCCAGGGGCAGGGCGATGTAGTTGGCGTCTTCGTTCAGGCCGTAGCGAATGGCCACATCCACCGGGTCGCGGTACAGGTCGGCCAACTGGTCGGAAAGAAAGAAGCGCAGGCCCAACCCCGGGTGCTCGCGGCGAAACGCGCTGAGCCAGGGGCGCAACAGATTGCGGCCCATGTCCGAGGGCGCGGCCACCTGCAGCACGCCGCGCAGGCCAGAGTGGCTGCCATGCAGGTCTTCGCGGCCCTGGCGCAGGGCTTCGAGCACGCGTTGGGCGGTGGGCAGGTACAGCTCACCCTCGGCGGTCAGGCGCAGGCTGCGGGTGGTGCGGGCGAACAGCCGCACATCGAGCTCGCGCTCCAGGCGCTTGACCGCCGCCGCCACTTGGCCGGGCAGCAGGTCGGCCTCGTGGGCGGCGGCGGTGAAGCTACCCAAGGCGCTGGCGCGAGTGAAGAGTTCCAGGTCGGTGATCCGCAGCATTTTCACTCCAGGGATGAAAGTGTTGCTGCATTGTGCTGGTTTTTCTTTCGCGGCGGGAAGATAACATCTGCTGCATTCACGATCCCTTGAGGAATTGCCGTAGATGGACACCGTTACCCTTGCCAAGCGCCGCTACACCACCAAAGCCTACGATGCCAGCCGCAAGATCCCCCAGGCGACCATCGATGCCTTGCTCGAACAACTGCGCCACAGCCCTTCGTCGGTCAATTCGCAGCCCTGGCATTTCATCGTCGCCGACAGCGCCGAAGGCAAGGCGCGCCTGGCCAAGGCCACCGATGAGCGTTTTGCCTACAACAGCCCGAAGATCCGCGATGCGTCCCATGTGCTGGTGTTCGCGGCCCGTACCGAGATGACCGAGGACCACCTGCTGGCCGTGTTGCAGCAGGAGGCCAGCGATGGGCGGTTCCGCACCGAACAATCCCGGGAAACCCAGGACCAGACCCGTCGCGGCTATGTGAACCTGCACCGTCATGATTTCAAGGATGTGCAGCACTGGATGGAGAAGCAGGTCTACCTGGCGCTGGGCACTGCATTGCTGGGGGCCGCCGCCCATGGCCTGGATGCGACGCCGATCGAAGGTTTCGATGCCAAGGCACTGGATGCCGAATTGGGCCTGCGCGAACGGGGTTACACCAGCGTGGTGCTGTTGAGCCTGGGCTATCGCAGCGAGGAAGACTTCAACGCCGGCCTGAGCAAGTCGCGCCTGCCGGCGGCCGAGGTATTCACCTTCCTCTGACTGATGGCACCGCGTCGCCTGTTTCGCGGGCAAGCCCGCTCCCACATGAGAAGCGCATAACCTGGGATCAGCGCGGTCCTGTGGGAGCGGCTTCAGCCGCGAACACCGGCGCAGCCGATGCCAGGCACCGCGTCGTCTGCTTCGCGGGCAAGCCCGCTCCCACAGGTGTAGTGCATGGCTTGAAGTCGGCGCGACCCCTGTGGGAGCGGCTTTAGCCGCGAACACCGGCGCAGCCGGTGCCAAACACCGCGTCGCCTGCTTCGCGGGTAAACCCGCTCCCACAGGTGTGGTACATGCCCTGAGGATCCTGTGGGAGCGGCTTTAGCCGCGAACACCGGCGCAGCCGGTGCGCCAACGCGGTCTGAGGTCAACGCGGTCGCTGTGGGAGCGGCTTCAGCCGCGAACACCGGCGCAGCCGATGCCAGGCACCGCGTCGTCTGCTTCGCGGGCAAGCCCGCTCCCACAGGTGTAGTGTATGGCTTGAAGTCGGCGCGATCCCTGTGGGAGCGGCTTTAGCCGCGAACACCGGCGCAGCCGGTGCCAAACACCGCGTCGCCTGCTTCGCGGGTAAACCCGCTCCCACAGGTGTGGTACATGCCCTGAGGTCAACGCGGTCGCTGTGGGAGCGGCTTCAGCCGCGAACACCGGCGCAGCCGATGCCAGGCACCGCGTCGTCTGCTTCGCGGGCAAGCCCGCTCCCACAGGTGTAGTGTATGGCTTGAAGTCGGCGCGATCCCTGTGGGAGCGGCTTTAGCCGCGAACACCGGCGCAGCCGGTGCCAAACACCGCGTCGCCTGCTTCGCGGGTAAACCCGCTCCCACAGGTGTGGTACATGCCCTGAGGTCAACGCGGTCGCTGTGGGAGCGGCTTTAGCCGCGAACACCGGCGCAGCCGATGCCAGGCACCTCGTCGACTCACCAGAGCGCTACCGCCGCCCCGTTCACTACCCGCCCAAACACCGCCAGTACCGTGTCGATATCGCCTTCCTGGGTATAACGCCCCAGGCTCAGGCGCACGCTGTTGCGTGCCTGGCGCTCGTCCAGCCCCAGCGCCAGCAGCACATGGGAGGCCGAGTTGCTCGCCGAGTTGCACGCCGAGGTGCTCGAGAGCGCCAGTTCGCTGGCCAGCGCCAGGCTGTTGAAGCCCTTGGCGTCGATGCACAGGTTCAAGGTATGCGGAACACGTTGCACTGGGCAGCCATTGAGGCTCACCCCCGGCAGCGCCAGCAGCCCTTCGCGCAAACGCCGGGCCAGTTGGTCAAGGCGCTGGTACTCCGCTTCGCCCGGCTGGCCGGCGAGGGCAAAGGCGCTGCCCATGCCGACGATCTGGTGGGTGGCCAGGGTGCCGGAGCGCAGGCCGCGTTCGTGGCCGCCGCCATGCATCTGCGCGCGCATCAGCGGGCGCGCGCGCGGCCCTACATACAGCGCGCCAATACCTTTGGGGCCGTAGACCTTGTGTGCCGAGAACGACATCAGGTCGACCGCCTGCCGGCCCAGGTCGATCAGTACCTTGCCCACCGCCTGGGCAGCATCCACATGCAGCAGCGCGCCATGTTCGCGGACCAGGGCGCCGACCTGGGCGAAGTCGGTGATCGTGCCCAATTCATTGTTTACCGCCATCAGCGACACCAGTCGGGTGTCTGGGCGCAGCGCTGCGCGCACGGCGTCGGGCTGGATCAGGCCCTGGGCGTCCGGCGCCAGGCGGGTCACCGCCCAGCCCAGGCGCTCCAGTTCGGCGGCGGTGTCAAGCACCGCCTTGTGCTCGAGCTGGCTGGTGATCAGGTGCCCAGGTTGCCCGCAGCCCTGGGCGATGCCCTTGAGCGCGAGGTTGTTGGATTCGGTGGCGCCGGAGGTCCATACCAGGTCATCGGCCTGGGCGCCGACCTGCGCGGCAATCTGGCCCCGCGCCTGCTCGACCGCTTCGCGGGCGGCCTGGCCATGGGCGTGACCACTGGAGGCAGGGTTGCCGAAGGTGGCGTCGCGGCCCAGGCAGGTAAGCATGGCGGCGATGACACGGTCGTCGACCGGGGTGGTGGCGGCGTAATCGAAGTAGAGCGGGGTGCTGGGCATGATCGCGGCGGGTCCGTGCAGGGACGCCGCCTGTCGGCGTCCATGCACAGCATCGTAAGGCGGCAGGAGGGTGAATGTTTTTTCAATGCACCTGTAGGATGCGGTCTGTATGAAACAAGATTCCCTTCGAGGCGCTATATGGAGAAAATTTTTCCGCGCAGTGCTGTGCAGGCATCAGAACCATTGCCACGGCGCCTGCTTCGTCACCATCACCAGCACGATCAGGAACATGCCACCGAATCCGGCGACGCCCATCCACAGCCACCCGCGATACAGCCGCCAGTACCGCGCCCCGAGCACAGTGCCGGTCTGCGCGGCCTGTTCGGCCAGGACCTGCATGCGCTTTTGCAGCAACAGGACCGGCAGCCACAATGCGCCAACGCTGAAGAAGATCAGCAGCGCGCCGCGCAGCCAGTCCGTCGACCAGGGCATGCCGGCCAGGCTGACCATGGCGTAGCCACTGAGCAGTTGCACGAAGCCCGCCGGCGTGGTGATCCAGGCGTCGAAGCGCACCACCATGCGCGCCACTGCGGCGATCACCCGCGGATCGTTGCCACGGTGCGCCGCGACCAGGTACAGGTAGGAACCCATGCCGAAGCCGAACAGGAACACCGCGGCGATCAGGTGCAGGTACTTGAGCAGCAGGTAGTCCATCTCAGCCCCGCCCACGTTGCAAGCTGACGCTGTAGCGCACCTTGTCCGGCGCGTCGATCGCCGCCAGGTACTCGGCGACACTGATCTCGCCGACACAGGGGCGGGCGCCCGGTGCCGGGGCATGGCCGGCCACGACCTTGGCCATCAATGCCACCGAGGCGCAGCTGGGAATTTCCGGTCCCAGGTCGTCGCGGGCGCTGACCTGGGCGCGCATGCGCAGCGGTTGCCCCTGCGGGTCTTCGCCACGCACGTCCAGGTACATCGCGCTCTTGCCGTCGCCCAGGCGCTCGAAATGGCCGCCCAGACGATGCAGGCGCCGGGCCCAGGGCAGCGGATCGCGCACCAGGCCGCACTTGACCAGCCAGGCCAGGGTGGCATTGGCCAGGCCGCCGAGCATCAGCCCCGAACCGGCCTTGAAGGCCAGGTTACGGGCGCCATAGCGCTGGGCGAAGATGTCCATGTCCGGCACGTCGACATTGTTCAGCAGGCGCCAGCCCAGCCCCGGCAGGTGCCGCAACTGCAGCCCGAGCCAGCCGTCCACCTCCCGTGGGCGGCCGTCGCGCCATTGGCGGATCGGCCGCCCGGCGTAGGCCAGCACGCCTTCGATGGTGGACAGCCCGGGCATTTTCGCCGATGAGGAAATACCGTGTTCGATGGTGTCGATCCGGCCGAACTGCTGGCGCTGTTCGTCGAGGATCGCCGACGACAGGCTGGGCACCGAGCTGCAGCCACTGAGCAGCGCGACCTTGGCCTGGCGGGCGCGCTCGTCCAGGCGTGTGATGCCGTTGACGAACAGCCGGCAGTCGGAGAGGTCGCAGTAGTGCACGCCCGCCTCGATGCAGGCCTCGGCGACACGGTAAGGCTGGCCCTGGAACGGGCCACCGGTGTGGATCACCCAGTCGATGTCGAGGGTACGCAGGGCGTCGGCAAAGCCCACGGCCATGGCGTCGCCGCACCACTGCCCATGCAGGGCGGCGTCAGGGGCCTGGAGTTGCTCCGCGAGTGTCGCCAACTGCCTGGCATTGCGCCCGGCGATGAGCAGTTGCACACCGTCCATGCGGTTCAAGTGGCGGCTGATGATGCGGCCGAAGTTGCCGTAGGCGCCGATCACCAGGATCCGGGTGGCCATGCTCTGTTCCTTGTGCAGTGAGTCTGGAGCGCCCGCGTGCGGGCGGCGCAAGGGTCACCGAAAGGGCAGGGCAATGCAAGTTGCGCGGCAGGGCTCAGGCGCTTTCCAGCGCCTGCTGGTCCTGAGCCACCACCCGCTCGCACAGCTCGATGATCTGCTCGCGCATCCAGCGGTTGGCCGGGTCCTGGTCGGTGCTTTCGTGCCAGTACAGGTGGGTTTCCAGGGCCGGGATCTCCACCGGCAGCGGCTGATGGCGCAACTGGTGGCGGCGGGCGAAGCGCTCGGGCACGGTCATCACCATGTCGGTCTGCTGCAACACCTGCGAGGCCATCAGGTAGTGTTGCGAGCGCAGTGCCACGCGGCGTTGCACGCCCATCTTGCCCAGGGCCAGGTCGACGTAGCCCAGGCCGTTGCGGCGGCTGGAAATATGGATGTGGGTCATGCCCAGGTAGCTATCCAGGGTCAGCTTGCTTTCGGCCAGCGGGTGGCCGGGGCGCATGGCGCACACGTAGTGGTCCTGCATCAGCTTGACGTGGCGCACCTGCGGGTCGGTGTTCAACGGCGCGTCGACGGCGAAGTCCAGGCGCCCGGCGGCCAGCTCCTTGGTGGTTTCGCGGCGCTTGCACAGGAAACTCTCAATCACCAGCGCCGGGGCCAGGCGCCGCAGGCGCTGGAACAGCGGCGGCAGGATCACCGCCTCGGTGAGGTCGGTCATGCTGATGCGGAAGGTCTTGTTTGCTTGCAGCGGGTTGAAGATGCGGCTTTCCTGCACCGAGGTGCGCAGCAGCGTCAGCGCGTTGCGCACCGGGCCGATGATGTTCTGCGCCATGGGCGTGGGCACCATGCCTTGGGCGGTGCGTACGAACAGCGGGTCGTTGAAGGTCTCGCGCAGGCGCGACAGGGCGTTGGACACCGCCGGCTGGGTGATGCCGACGATCTGCCCGGCGCGGGTCAGGTTGGCTTCGGTGTAGATGGCGTCGAAGACGATGAACAGGTTGAGGTCGACCTTGCTGAGGTTCATGGGCGCCGCTCTTTGTTGGAGTTATCGGCCGATCATATATCGGTTATGAATGTTTATACACGGAGAAAATAGACTAGGTGGATGAAGGGTGGCTGTTCTAGGCTCAGCCCATGTTCTTCATTGACTGAAGGTAGCCCCGATGGATTTCGCCTATTCGCCCAAGGTCCAGGCGCTGCGCGAGCGTGTCAGCGCGTTCATGGATGCATATGTGTACCCGGCTGAGCCGGTGTTCGAACGCCAGGTCGCCGAGGGTGACCGCTGGCAGCCCACCGCGATCATGGGGGAACTCAAGGCCAAGGCCCAGGCCGAGGGCCTGTGGAACCTGTTCCTGCCCGAGTCCGAGTATGGCGCCGGCCTGAGCAACCTGGAGTACGCGCCGCTGGCCGAGATCATGGGCCGTTCGCTGCTGGGGCCGGAGCCGTTCAACTGCTCGGCGCCGGACACCGGCAACATGGAAGTACTGGTGCGCTACGGCAGCGAGGCGCAGAAGCGCCAGTGGCTCGAGCCGCTGCTGCGCGGCGAGATCCGCTCGGCGTTCGCCATGACCGAGCCCGACGTGGCCTCCTCGGACGCCACCAATATGGCCGCCACTGCCGTGCGCGATGGCGACCAATGGCTGATCAATGGCCGCAAGTGGTGGACCTCCGGCGCCTGCGACCCGCGCTGCAAGGTGATGATCTTCATGGGCCTGTCCAACCCCGAAGGCCCGCGCCACCAGCAGCATTCGATGATCCTGGTGCCCACCGACGCGCCCGGGGTGAAGATCGTCCGCCCGCTGCCGGTGTTCGGCTACGACGACGCGCCCCATGGCCATGCCGAGGTGTTGTTCGAGAATGTGCGCGTGCCTTATGAGAACGTGATCCTCGGTGAAGGCCGTGGCTTCGAGATCGCCCAGGGGCGCCTGGGGCCAGGGCGCATCCACCACTGCATGCGCTCGATCGGCATGGCCGAGCGGGCCCTTGAGCTGATGTGCAAACGCTCGGTGGCGCGCAGCGCCTTTGGCAAGCCCCTGGCCCGCTTGGGCGGCAATATCGACAAGATCGCCGACTCGCGCATGGAAATCGACATGGCCCGCCTGCTGACCCTCAAGGCCGCCTACATGATGGACACCGTGGGCAACAAAGTGGCGCGCAGCGAGATCGCGCAGATCAAGGTGGTGGCGCCGAATGTCGCGCTCAAGGTGATCGACCGGGCCATCCAGATGCATGGCGGGGCAGGAGTGAGCGGCGATTTCCCGCTGGCCTACATGTACGCGATGCAGCGCACCCTGCGCCTGGCCGATGGCCCGGACGAAGTGCACCGGGCGGCGATCGGCAAGTATGAGATCGGCAAGTACGTGCCGAAGGAGATGTTGCGTAGCGGCCGCTGAGCGGCCCATCGCGGGGCAAGCCCGCTGCCACGACACCAGTATGTTTTTGGCGGCGGAACGTGGGAGCGGGCTTGCCCCGTGATGGTCATTGGCTCAGACAGCAGCCGCCAGCTTGGCGCTCTGCTGGCGACGACGGTAAGCGCTGTCGCGGCTGGCCAGCCACCAATACAGCGGCGAGGTGATCGCCAGCCCCACCAGCCATGACAGGTCGGCACCATTGATGTGCGCCGACACCGGCCCGACATACAGCGGCGTGTTCATGAACGGGATCTGCACCGCGATGCCCACCGCATAGGCGATCAGCGCCTGCGGGTTGTAGCGCCCATAGATGCCGCCATCGACCTTGAAGATCGACTGGATGTCGTAGTCGCCCTTGTGGATCACATAGAAGTCGATCAGGTTGATCGCCGTCCATGGCACCAGCACCACCAACAGCACCAGCACCATGTCGACGAAGTGGCCGATGAAGTCCGCCGAGGCGAACACCGCCACCACGCAGCACGCCGCCAGGACGATCAGCGACAGCACCGCGCGGCTCTTGGCGGTGGGGATCCAGCGGTAGGCGAAGGTCTGCACCAGGGTGATGATCGACAGCACCGCGCCGTACAGGTTGAGGGCGTTGTGGCTGATCACGCTGAGCAGGAACAGCACCAGCATCAACGGGCCGAGGCTGCCGGTGGCGAGCTTGACCGCGTCCATGGTGTCCATGCCTGCGGGGATCGCCAGCACGGCCACCGCGCCGAAGATGAACGACAGGCTCGAGCCCAGGGCCGAACCCAGGTAGGTGGTCCAGAAGGTCGAGGAGACTTTCACATCGGCCGGCAGGTAGCGCGAGTAGTCCGACACATAGGGGGCGAAGGCGATCTGCCACAGCGCCGCCAGCGACACGGTGGCCAGCCAGCCGGCCAGGTTGAAGCCGCCGCGGGTAAGGAAGTCGTCGCTTTGCACATGGCTGAATATGTAGCCGAAACCAACCACGATGCCGATGCCCAGCACCCAGGTGCCGATACGATTGAGCACGTGGATGAAGCGGTAGCCGATGATGCCGATGATGCCCGAGCCCAAAGCGCCGATGACGATGCCCACCGGTACTGGCACGGCCTCGACCACGCCATGCAGCGACTTGCCGGCGAGCACGATGTTGGAGGCGAAGAAGCCGATGTACATGACCCCGGCGATCACCACCACCAGCAGCGCGCCGAGCGAGCCGAACTGGGCGCGGCTCTGGATCATCTGCGGGATGCCCATCTGCGGGCCCTGGGCCGAGTGCAGGGCCATCAGCACGCCGCCGAGCAAATGGCCGACCAGGATGGCGACGATGCCCCACAGCAGGTTGAGGTGGAACAGTTGCACGCCCAGGGCGCCGGTGACGATGGGCAGCGGCGCGATGTTGCCGCCGAACCACAGAGTGAACAAGTCCCTTACCTTTCCATGGCGGTCTTGCGGTGGCACGTAGCCGATGGTGTGTTTCTCGATGAGGGGTGCCGAATTGGCTGCACGGGTCATGACGGACTCCAAGGCAAGGTGGGGCAACGGCGGTTGCCCAGGTGCGCGCCGGCAACGGGCGACGCGTTCTTGTTGGCGTGATGATGCGGGGCGGCTGGGGCGGGGGAAATTAGTAAATTTGTGCTTATGGACGTTAAAAAAACTAAGGCTGGGGCATGCGCATGTACGGATCACCGACATTGCCTGTAGGAGCGGCCTTGTGCCGCGAAAGGGCTGCATGGCAGCCCCAGCCATTTGTGCCGCCTACTCGATCGCTGGGGCTGCTTAGCAGCCCTTTCGCGGCACAAGGCCGCTCCAGGTAAGCGGTGAAGCCAGCGACTACATCGGCAACACCCGGTCCTGGATCACCTCTTTCATCACCAAGGTCGAACTCAGCCGCTTGACGTTGGGGATGCTGGTCAGTTGCTCGTCGTACAGCTTCTGGAACGCCGGCAGGTCCTTGGCCACCACGTGCAGCAAGTAGTCCGGGTCGCCGAACAGCCGCTGCGCTTCGACGATCTGCGGGATCTCGCCCAGGGCCGCCTCGAAGTCCGCCACCGGCTGGCGGGTGACCTCGCGCAGGGTCACGAATACCAGCGCGGCGAAGTTCAGGCCCAGCGCGGCCGGGGCCAGGCGCGCGTGGTAGCCGAGGATGGCGCCGGACTCCTCCAGCGCCTTGAGCCGACGGTGGCAGGGCGACAGGCTCAGGCCCACGCGATCGGCCAGCTCGGTCACCGACAGGCGACCGTCTTGTTGCAGCTCGGCAAGGATCTTGCGATCGATTCTGTCCATGGGGAAGGATCTTCCAGTTTTTCGCTGTGAAGAGGGAATATACGAAAGAAAGTCCCCTGGCGATATCCGTAGTCTTTCTTTCACCGAAATCTGTGTGAAAGGAACCATCGAAGTGGCCATGAGTGTATTGGCGGCGTTCTGGGCCGTCTCCTTCCTGTTCGTGATTACCCCGGGCGCCGACTGGGCCTATGCCATCTCCGCTGGCATGCGCGGCCGCTGGGTGGGCTCGGCGGTGGCGGGGATGTTGTCCGGGCATTTCCTCGCCACGCTGATCGTCGCCGCCGGGGTCGGCAGCCTGATCGCCGGGCACCCGCTGGCGCTGACCTTGCTGACCCTGGCCGGTTGCCTGTACCTGCTGTGGTTGGGCGGCAACCTGCTGCTCAAGCCGGCGGTGCCCGAGGCGGGCGAGGCGGGGGCGGGCGACAGCGGCTCGCGCTGGGCGCTCAGGGGCTTCTGCGTCAGCGGGCTCAACCCCAAGGTGTTCCTGCTGTTCCTGGCGTTGCTGCCGCAGTTCACCGACCCGCAATCGAGCTGGCCGCTGCCACTGCAGATCCTGTTGCTGGGGCTGGTGCACCTGTGCAGCTCGCTGGTGATCTACCTGCTGGTGGGCTACGGCGCCAAGGCGGTGTTGCGCACCCGCCCGGCAGCGGCGCGGCTGGTCGGGCGGGTGTCGGGGGTGGTGATGATCGCGATCGCGCTGGGGTTGGTGGTGGGGCAGTTGGCCTAGGCGCGCTCCACCGCGCTACAGCACCGGTGCCACCTGTTGCATCTCCACCCCGTCGAGCAGTGCTTCGACCACGGCCTTGGCGGCATCCAGCCCGTGGTCGTTGGCCATCAGCAAGTCTTGGCAGGTGCCGGTCGCCAGCTCCATGGCCTTGAGGTTGGTCGCGAACGCGCCCTTGAGCAAAGTGGACAGGTGCACCAGGGCATCCTCGAGATCGACGCCCTCGCGTACGGCGAACAGCGACGGATGGCTGCACTCGCAATTGCCGAAACTGCAAGGGGCCGTGGTGGCGCGGGAAGGGGGATCGGGTAGACCTTTCGTCATTGTGTCGCTCCTTGATTCAATGGAGCCGCCACACAACGTGACCAAACGAATGGGTGGCGACTGTGCGCGGGTTGGTCAACCGGGAATCAAGGAAACCGGCGCGCACGGAGGCGCCCCACGCACAGCCGCCATAGAACAAAACAGCGGGCACAAAAAAGCGCCAACTGAATCGCAAAGCGGCGCTAGTGCGCCTTGATGTTCGCGGGTGACCAAACCCGGCTACTGGACTTACAGCAGCGGCGCAAGATTACCGGGCTCGGTGAACCGTTTCAAGGCGAGGTCATGTGCGGATACACTTCCCCGCTCATAACAACAAGGAGGTGCATGATGCCTGAAACCAGCAACCTGTTAGCGTTCGCCCTGATCAGCCTGGGCATGGTCCTGACGCCGGGGCCGAACATGATCTACCTGATTTCCCGCTCCATCTGCCAAGGCCGGATGGCCGGGTTGATTTCCCTGGGCGGGGTGGCGTTGGGGTTCATCTTCTACATGCTCTGTGCCGCGCTGGGCATCACGGCCCTGGTGATGGCGGTGCCGCTCGCCTATGACGCCCTGCGCATCGGTGGTGCCCTGTACCTGCTGTACCTGGCCTGGCAGGCGCTGCGTCCGGGCGGCCGGTCGCCCTTCCAGGTGCGCGACTTGCCGGCCGACAGCCCGCGCCGGCTGTTCGCCATGGGGTTCCTGACCAACCTGCTCAACCCCAAGATCGCCGTCATGTACCTGTCGCTGATGCCGCAGTTCATCGAGCCGGGGCACGGTAGTGTGTTGGCGCAGTCGCTGGTGCTGGGCGGCACGCAGATCGCCATCAGCGTCACGGTCAATGCGCTGATCGCCCTGATGGCCGGTTCCATCGCCGTGTTCCTCGCCGGGCGGCCGCTGTGGCAACAAGCGCAGCGCTGGCTGATGGGCACCGTGCTGGCTGGCCTGGCCGTGCGCATGCTGGCCGAAGGGCGGCGCTGAAGGTCGCGGTGATCCCAAGGGAACGATTTGCCATCGGCTGATTTCCTACCCTCATAGGATGGCAACGCGCCCGGGATGACCGAGACATGAAAACGCGTCGGCAGAGCAAGCCCGTCAGCCTGAACGCACCGCCGGCATGGTTGCTTGGCGGTGACACGGTCAGCGGCCTGCTGCGGGCGATGGATTGGCACGCCTCGCCCTTGGGGCCGCCGCACGGCTGGTCGCCGGGGCTGCAGGCGATCATGACCACGCTGTTGCCGGCCCAGGCGCAGATCGTGCTGTTCTGGGGCGCGCAGTACGTGGCCCTGTACAACGAAGCCTATGGGCCAAGCATCGGCAACAAGCACCCGCGGGCCCTGGGGCAACCGGCCGAGGAAAACTGGCGCGAGCTGTGGGACGATCTGGAGCCGCTGTTGCGCGGTGTACGCGAGACTGGCGTGACCTTCGCCGCCAAGGACCGGCCGTTCTACATCGAGCGTCAGGGCCTGGGCGAGACGGCCTATTTCGATGTGTCCTACTCTGCGGTTCGCGAGGCCGATGGCAGCGTCGGCGGCGTGCTGTGCATCGTCAACGACACCAGCGAGCGGGTGCGCTTTCAGCGCCGCCAGGCCTTTTTACTGGAGCTGCGTCAGGCGTTGCCTGGGTTGGGCGATGCCGAGCGTATCGAGGCCCACGCTATCCGCCGCCTGGGTGAGGAGCTGGGCGCGGCGCGGGTGTGCTTCGGCGAGGACCTGGGTGATGGCTGCCATTACCGGGTGGGCCAGGAATGGGCCGATGGCGTGCCTTCGCTGGTCGGTGACAACCCCTACGCCAATCTTGACCCGGCGCTGCGTGACGGGCTGCTGAGCGGCCAGGTGGTGCGCCACGACTACCAGGCCAATGAACCGGCGCTGTGCGCCAGCCTGCATGTACCGGTGCTGCGTGCCGAGCACCTGGAGGCGATGCTGGCGGTGCATTTTCACGCACCACACCTGTTCGTCGCCGACGAGTGCCTGCTGGTCGAGGAAACCGCCAAGCAGGTCTGGGCGGCGGTGACCCATGCCCGTGCCGAGCGGGCCCTGCATGCACTGAACGAAAACCTCGAGGAACGCGTGGCGCGGATGCTGGCCCAGCGCGAGTCGGCCCTCGTGCAGCTGCATGAGGCGCGCAAGATGGACATGATCGGCCAGCTCACCGGCGGCATTGCCCACGACCTCAACAACATGCTGACGCCAATCATCGCCTCGCTCGAACTGCTGCGTCGCCATCCGCAGCCAGAGCGCGCCGAACGCCTGATCGAGGGGGGCCTGCAAGCCGCGGAGCGGGCGCGTAGCTTGGTCGGGCGGCTGCTCAGCTTCGCCCGCCGGCAAACCCTGAAACCTCTGGTGGTTTCACTGGCCGCGCTGATCGAGGACATGCACGAGCTGATGACGCGTTCGCTGGGCCCGACCATTGTCCTGCGTGTCCGTATCGACACGGCATTGCCTGGGGTACTGGTGGATCCGCACCAGTTGGAGTTGGCCGTGCTCAACCTGGTGGTGAATGCCCGCGATGCGATGGCCGAAGGTGGCCAGCTGACCATCTGCGCAGGTCTGGGCGAAGACGATGCGCACCAGGCCCCCAATCCCTTGACGGGGCGCCAGGTCTGGCTACAGGTGGAGGATAATGGCTGCGGCATGAGCGAAGAGGTCCTGGGGCGCTGCCTCGAACCGTTCTATTCGACCAAGAAGGGGGTAGGGCGCGGCACCGGGTTGGGCTTGCCGATGGTGCAGGGGCTGGCGTTGCAGTCGGGTGGCGGTTTCGCGATTCATTCAAGGGCCGGGCGGGGGACTGAGGCGACCCTGTGGCTGCCGGTGGGTGAAGCGCCCGAGAAGGTTGGCGTGCCAGCCGACGAGCCAGGGCCAGGCCGCTTGCGGCGCGTGCTGCTGGTGGATGACGAAGCCTTGGTGCGTCATGCCACGCTGATGCAGTTGCAGGCCCTCGGGTATGAGGTCAGCGAGGCCGAGGGGCCATTGCAGGCGCTGGCCTTGCTGGACCAGGGATTACGTCCGGACCTGTTGTTGACCGATCATGTCATGACCGAGATGACCGGCGTGCGCTTTGCCCAAAAGGTGCGCGAGCGCCTGGCGGATCTGCCGGTGTTGATCATTACTGGGTATGCCAACCTGGCACCGAGCGAGCTGCATGGCTTCGAGGTACTGCGCAAGCCGTTCCACCAGGCCGAGCTGGCGCAGAGCCTGGCGCGGTTGTTGCGTGGCCGGGGCTGATGCTGTGGGGCTGGCAGGCGTCAGCCCTTTCAAGCTGTCCAGAAGCGGCGTCCGCTTTGGACTTGCCGGGGCTGCAAGGCGACACCTGGTTCGTCGGCAAGGCCGGCGTCTACAGGGGCGCGTCGCTTGCCTGCAGCACCTCGTTGAGCATCCGGCACACCTGCTCGGCTGAATACGGCTTGGCCAGGAAGGCGAAGCCCTGGTGCCCGCCCTCGGCGATGGCCTCGCTATAGCCGGAGGTGAGGATTACCGGGAGCTGTGGATGGCTTTCGCGCAGCTCGCGGGCCAGGGCCAGGCCTCCCATTCCCGGCATCACCACATCGGAAAACACCGCGTCGAACCCATTCTGGCCAGCCGTGATCTGCGCCAGCGCCTCTTCAGCGCTGGCCGCCCAGCGGATCTGATAGCCGTGATCGCGCAGGATCTGCGCGGTGAAACTGCCGACATCGGGGGTGTCCTCGACCACCAGGATCCGCCGTCGTTCGCCTGGTGGCATGGGTTGGCTGCTGTGCAGCTCGGCCTGGGCATCGGCCTGGTCTACTTGCGGCAAATAGAGGGTAAAGGTGGTGCCCTGGCCTTCGGTGCTAGTCACCTGCACCTCGCCGCCCGACTGCTTGACGAAGCCGAACACTTGCGACAACCCCAGCCCCGTGCCCTGGCCAGGGGGCTTGGTGGTGAAGAACGGGTCGAAGATGCGCTCGAGCAGGTGCGGGGCAATGCCGACGCCGCTGTCGGTCACCGAGATGGCGGCGAATGGCCCCGGCTGTTCCGGCTGGCCGCGCAGGCCTGGCAGGCTGCGGTTGGCTTCCAGGCGCAGGCGCAGGGTACCGCTGCCGGCCATGGCGTCGCGACCGTTGATCATCAGGTTGATCACCGCCGTCTCCAGCTGGCCCAGGTCGGCATGCACGTGGCAGGGCACCTCGGGCAATTCGAGGCTGACCTGGATGCGTGCGCCGGTGGCGGTATCGAGCATGTCGGCCATGGCTTCGAGCTGTGGACCGGCCTCGAACACCTGCGGGCTCAGGGCTTGGCGCCGGGCAAAGGCAAGCAGTTGGCCGGTCAGCTTGGCGCCTCGGTCGACAGTGTCGGAGACGGTCTTGATGTAACGGTTGCGACGGGTGTCATCGAGGTCGGGGCGCTGCAGGAAGTGGATCGACGAGCGGATGATGGTCAGCAGGTTGTTGAAGTCGTGGGCGACGCCGCCGGTCAGTTGGCCGATGGCCTCGAGCTTCTGGGTCTGGCGCAGGATCGCCTCGGTGTGCAGCAGTTGCCCGGTGCGTTCCTCGACCCGTTGCTCAAGGGTGGCATTGAGCGCCTCGAGGGCCAGCATCGCCTCGCGCACCTCGGCGTTGGCCTGGACCCGTTGGATATGCGCCCAGCAACGTTCGGTGACTTCGCTGATCAGGGTCTGCTCATATGGGCTCCAGCTGCGCGGAACCTTGTCGTGAATGGCCATCAGCGCGGTCAGGCGGCCCTCCTTGATCAGCGGAATGCACAGGGTCGCGGTGATGCCGATGGCCTGGAAGGTCGCGGCCTCGCGCGCCGGCAACTGCGTCAGGTTGTCTTCGATCACCAGTGGCAGGCCGGCGCGCAGGCGACTGACCGCCAGGCCTCCGAAATCGGCCAGGCGGTACTGGCCGAGCAGCCGCGGCGAGCCTGGGCTCACCCAGTCGCCACAGATGGTGAAGCCGTCCTCGTCGGCGGCCATCATCGCGTAGGCGCAGCTCGACAGGTGCAGATGCTCGCCGAGCAGGCGGGTGGTGGTGGCCATGATCCGCTCCGCGTCGGTGGCATCGGCCACGGCCCGCCCCACGCTGTCGAGGAAGCTCAGGCGCTGGTTGGCGACGACGTTGGCGGTGGTCTCGGTAACGGTGTCGAGCATGCCCACCACCTTGCCGTCATGGTCGCGGATGGGGCTGTAGCAAAAGGTGAAGTAGGCGCGTTCCGGGTTGCCCCGGCGCTCGATCACCAGGGGAAAGTCCTCGATGTACACCGCCTCGCCACTCAGTGCGCGTTGGGCCAGGCTGGCGATGTCGCTCCAGGCTTCCTGCCATACCTGGCTGAACGGCTGCCCCAGGGTCAGGGGCTTGTCTCCCAGGATCGGGGTGAAGGCATCGTTGTACAGGGTGATCAATTGCTCGCCCCATAGCACCGCTTGCGGGAAGCGCGAGGCCAGGCACAGGGCGACGCTGGTCTTGAGCACTTCGGGCCAGGTGTGCAGAGGGCCTAGCGGTGTGCTACTCCAGTCGTGGTTGCGGATGCGCTCGGCCATGAGCCCACCGCCGTCTAGCCATTTCGCCATGAGCGTTGCTGGTCCTTGTGTGCGAGAGCATCAGGGTGCACCTAGACGTGGCGCTTGGCGAGTGCTTTATGCCGCTGCTGTGCTTGCGCCCCAGCAGGCTCCAGCCTTGCTGGGATGCGGGCGTTTGGGTTCGCGAAGTGATGCAAGACTTCGAACTTATACGCGATAGCCGATATGAGCAGTTGTTGTGTCGCGTTGGATGCTTGGGAAGAAGATACTAAACGACACTGATAAAGTTTACGTTGGATTTGGGGTTCGTTGCTTCCTAGCCCCTATCGCATCTGACTTATGGTTAGGCGTGCTGAGATAGATAAACGAAGGGCTATGTCAGCACAGGTCGGGTGACCTGTGCTGAATTGATTGGAGAACCCCTGGCTTAAATTTAATAGGGTGTCAGGAGGTTGAGATATTATATTTATTTAATATTTCACTGACCTGCATCTTAAGTTGTTCCTCGTTGATCTCATAATCCTCACGGTCTTCATTTGGATTGTAAGTTTCTGCTGCCATGAATAACTCCTCGCCACAGTTCAATATGTTTCTATCAGTCGGCGTTGAGTTTGTTTTGTCTCGCCTGGCCACGCATATGTCTTCTGAGAATGTTAATCCATCGATTTTGCCGTTAATCAAGTCTTTCCCTAAAGAAATCATGTCGTGGCTACTCATAAGTCACCTGTTTCAATGTAAATTCTGCCTACGTCTGTCTCTGGATTAATTGTCCATCCGGATAAAAAATCGCCGTTGCCCTTTAGGATTACTACATTCATGGTTTTATGGTTGAAAAATACTTTGGAGCCCGGAAGTCGACGGTAAGTTCCTTTTTCTACTGTGTCTTCACTATTCAAATGTTGCTCAATGGCGTCTTTGAATGCAGTCAGGGTTTCTCTATTTTTTTTTGTGTTGATAACTCCAAAGTCAATGGCGTGCTTGTACTTTTTGTCCAACTGCCTCCGGGTGAATATCCCCGAGTCTAAAGGCTCGCTGAACATCAAATAGATCGGTTTCATCCCGGAGTCTACCGGGAAGGTAATGATCAGATCGCGAGCATCCGGCAACACACCGGGGTAGGTCTCGGCCTCAATGTTCAGCGGTTGCAGTTCCACGCCTGTGTAGGTCGGCACAGGCGGTGGAACGACCGGTGTCGTCGTACTTGAGGACTGATCCCCTGGAGGCGCCGCAGGCGTCCAGGTCAGGGTAATGGGAGGCTGGTCTGGTACCAAGCTTGGCACCGTCACAGTGTAGCGTCCAGTTTGCGGATCAAACGTGGCAGCCCGTACGGGTACGCTCTTGGAGATGTTCACGCCATCAGCTGTGACCACCGAAACGTAGGAGCGCCCATCACCTCGGGTTTCGTTGGTGAGCCTATACGGCAGCTCGACAGTGCCTTGAGCGGCGGCAATGGCATTGAGATCGGCGTTCGCCGAAAAGCCAAGCTCATGAGCATTGACACCCAAGCCGTAGCGAAATCGCGCCGGTGTTTGGTCCTGCTCTTCACTGGCTGTTGAACGGGCATAAAACACGGCGGTCAGGGCGGCGGCGATTGGGGCACCCGGCCCAGCCGTGGCAATGCGGCCTAATGCGGCAATGGCGTTTGCAATGCCTTGGCGCAGTGTCGCCAGCGCGGTTTCGGCCAAAGGGACGGTGCCTTGTCCTGGCACGGTGAGTGCCGCCGCAGCGCTGGCTGCGAAGCGGTAGCTGTTGGCCGCTTGGGTAATGGCGGTTTGAGTGGTGCCGGGCAGGGCTTGAAGCTGGGCTTGGGCGCTGTTTCGGGCAGACTGGATGCCTGTACTTACCTCCTGCCTTTTGACGGTGTCTGCGAGGGATGCAATATGGATCTGGTTACTCGCAGCAACATAAGCGGTGTCTGTGACTTGCTTAAGAGACTGTTGGGCCGATGCGGCGATGTCGCGGGTCGGCGTAGCTTGAACCTGTGCAATGAGTTCGGCCACGCGGGCGCTGACCTGGATGGCGGCACCAGTGCTGGCCTGATTGACCGTTTGGCGCTGAGACTCGATGAATGCATTGGCATTGGCCACCAGCTGATTCGCCGCGCGGGTGAACGTAGCAGCAACGGTGCCGGCCATTGCCCTTACCGATTGGTTGATCTGAGCGAGTTCCCCCGCATTGACCCTGCTGCCAGCCGAGGTGATGAGGGCATCAATCTGCTGATACGCTTGCTCAACCGCTTGCCGCACAGCCTGATTAGCGGCTTCTCGTTCAGCATTGGTCCTAGTTGCAGAGTCGGAAAACTGATTTTCCAGAGCTTGTCTATGCGCAGCCAGTTGCTGTTGCGCAGGTGCTGTGATGGCTGATAAATCACTGCTGATTGACTGACGAACGGATTGTACTTCACGAACTTTGGCCTGTTCTAGGCTGGTGTTCAAGTTCGCTTGGCGTTCCTGCAATGTCTTTATGGTTTGACCTACCACTCGGGATTGCAGGGCTGCCTCATAGGCTTTCTGATAAATACCTTGTTCCGACGCCGGGAATGGTCCCCATGCAAGCCAGTGCTTGGGGATTCGTGACATGTTCGCAGCCTTGATCTGAGAGGCATTGAGTTCAAGCACATTGCCACCCGAAAATGCCAAGGCCTCTGTGGACAGCGAGGCGAGCTGATCATTAGCACTCGACAAGTGCCTGGTTGACGGTACTGATGTATCCCGCAATATCAGCTGCACTGCTTGAGGAGGTATCCAATGGGACACCGAGCAGCCCCAAGGTCTCCAAAGTGGTTTGGGCTGCTCCCGTGATCAAGGGCGCATAAGACGTATCCAAATACGTCTTGACCCGCAGGAGTTCTGCTGCAAGGTCGGTCATCATTCTGTTAAATGTTGCTAATTGTTCCCGGCCCTGTCGGTCTCGCTCGTTGTAGAGGTACGCGAATGATCCCGCGTCAATAGGCAAAGGGTCGGGCCACGGGTGAACAGTCGTTTCCGGTAGCTCTATGGCCATAAATTCATTCCTTGAAAGCGCGATTTCCAGAAGGGAGATCGCTGGCCGGCACTGTATAAAAACACAGTATACGAAGTCAATGACCCAACCCCGCCTGTGGCTTGGCGCACGATTTTTTTCGAGTTCTGCGGGCTCCCCGTAAAGACCCTCCGTACAAAGTCCCGCGGAATTGTCGTGTGGTGTGCTTTTCCAACAAGTCCTGGTTGGAGAGGAGGGGATGCTTCGCCCCTCGACGAGGATGTGGAAGTGGTCGAGCCCATTTTCCTCCCGGCCCAGCGTGAGACGAGCGAGACACTCCTTCCGGGCAGTGTCACGACCCCAGGGCGACATGAACACTAGGTTGCGCTGCTCGTTGCACACTCAGGCGTCGACGTGTAGGTCCAGGCATGGAACAAGGGAAGTGAGTGCATGATGGCCTCTATTATGGAGGCGTCCGTCTCAGAGGGCGGAAGCGCCTCCAGGGGCGGTCTGGTGGTTAGTTGAAGGTCCTAGTGGCTGGATCGCAAGTCACCTGGACCTAGGAGTTAGGAGTTAGCTTGCCTCGAGACATCAATGCAGCGCCGCTCCCGGATAATTCAAATCACCCCCGCCGCACATGCTTGACCAGCACCTTCTCCAACAACTCCCACATCGCCGTCTCGGTACTGAACGCCACGTTGAAACGCATCCACCCGGTAGCCTGGGCATCGACCATGAACAACTGCCCGGGCCCGAGCATGATGCCTTGCTCCAGGGCATCGTCGAGCAACGCCGCGCTGTCCGGAATCGCCGGGTGGCGGGTCCAGATGTACATGCCTTCGTCCGACTCGATGAACAGCTCGAAGCCCAGCCGATGCAGGTGCCGGCCGACTTCCTGGTGTGCTTCGGCCAGGCGTTGGCGCAGGCGCTTGAGGTGCTTGCGCCAGCGACCGTCGATGATCGCCGCGTACACCACCCGCTCCATCACCTGCGAGGTGGTCAGCCCCGAACGCATCTTCAGGTGCAGCAACTGCTGCATCAGCTCGGGGCTGGCCAGCAGGTAGCCGACCCGTACATTGGGCGAAATGCTCTTGGAGTAACTGCCGACGTACACCACCTGTTGCAGGTGGTCGAGGCTGGCCAGGCAGGGCTGGGGCTCGGCGATCATGTCAGCGTAGAGGTTGTTTTCCACCAGGCGGAAGCCGTGCTGGCTGGCCAGTTGCAGCAGGCGGTGCAGCTGCGCCAGCGGCGTGCGCGAGCAGGTCGGGCTGTGCAGGTGCGGCTGGGTGAAGAACGCGGTAGGGCGGTGGTGCGCCAGCAGGCGTTCGAGCTGGTCGAGGTCGTAGCCGGCCGGCGTGCGTGGTACGCCTACCAGAGTGGCGCCCTGGGTACGCAGGATGCTCATCAGGTTGGGGTAGCCGGGGTCGTCCACCAGCACCACGTCGCCGGGGCGCACCAGGGTGCGCACGGCCAGGTCGAGGGCTTGGCTGGCGCCATGGGTGAGCATCAGCTGCGCCGGGTTGGCGACGATCGACAGCTCCTGTTGCAGGTTCTGCGCGGTCAACGCACGTAATTCGGGCAGGCCCATGGGGTCGCCGTAGCCCGACAGCTCCAGCGGGCTGCCAGCCACCTGGCGCAAGCCGCGGCGCAGGCCTTCCTCGTACATCCACTCGTTGGGCAACCAGCCGCAACCGGGTTTGTACGGTAACTGGCGGATTTCGAAGATCTGCTGCAGGTACCACTCGGAGTTGAAGGTCGGGCGGGTGGTGTCGGCTTCGAGGTGCTGGCTGTCCAGCAGCTCGTTCGCCGCACGATTGACGAAGAAGCCAGCATTGCCCTTGCTCACCAGCAGGCCCTGGGCCACCAGGCGGTCATAGGCCTCGACCACGGTGAAGGTACTCACCGAATAGGTGGCGGCGAAGGCGCGGATCGACGGTACCTTGGCCCCGGGCTTGAGAGTCTGGGCGTCGATCAGCGCGCGCAGCCCGTCGATGATCTGGTTGACCAGCGGGGTGGCGGAGTCCGGATGTAGCTGGAGCATTCAGGGGGCCTTCAGGTGTGCCAGACGCGGGGCATCGCAAGTGTATTGCATGGGCGACCTGTACAGTGCAGTGCGTAAATCATGCCGCTGTGCATGGCTCAAAGTGTTCGACATTTTTACATTACGTGTCAGATATCGCCAACACAGCACGCGACAGCGCCATGAATAATCACAATATCGCTGCACCTCAGTCGAGCCTCGTCTCGCACCCTCTTTTCCCGAGGCCGGGCGTCCAGCGCCCGTCCCCAGCATGGTTCAGTTCGACCAGGGTTCGCACCCTGGCCGCGTAAGCAGGCCGCCACGGATGGCCTGCGTGTGCACCGCACACCTCCCAGCCCGCACTGATGTACAGGTGAGTCCGATAGCCATCGGGGTTTCACAGTTTTTCCTTGGATAAAAAGAAGCACGGGGTAATTGACTGATGGAAGCTACATCCACATCCACCACCGCGAAGGACGGGCACGAGAGCAAGCTCAGCGCCTCGTTGAAGTCGCGCCACCTGACGATGATGTCCATCGCCGGGGTGATCGGCGGCGCCTTGTTCGTCGGTTCCGGCAGCGTGATCCACAGCGCCGGCCCGGCCGCCGTGCTGGCCTACCTGGCCGGTGGCATCCTGGTGGTGCTGATCATGCGCATGCTCGGCGAAATGGCGACCTCGTCGCCCGACACCGGCTCGTTCTCCACCTACGCCGACCGCGCCATCGGCCGCTGGGCCGGCTTCACCATCGGCTGGCTGTACTGGTGGTACTGGGTGATCCTGATGGCCTGGGAAGCCTACGTGGCGGGCAAGATCCTGCATGGTTTCTTCCCCGATGTGAGCGTCAACGTGTTCGTGCTGGCCACGACCTTGCTGCTGATCACGGTCAACTTCTTCAACGTCAAGCACTACGGCGAGTTCGAGTTCTGGTTCGCGCTGATCAAGGTGGTGGCGATCGTCTGCTTCCTGGTGGTGTGCACTGCGGCGGTGATGAATGTCTGGCAGTTCGGTGAAGTGCGCGGCATCAGCCACCTGACCGCCGAAGGCTTCATGCCCAATGGCATCACCACGGTGATCGGCGCGTTGCTGGGAGTGATGTTCGCCTTCCTGGGCGCCGAGATCGTCACCATCGCCGCTTCCGAAGCCAAGGACCCGGCCACGCAGATCGTCAAGGCCACCAACTCGGTGGTGTGGCGGGTGTGCCTGTTCTACGTCGGCTCGATCTTCCTGATCGTCTGCCTGGTGCCGTGGAACGACCCGCAGCTGGGCGTCTCCGGTTATGGCGCCTACCGCCGTACCCTCGAGCTGCTGGGTGTGCCCTATGCCGAGCTGCTGATGAACTTCGTAGTGTTGACCTCGGTGAGCAGCTGCCTGATCTCCGGCCACTACACCGCCTCGCGCATGCTGTTCTCGCTGGCCCAGCGTGGCGATGCGCCGCGCCTGTTCAAGTTCACCCGCACTGGTACCGGCGTGCCGGTGAACGCGATCATCGGTTCGTGCCTGGTGGCGGTGTTCTGCGCGTTGATCAACTTCAGCGAGACCCTGCGACCTAAGGACGTGCTGGAAACCCTGATGAACACCACTGGCATGATCGCCTTGCTGGTGTACCTGGTGATCGCCTTCTCGCAGTTGCGCATGCGCCGCAAGCTGATTGCCGAGGGTAAGGAAGTGCGCCTGAAGATGTGGCTGTTCCCGTGGCTGACCTACCTGGTGATCGTCTTCATTGTTGCCGCGCTGGTGACCATGGCGTTCATGCCGGACTACCAGATCCTGGTGATCTCCACTGGTATCGCCGCGGCGATCGTGGTGGCGATGGGCGTGGTGCATCAATTGCGTACCGCCAAGGCGCATTGAACGGTGTTGAGGTAGAGCGCGGCCGGGTCCTGCAGGGGACCCGGCCGTTTTCGTTCAAGGCGTGCGCGGCCCGGTGCGGTCGAAATGCACCGGCTGCCCGGTTTGCAGTTGCAGGTGATGGCCGGCGCTGTCGAGCTCGGCGCTGCCGGCTTGCAGGTTGGCAGTGGTCTCACCGCCCAGGCGGATCAGTGACAGTTGGGCGTCGTGGGTGGCCAGCGTGCCGTGCTCGGTGATCAGCAGGAATGGCCGTGGGTCGTCATCGGCGACGTCCACCGCGAGCCGACCTTCGAGCAGGGTCACGCGCCGTTGTTGCGCGTCGTACTTCACGTCGACCGCGCTGTTGGCCTGCAGTACCAGCAGCGTGCCGTCGTCCAGGTGGCGCGACAGTTGCTGGCCGGCGGTGGTACGCAGGTCGGCCAGGTCGAAGCCTTGGCTCATCCAGGGCGAGCCGAGCAGGGCGGAGGCGCCGATCAGGGCGAGGAGAATGAGGGCGAGGGCGGTTTTCATGAAGGCATCGGTGTGGGGATGATGGATTGACCTGAGGCCTGGTCTGTCGGTTCCCAGGCAAGCCCTCGGGTGCCAGGTTCACCGGCAAGCCGGCTCCTACAGAGGCCTGGCTGGGGGTATGCTAGCGGGAACCTTCATCCCGGAGCTAGTCCATGGCCTGGTCCGCTACCCAGTATTCGCTGTTCGAAGATGAACGCACCCGCGCCGTGCGCGATCTGCTCGCCGCGGTGCCGCCGCGCTCGGTGCGCCATGCCACCGACCTGGGCTGCGGCCCGGGCAACTCCACCGAGGTGCTGCTGCAGCGCCATCCCGATGCCCAGGTCACGGCGTTGGACAGCGATGCCGATATGATCGACAAGGCCCGCCAACGTCCGCGCCTGAGCATTCCCCGGGTACGTTGTGAGATTGCCGACATCGCCGGTTGGACGGCCCAGGAGCCACAGGACCTGATCCTCGCCAATGCGTCGCTGCAATGGGTGCCGGAGCACGGCAACCTGTATCCGCATCTGGTGCGGCAATTGAGCGAGGGGGGCAGCCTGGCGGTGCAGACCCCGGACAACCTTGACGAGCCCGCTCACCGGCAGTTGCGCGAGATCGCCAGCCGTGGGCCGTGGGCGGCCAAGTTCGCCGATTTCAGTTTGCCGCCGCGGCACAATGCGGGGTTTTACTACGACTTGTTGAGCCCGCTGTGCGCGCGGGTGGATGTGTGGCGCACCACCTACCATCATCCGTTGGCCGGTGGTGCCGAGGCGGTGGTGGAGTGGTTCAAGGGCTCGGCGTTGCGGCCGTATCTGGCGCGGCTGGATGAGGGGGAGCAGACGGATTTCCTGCAGCTGTATTTGCAGGCCATGCAGCATGATTACCCGGCGGCCAGCGATGGCAAGGTGCTGCTGCCGTTCCCGCGGTTATTCGTGGTGGCGACGCGCTAGGCGCCAGAGCACGTAGCTGTAGACGCCGAGGTTGAGGGTCAGGACCACGGCGCCGAGCCACAGTTGGATTTGTGGGGTCAGGCCGGCGGGGTAGATCAGTGGCCAGATGTAGTGTTCGACGAAGCCGCCGTGGTAGCCGAGGTCGCCGGCGGCGTGGCGCAGGTGGTTTTCCCAGTCGGTGAGGGGGCATTCCAGGTGCAGGCCTTCCACGGCCAGGCCCCAGGCGAGGGCGGGTAAGTGGAGTAGCAGGGCGCGGCGGCGCCAAAGCACCAGCAGGCCGCCGAACAGGACCAGCAGGATGAACGAGAGATGGAACAGGACCAGGGTGTCGGCGGCCAGGCGGTAGAGCATGGGGTGGGGCCTTGCGGTTGGTTTGGCGATGAATGTGTTTTTTGGAGTTTCTGAGATTGGGGGTTGTTTTAATAGTTTTATGCGCATTCATTTGCGATGTCGACGCATAGTCACCTTTTCGCCTTTACGGCGAGTTCCTTTTTGTCGTGGCAAAAAGGAACCAAAAACCGTGCGCTCCATCATCCGGCCCTACGCTTCGCTCCGGGTTCCCTCACTCCGGCCTTGCTCCCGGGAGGACCGCGCTGTAGGGCCCATCCTGGGCCCCAGCGCTTGACGGGCATCCATGCCCGTCACCTCCCTCCGCAAGGCCTGCGTTCGGCCTCCTGAAGTCGCGAAGTTAGGGGCGGCGCCTGCACTGGCGCAGCTGTCGCTAGTTGCATGTCTGTGATCTCCAGGGCCCTTTCGCGGGCAAGCCCGCTCCCACAGGAGAGTGGTGGAAGTTGAAAATATGCATAACCCTGTGGGAGCGGGTTTACCCGCGAAAGGGTCAGAGCAGTCAATATTTAAATGACTGCCAGAAACCAATTTAAAACTTCTGCTCTTGCTCTTGCTCTTGCTCTTGCTCTTGTTCTTGTTCTTGCTTCTAAGTGCGCGATAGTTCAGGCACCGCCAATTGCGACTTCAGGAGGCCGAGCGGAGTTCTTGCGAAGGGAGGTGACGGGCATGGATGCCCGTCAAGCGCTGCGCCCCAGGATGGGGCGTTCAGCGCGATCCTCCCGGGAGCAAGAACGGAGCGAGGGAACCCGGAGCGCAGCGGAGGGCCGGATGAATGGAGCACAACGGCTTTGGTTACTTTGGCCACGACCAAAGTAACCCGCCGTAAGGGCGGAAAGGTGACTAAAAGTCGCTATCGTCTATGAATAAGCATGCAAAAATCAAAACAATAGCACCAGATCCCGCCCCCCCCCTCAAACCATCTCCAAAAACGTAGCCACCACCCGCCGCATCCGCTGCTCCCTCAAGCAAACCAGCGTTTCGGTCAAATGCCGCTGACAATCAACAATCGGCAACGCACACACCCGCGCATCCGCCCCGAACTCCGCCGCCGAAACCACCCCCACGCCAATCCCCACCACCACCGCCTCACGCGCAGCTTCACGGCCTTCGACCTGGATCGCCGGCCGAATCCGCAGCCCCGCCCGCTGCATCTCCTCTTCCAGCGTCTGCCGCGTCACCGACCCCGGCTCACGCAGCACCAAGGGTGTGTCATCCAGGTCGGCCAGGCTGATGGCCCCCCGACTGGCCCACGGATGCTGGTGCGACACGAACGCCACCATCGGATCCCGGCGAATCGGCACGCAATGCAGCCGTTCATCATCGACATCGCGCCCCAGCAACGCCAGGTCGGCCTGGTAACTGAACAGCCGCGCCAGCGACTCATCGGTGTTGCCGGTCTCGATCTTCACCTGGATGCCCGGGTAGCGCTGGCAGAACCGCGCCACCTGCGGCAGCACATGCACCGGCGCATCCACCGCCAGGGTCAGGCTGCCGGTATGCAGGGCGCGGGAGTCCTGCAGCAGCTCCACGGCCTCGGCCTCGCAGGCGAACAGGCGCTGGGTCACCCCCAGCAGCCGCTCGCCCAGGTCGGTCAACTGCACCGAGCGCTTGTTGCGCTGGAACAGCAACACACCAAAGCGCTCTTCCAGCTTGCGCACCTGGTCGGACACCGCCGGCTGGGTGAGGAACAGCTTCTGTGCCGCGCGGGTGAAGCTGCCTTGCTCGGCAACGGCATGGAAGGCCTTGAGTTGAGCGTGCGAGACCGACATCGAGTACTCCACTTAAAAGTCTGGCTTATGTGTGAAATACGATAAATCGATTTTATTTATCAGTCAGCAGCTGTTTCCATGTGTTTCAACCCGGCCGCGCTGCCACAAGCAGCGCCCGGCCGGCCATGGCGGCGCCCCGGTCACGCCCGACCCGCGCCGCCATCTGACCAGATGACGTCCCTCCGTCATGCAGTGCGCAACACAACAACAAGACAGGCGTTTCTTCACATTCTGCCGGCACACTCACGCAAGAGGTCAGAGTCACATGAATCAATCCCTGGGCGCCATCAAGCGTTGGCGCATGCAGATCTTCGCCATTACCTGGCTGGCGTACGCCGCCTTCTACTTCACCCGCAAGGCGTTTTCGGTGGCCAAGTTGGGCATCGCCGAAGACCCGACGTTCATGCTCGACAAGGCCGCGATGGCCAACCTCGACGCCATCTACCTGGCGGCCTACGCCGTGGGCCAGTTCACCTGGGGCATGCTCGCCGACCGCTTTGGGCCGCGTGTGGTGGTGCTGGGTGGGCTGCTGATCTCGGCCGCCGCCGCGGTGGTGATGGGCAGCTACGCGACCTTCCCGATCTTCGCCACCTGCATGCTGGTCCAGGGCCTGGCCCAGTCCACCGGCTGGGCGGGGCTGTGCAAGAACATCGGCAGCTTCTTCCCGTCGGTACAGCGCGGGCGGGTACTGGGGCTGTGGAGTTCGTGCTACGCCTTTGGCGGCCTGGTCGCCTCGCCGTTCGCCGGCTGGTGGGCCTACACCCTGGTCGGCAGCTGGCATGCGGCATTCTTCTCCAGCGCCGTGGTGGTGGCGGCGGTGGCGGTGCTGTTCTTCATTTTCCAGCGCAACAAACCCGAGGATGTCGGCCTGCCAGCGGTGGAGCCTGAACCGCAAAGCATGGCGCCAGGGGGCAACCTGTGCAGCGTCTGGGCACCTTTGCGCGAGATCCTGCGCAACCGCACCGTGCTCACCCTGGGCCTGGCCTACTTCATGCTCAAGCCGGCACGCTACGCCATCTTGCTGTGGGGGCCGGTGATCGTCTTCGAACAGATGCCGTCGGTGGGCAAGGTCGGCGCGGCGATCATCCCCACCGCCTTCGAACTGGCCGGGCTGCTCGGGCCGATCCTCATCGGCCTGGCCTCCGACAAGCTGTTCGGCGCCCGGCGCATGCCGGCCTGTGTGATCAGCCTGATACTGCTGACCCTGACCCTGGCCGGCTTCATGGCCGCGATGCACAGCGGCAGCGTGATGCTGGTCGTGGCGCTGCTGTTCGTCATGGGCCTGACCCTCTACGGCCCCGACTCGATGATCAGCGGTGCCGCCGCCATCGACTTCGGTACTGCCAAGGCCGGCGCCACCGCCGCCGGCTTCGTCAACGGCTGCGGCTCGGTGGGCGCGGTGCTCGGCGGCCTGCTGCCGGGCTACTTCGACAGCGTCACGGTGTTCATCATCTTCGCCGGCACCGCGCTGTTCTCCGCCCTGGTGCTGCTGCCGCACTGGAACAGCCGCCCGGCCAGTACACCCCAGGCCAACGATGTGGCCCCCAACACCGGCATGGCGATCAAGCCACTGCGTACCTAAAGGAAAGCGAAACCGATGAGACCCTTCTGGCTGCAACAGGCCCTGGAGCAGGAAGCGGCGGCGCCATGCCCGCCACTGACCGGCGATACGCGTTGCGATGTCTGTATCGTCGGCGGTGGCTACACCGGGCTGTGGACCGCGCTGATGCTCAAGGAACAAGCGCCGCAACTGGATGTGCTGCTGATCGAGGCGGACATCTGCGGCGCCGGGGCCAGTGGGCGCAACGGCGGCTGCGCGCTGTCGTGGTCGGCCAAGTACTTTACCCTCGAGCGCTTGTTCGGCACGCAGGAGGCGGTGCGCCTGGTGCGCGAGTCGGAGCACAGCATCGCGGCCATCGGCGCGTTCTGTGCCAGCAATGGCATCGACTGCGACTACCGTATGGACGGCACCTTGTACACCGCCACCAACCAGGCCCAGCTCGGCGGCACCGATGCAGTGATCGCGGCTCTGCAGCGCCAAGGAATCAACTCGTTCCAGCGCCTGCCCCTGGCCCAGTTGCAGCGCCTGGCGGGCTCCGAGCGGCACCTGGAAGGCTGGTATTCGCCGGCCGCCGCCACGGTGCAGCCGGGGCGCCTGGTACGTGGTTTGCGCCGGGTGGCGTTGCAGCGTGGGGTGCGCATCCATGAGGGCACGGCGATGACTGGGCTGGCGCATGGCGCGCCGGCCACGGTGCGTACCCCTGGTGGGAGCATTCGCGCCGATCGCGTGGTACTCGGCCTCAATGCCTGGATGGCGCGCGCCTTCCCGCAGTTCGAACGCAGCGTGGCGATCGTCTCCAGCGACATGATCATCACCGAGCCATGCCCGGAGCTGCTGCGCCAGATCGGCCTGGACAGCGGCGTCAGCGTGCTCGACTCGCGGATCTTCGTGCACTACTACCACAACACCGCCGATGGCCGGCTGATGCTCGGCAAGGGCGGCAACACCTTCGCCTATGGTGGGCGCATGCTGCCGGTGTTCGACCAGCCGTCACCCTACCAGCCGCTGTTGCGCGACAGCCTGGCGGAATTTTTCCCAACCTTGGCCGAGGTGCCGCTGGCGGCGAGCTGGAACGGGCCGTCGGACCGCTCGGTGACCGGCTTGCCGTTCTTCGGCAGGCTGGATGGGCAGGGTAATGTGTTCTATGGCTTTGGCTATTCGGGCAGTGGGGTCGGGCCGTGCCACATGGGCGGGCAGATCCTCTCGTCGCTGGCATTGGGCCTGGACAACCCCTGGACCCGTTCGCCACTGGTCAAGGGGCCGTTGGGGCAGTTCCCGCCGGAGCCGGTCCGCTACCTGGGCTCGTTGCTGGTGCGTAATGCCATTCGCCGCAAGGAGCGGGCCGAGGACCACGGCCTGCGGCCGCGCCGGCTGGATGTACGCCTGGCCAGGTTCGCGGCGGCGGCGGGCAAGGCCGACAAGGGCTGAGCCACACGTCGTGCGACTTCAGCCGCGAACACCAGCGCAGCCGGCGCCAGGCACCGCGTCGCTTGCTTCGCGGGTAAACCCGCTCCCACAGGTGTGGTGCATGCCCTGAGGTCGCGCGGTCCCTTCCCTGTGGGAGCGGCTTCAGCCGCGAACACCAGCGCAGCCGGCGCCAGGCACCGCGTCGCTTGCTTCGCGGGTAAACCCGCTCCCACAGGTGTGGTGCATGCCCTGAGGTCGCGCGGTCCCTTCCCTGTGGGAGCGGCTTCAGCCACGAACACCGGCGCAGCCGGTGCCAGGCACTGAGTCGCTTGCTTCGCGGGTAAACCCGCTCCCACAGGTGTGGTGCATGTCCTGAGGTCGGCGCGGTCCCTTCCCTGTGGGAGCGGCTTCAGCCGCGAACACCGGCGCAGCCGGTGCCAGGCACAGCGTCGCTTGTTTTGCGGGTAAACCCGCTCCCACGCGGGTTGTGTGTTTTCTTGTCGAACCCGGCAGCAAGGGCGTATAAACTCTCCCCACTTTTTGGCCGGTCGCTTCCTGAACCGGCCGCTGAAACAAAGAGAGTCGATATGGGCGCACAGTGGAAAGCCAAGCATAGAGAAACGGCGGCCAACGCCAAAGGCAAGATCATGGGCAAGCTGGCCAAGGAGATCCAGATCGCCGCCAAGTCCGGCGCCGACCCGGACATGAACCCGCGCCTGCGCCTGGCCATCGTCCAGGCCAAGAAAGCCTCGATGACCCGTGAAACCCTCGAGCGTGCGATCAAGAAAGGCGCGGGCCTGGACGGCGAAGCCGTGCAGTACCACGCTGTCAGCTACGAAGGCTTCGCCCCGCACCAGGTGCCGCTGATCGTCGAGTGCCTGACCGACAACGTCAACCGTACCGTGGCCCAGATCCGCGTGCTGTTCCGCAAGGGCCAGCTTGGCGCCAGCGGCTCGGTGGCCTGGGACTTCAACCATGTCGGCCTGATCGAGGCCACCGCCGAAGGTGACGCCGACCCGGAGATGGCGGCCATCGAAGCCGGTGCCCAGGACTTCGAGGACGGCGAGGAAGAGGGCTCGACCCTGTTCATCACCGACACCACCGACCTGGACGCCGTGCAGAAAGCCCTGCCGGAGCACGGTTTCACCGTTACCTCGGCGAAGATCGGCTACACCCCGAAGAACCCGGTAAGCGCCGCCGGCCTGAGCGCCGAGGCCCTGGCCGAGGTCGAGGCGTTCCTCGAGGCGATCGATGATAACGACGATGTGCAGAACGTCTATGTCGGCCTGACCGACTGATCCAGGCGACGTCATCGCGGGGCAACCCCGCTCCCACCGCCGTTGTGGGGGTGGGCTTGCCCCGCGCTCATTTCCGGACCCGTGCCATGCATCCTGCCTTCGCCTCGCTCAGCCTCGCCCACCTGCGCACCCTTGATTGCCTGCTGCAGCTGAAGAACCTCAGCCATGCCGCCGAACGCCTGGGCTGCAGCCAGTCGGCGCTGAGCCGCCAGCTGGCCAGCCTGCGCGAAGCGTTCGACGACCCGTTGCTGGTACGCCAGGGACGTGGCTATGTGCTCAGCGAACATGCCGAGGCGCTGGTCGAGCCGTTGCGCCAGGTACTCGAGGAACTCAATGCCCTGCGTCAACCGGCGGCGTTCGACCCGGCGCGCTGCGAACGGCGTTTCTGCCTGGCCGCCTCCGATTACGTGGCCGAACACATGCTGCCGCAGCTGGTGGCCGTGCTGGAGCAGGAGGCGCCCGGTGTCTCGCTGGAGTACCGCACCTGGCAAGCGGGTCAGTATGCCTTGCTCGCCAGCGGTGAAATCGACCTGGCCACCACCTTGTTCGACGAGTCGCCGCCCAACTTGCACGGGCGCCTGCTGGGCGAGGACCGGGCGGTGTGCCTGATGCGCCAGGACCACCCGCTGAGCGCCCAGGCCGAGGTGAGCCAGCAGGACTACCTGGCGTTCAAGCACGTGCGCGTATCCGGCGGCGGTGACAAGGACAGCTTCATCGACCGCCACCTGCGGGCCCTGGGCCTGCAACGGCGGATCAGCCTGGAGGTGCCGTTCTTCAGTGCCATGGTGCAGGTGGTCGGCCAGGGCCAGGCGCTGGCCACGGTGCCCGAGCATATTGCCGTGCAGTTGGCGCGCCTGCACGGCCTGGCCTGGCGCCCCTTGGGTTTCATCGGCCATAGCCAGCGCTACTGGGTGGTCTGGCACCAGCGCCTGCAAGCCTCCGCCGAGCACCGCTGGTTGCGCAACCGGGTGTTCGAGGTGTGGCGTCAGTCGCAGTTCGGCGTGCAGGGCGGGCATGCGCCTGCGCCATAGCAGCTATGCGCGAAGTGGGGTTATTCGCCAACTGGCAGGCGCCTAGACTGCGGACATTGTGTTGCCTGCGCCGGCCTCTTCGCGGGCAAGCCCGCTCCCACAGGCTATGGAGATACCCTCTGTGGGAGCGGGTTTACCCGCGAAGAGGCCGGCACTGGCGCCTGACAACCCGCAGGAGAGCCCCCGTGACCCCAGAACAATTCCGCCAGTACGGCCACCAACTGATCGACCTGATCGCCGACTACCGCCAGAGCGTCGGCGAGCGCCCGGTCATGGCCCAGGTCCAGCCCGGCTACCTCAAGGCCGCCTTGCCGCAAGGCGCGCCACGGCAAGGCGAACCGTTCGAGGCCATCCTCGCCGACGTCGACAAGCTGCTCATGCCCGGCCTGTCGCATTGGCAGCACCCGGACTTCTACGGCTACTTCCCCTCCAATGGCACCCTGTCCTCGGTGCTCGGGGATTTTCTCAGCACCGGCCTGGGCGTGCTCGGCTTGTCGTGGCAGTCCAGCCCGGCCCTGAGCGAACTGGAGGAAACCACCCTCGACTGGCTGCGCCAGTTGCTGGGGCTCGGCGACCAGTGGAGCGGGGTGATCCAGGACACCGCCTCGACCAGCACCCTGGTGGCGCTGATCTGCGCGCGCGAGCGCGCCACCGACCATGCCCAGGTGCGCGGTGGCCTGCAGGGCCAGGCCAGGCCGTTGATCGTCTATGTCAGTGCCCATGCCCACAGCTCGGTGGACAAGGCCGCGCTGCTGGCAGGCTTTGGCCGTGACAATATTCGCCTGATCGCCACCGATGAGCAGTTCGCCATGCGTCCCGAGGCGCTGGAGGCGGCCATCGCCAAGGACCTGGTCGCCGGCAACCAGCCCTGCGCGGTGATCGCCACCACCGGCACCACCACCACCACGGCGCTGGACCCGCTGCGCGCGATCGGTGAAATCGCCCAGGCCAACCAGCTGTGGTTGCATGTGGATTCGGCAATGGCCGGTTCGGCGATGATCCTGCCGGAATGCCGCTGGATGTGGGACGGCATCGAGCTGGCCGATTCGGTGGTGGTCAATGCCCACAAATGGCTGGGCGTGGCCTTCGACTGCTCGATCTACTATGTGCGCGACCCGCAGCACTTGATCCGGGTGATGAGCACCAACCCCAGCTACCTGCAATCGGCGGTCGATGGCGAGGTGAAGAACCTGCGTGACTGGGGCATTCCCCTGGGGCGCCGGTTCCGTGCGTTGAAACTGTGGTTCATGCTGCGCAGTGAGGGCGTCGAGGCGTTGCAGCAGCGCCTGCGCCGCGACCTGGACAATGCCCGCTGGCTGGCGGAGCAGGTCGAGGCGACCGCGGGTTGGGAACTGCTGGCGCCGGTGCAGTTGCAGACCTTGTGCATTCGCCATCGCCCCGCTGGATTGGACGATGAGGCATTGGATCGTCACACCCGCGCCTGGGCCGAGCGCTTGAATGCTTCAGGTGACGCCTATGTCACTCCTGCGACCTTGAACGGGCGCTGGATGGTGCGGGTATCGGTGGGGGCGTTGCCGACCGAGCGCGAGCATGTGCAACGGTTGTGGCAGCGCCTGCAGGCTGTGGTGGCCTGAGTGGTTGTGCGCCCTGCACGGCGCACACCTGCATCAGGCGGCTTTTTGCAGCAACAGCCGCAGTGACGCGTCGAATTGCCGCAAAGCATCGGCCTGCACGGCTTGCTCCTCGGCCAGCCGGCCGGCCAGCACCTGGGTGTTGGCGTCCTTGCGCGCGACCCCTTCGGCGCGGCCGATGTAGGTCAGTTGGTCATCGTAGAACCGCGCCACCACGCTGGCCTCGATGCCAGTAGCCACCAGGCTGCTCTGGCTGTCGAGCAGCACGATGACGTCGGGCCGGTCGGCCAGCAGGGTGTCGAGGTCGTCATAGAAGGTCACCGCGGCAAACTGCTGCGCCAGGGAGCGCGCCAGCCAGGCGTAGGCCTGGTTGTGCCCCAGTGGCGCAACCGGCGTGGCCGAGGCGACTCCCGGCTCAATGGCGTCGCGGTGGCGCTGCAGGTAGTCCAGTGTCGCGCTGGCGTTGTGCCCGAGCAGCACGGCCACATGCTGGCCATGGCTCAGGGTGACGCTGGACAGCTCAGTGGCCGAATAGAAGTGCGCGTAGGGCCGCACGTCCTGCTGGCTGCTCGACGTGGCGCATCCGCTCAGGGCCGCGAGCAGGGCCAGCAGGGCGGCGATCATGGCAGTTTTCATGGGAAGTGCCTCGCTGAAGATCCATGGCCAACATGCTGCGCGCGGACACGCGCCGGCGGAACTCAATGGCAGGCATGGTGGCTATCGACCCGGTTGATGGTGCAACGCCCGCCGTGGCTTGAAAGAGCCAGCCTATCGTCCTGCAACAGCGCTTCTATTAGACCTCTGTCCAGGCTCGGCTAGTCTTTGTGCTGGTCCCACTAAAAGCCGCTGCGCCCACGCGCCTGGACGGCACCGACCACACCTGATGAGGAGCAGGCCGCGCCCTGGGCGCGACCGATCGAATCCCTGGCAGCGCAACGACAACAACGCCCGGAAATCTGGACAGACCCGACCTAAAGGTAGACACAGATGGCGAACGAATCGAAATGCCCGTTCCACCAAACCGCCGGTGGCGGCACCAGCAACCGTGACTGGTGGCCTGACCAGCTCAACCTGAAGATCCTCCACCAGCATTCGTCCAAGTCCGACCCCATGGACCCGGACTTCGACTACGCCAAGGCGTTCAAGAGCCTCGACTTCCAGGCCCTGAAAAAAGACCTGACCGCCTTGATGACCGATTCCCAGGACTGGTGGCCCGCCGACTTCGGTCACTACGGCCCACTGTTCATCCGCATGGCCTGGCACAGCGCCGGTACCTATCGCATCGGTGATGGGCGCGGCGGCGCCGGCTCCGGCCAGCAACGTTTCGCCCCGCTCAACAGCTGGCCCGACAACGTCAGCCTGGACAAGGCCCGGCGCCTGCTGTGGCCGATCAAGCAGAAGTACGGCAACAGGATTTCCTGGGCCGACCTGATCGTGCTCACCGGCAACGTGGCCCTGGAGTCGATGGGCTTCAAGACCTTCGGTTTCTCCGGCGGGCGCGCCGATGTGTGGGAGCCGGACGAGGATGTCTACTGGGGCTCGGAGAAGGTTTGGCTGGGCGGCGATACCCGCTACGGCAAGGCCGAGCCGGCGGGCAAGGGCGACCTGGTGGCCGAGCCTGCCAAGCGCCCCGAGGAGCAGAGCCGCAACCTGGCGGGCGAGCGCAACCTGGAGAATCCCCTGGCCGCGGTGCAGATGGGGCTGATCTACGTCAACCCAGAGGGGCCGGACGGCACGCCGGACCCGGTCGCATCGGGCAAGGACATCCGCGACACCTTTGGCCGCATGGCGATGAACGATGAAGAAACCGTGGCGCTGATCGCCGGCGGCCATGCCTTCGGCAAGACCCATGGCGCAGGCCCCGCCGACAACGTCGGTGCCGAGCCGGAAGCCGCGGGGTTGGAGCAGCAAGGGCTGGGCTGGGCCAACAAGTTCGGCACCGGCAAAGGCGGTGACACCATCACCAGCGGTCTGGAAGTCATCTGGACCTCGACGCCCACGCGCTGGAGCAACGAGTACCTGAACAACCTGTTCAACTTCGAATGGGAACTGACCAAGAGCCCGGCGGGTGCCCATCAGTGGCGACCCAAGGATGGCAAGGGCGCAGGTACTGTGCCTGATGCCCACGATGGGTCCAAACGGCATGCGCCCTCGATGCTCACCTCCGACCTGGCGCTGCGCTTCGACCCGATCTACGAACCCATCGCCCGCCGCTTCAAGGACAACCCCGAGCAGTTGGCCGATGCCTTCGCTCGCGCCTGGTACAAACTGATCCACCGCGACATGGGCCCGCTGGCGCGTTACCTCGGCCCGGAAATGCCCAACGAGGAATTGCTCTGGCAAGACCCACTGCCCAAGGCCGGCGCGCAGCCCAGCGAGGCTGACATCGCCGCGTTGAAAGCCAAGGTCCTGGCCTCGGGCCTGAGCGTGGCCGAGCTGGTTGCCACTGCCTGGGCCTCGGCTTCGACCTTCCGCGGCTCGGACAAGCGCGGCGGGGCCAATGGCGCACGCCTGCGCCTGGCGCCGCAGAAAGACTGGGCGGCGAACCAGGGCGTGGACAAGGTGCTCGCGGCCCTGGAAAAAATCCGCAGCGAAGGCGGCAACAAGATCTCCATGGCCGACCTGATCGTACTGGCCGGCAGCGCCGCGGTGGAAAAAGCGGCCAAGGACGCAGGGCACAGCATCAGCGTGCCGTTCCATCCAGGCCGGGTCGATGCTTCGCAGGCGCAGACCGATGTCGAGTCGTTCGCCGTCCTTGAACCCCTGGCTGACGGCTTCCGCAATTTCACCAAGGCGCGTTACAGCGTCAAGGCCGAGAAGCTGCTGCTGGACAAGGCACAACTGCTGACCCTGACCGCGCCGGAGCTGACCGTGCTGATCGGAGGCCTGCGCGTGCTGGGCGCCAACCATGGCGGCGGCAAGCAGGGCGTGTTCACCGACAAGGTCGGCGTGCTCAGCAACGACTTCTTCCGCAACCTGCTGGACATGGGCGTGGAGTGGAAGCCGACCACGGCGGACAACGAGGCCTTTGAAGGGCGTGACCGCAAGACCGGACAGGTGAAGTGGACGGCCAGCCGGGTCGACCTGGTGTTCGGCTCCCACGCCCAGTTGCGGGCGATCAGCGAGGTGTATGGCAGTAGCGACAGCGGGCAGAAGTTTGCCAGGGACTTTGTCGCGGCCTGGGTGAAAGTCATGGAGCTGGACCGCTTCGATCTGCAGTGACGTAACCGGCATGGCATGCCCCAGGCATGTCATGCCGGCTGCGGCGCGCTTGGAGGGCGGTGGCTCGGAAAGGTATTTTATTCACTTGTTGATTTATTAGTGAATAAAGCGCAGGATGCGCCTACTTTTCAAGCCAAGGAGCCTGTAATGACCCTCCTCACTGACTTGCTGGCAACGGCTGCCGCGCAATTTGACGAGCGCAAGTACCCCGCCGATGTCTACCTGTTCCTGATGACCCAGATTGGCAACGCCGCCTCTCCAGAGGCGCTGGCGCAACTGTTGGCGCATGCCTTGGCCTGGAAGGATGGCAAGATCTTCCGCGATGCTGCCGGGCCTTTTCAGGCCGAGCCGTTTGCCGTGCGTTACCGGGTAGAGCGTGTCAAACCCAATACCCATGGTGAGCGGCACGAAGCAATCCTGGCTTCGCCGGCGTTCTACGAGTGGGCCTGCGAGGTCCGACGTCTGCAGGCGTTCCATCCTGGCATCATCCGCGACATGGAGCAGCGTTTCGGTTTGTGGTCGAGCGTGGTCATGCCGGTGTTCCTGTTGCATTGCTTGAATCCGCGAGTGTTTCCGATCATTGATCGCTGGGTAGTGGCGGCGTATCGCTTCCTCACGGCCAGGCCGGTGGGCATGGGGCAGGAGAACTTGACGCTGGATACCTACGAGGGCTACCAGCAATGGTGGTTGCAAGTGCTGGCCGAGGCGCAGCTGGCGCCCATGTCGGCGCGCCTCGACCAGCTCAAGGCGTTGGACGCTGGTTTGTGGGTTTTGGGCAAGCGCTTGGCCGACCAAGGTTTGGAGCCGCCAGGGCACGCGAGTGATGGGCAGAGTGCAATGCTGCCGGTTACCGAGCTTGCGCCTGGTACCGATTCCCAGGCGTTCAAACTGCGGGCGATTGCCATTCGTAACTCGGGGCTGTCGCAGCGTGAGTCGATCCTGCAGGCGGCGCGCGAGATGGATATCGAGCTCAAGTCTTCTTACCTGAACTACCCGGGGAGTCATTTCGATCGCTGGCGCCGCCAAGGGTTGAGCTGACTACCGCAATACCCCTAGTACATCCGATTGCCGTGGGAATCGCCCGGCGAACGCCGGCTTCGCGATGCCGGCCACCCTGCTACCTGGCTCGTCGGTGAGGTTGGCACCTGCGCTTCGGGGCAGGCGCGCAGCACCGCCTGTTCTTTAGCGAGCGGTGCTCGAGGTTGCCTCGCGCTCCGCGGTATCGCCGGGCTCATCGTGCAGCGACAGCCGCGACGTCTCTGGCAACGCCAACCCACCGATCAACGCCAGCAGGGCAATCACCACCAGATAGAACGCCGGCGCCAGGCGACTGCCGCTCTGCTCGATCAACCAAGTCGCCACCAGCGGCGCGGTACCACCGAACAAGGTGTAGGCCACGTTGTAGGTGATCGCCGAGGCGGTGTAACGACTGCGGGTCGGGAAACACTCCGACAGCAGCGCTGTGGTGACCACGCCGCTCATGAGCGCGCCGATGGCCAGCAGGATCACCCCCAGCAAGGCCCCGGCCAACGAGCCCGAGCTGGCCAACCAGTAGGCTGGAAACACCGCGAGCATCACCCACAGGCAGGTAAAGCCAATGGTCCGCCGACGCCCGACCCGGTCGGAGAACGCCCCGGCCAGCGGGCAGCCAGCGGCGGCGAACAGCAGCGCCACGGTGGACACCAGCAAGGCCTGGGCCCGGCTGAGCTGGCCGACGGTCTGCAGGTAGGTGGCGAAGTAGGTGGTGAACATGTAGAACGACAGGGCGGTGAGCGAGATGAACGCGCCCAGGTTGCGGATGGTGCGACCATGGTGGCGCAGGGTGTCGCCCAGCGGTGAATGCGCATGGGCCTTGCCTTCGGCCATGGCCTGGCGGAAGGCCGGGGTTTCTTCCATACGCCAGCGCAGATACAAGCCGACCAGTCCCAGGGGCGCGGCAATCAGGAACGGAATGCGCCAGCCCCAGGTATTCATCGCCTCGGGCGTCAGGCTTGCCTCCAGGCCGTAGGCGATCACTGCCGCGCAGGCGAAGGCGGAAAAGGTCGAGACCGGCACGAAGCTGCCATAGAACGCGCGTTTGTGCTGGGGCGCATGCTCCATCAGGTAGGCACAGGCCCCGGCGTATTCACCACCAGCGGAAAACCCTTGCAGGCAGCGCGCCAGGGTCAGTAGCAGCGGTGCCAGCACACCGATGCTGGCGTAGGTCGGCAGCAGGCCGATCAGGGTGGTGGAGCCGGCCATCAGCAGGATGGTCAGCGACAGGATGCGCTTGCGCCCCAGGCGATCGCCCAGGGCGCCGAACACGATGCCGCCCAGCGGGCGCAGGGCGAAGGCCACGGCGAACACGGCGAAGGTCTTGAGCAGGGCGACGCTGGCGCTTTCACCGGTAAAGAACTGGCTGGCGATCAGCGTGGCGAGGAAACCGTAGACGGCAAAGTCGAACCATTCGACGAAGTTGCCGATGGCCGAGGCGGCGATCACCCGGCGCAGGGTGGCAGGTGGGACCTCATGGGGGGTGGACATGAACGTGCTCTCCGGTGGTCTGGGCAGCCTGGACAAGTGCGGCGCGCTCGGGGCGCGCCGTCATTGTTGTCAGGGCAGTAGACCGGCCCGTGGCAGAGGGTGCTGTGCCAGGGGCGACTCCGGGATATCCGTTATGGCCGATCAGGTCGCGACGATGTTGTCCATGTTGGGCGCGGCATCAACACCAAGGGTGCTGCCACCTCGACCTGGTCGTGCTCGAACAGGCCTTCTGGAACGGGCGGGTAGGTAGTGAGCCAGCATTCCCGTTCGGCCAGGCGTGCCAGTGCGGCAAAGTCCGAGACGATGGCGTCTGCGGGAAGCAGGCGGGCGATCTGCGGCGAGCTTGGCACAGCTTTGCAGGCGATGGGGCGGCTGTTGCGGTCCAGGCTGAGCCTGAGGGTGACCGCGCCGACCAGGGTGCCCTGGTTGGCGGCGTTCAGCCGGCTGCTCAATGCGTTCTGCATGCCGGCAATGAAGGCGGCCATGGTCGGGGCATCGACGGCTGGGGTTGCCGTGGTTTTCTGGCTGCAGCCCATGAGGGTCAGCAGGGCGAGTAACGCGAGGGTGGGGCGATGGAGGTTCGGCACTGAAACGTCCTTGGAGAAAAGGCCGGCACGTTCATGTGCCAGGTGTTGGGGTACGTCGCTACTGGACGTAGCGCGATGGCAGATTTTTAGTCCCTCGCAGGCTGGGTGCAAGTGTTGGGGCCTGCCGGTCGATCGTCATTGCCGATCACAACCGACCGTGACCGACCAGGTATGCACTGGCCGCTGATCCTTGACCGCCTCGGGTACCGCGATTGGCGCCTCGTCGGGGCCGAGCAGTGCTTCGATCTCACGCACGCTGCGCAGGTACGGGTCCAGGTTGCTGCCCAGCCCGGTCGCATGGGGAATCCACCAGGCAATGGCTTGGGGCTGGCCCTGGTCATCTTCGGTCAGCAGCACCTTCCAGAACACCTCGGGCGTCGCGATGCCGTGGGACTCGACGAAGTGATCGTTGACCAGCGCCTGGCCCGCATGCCCAAACACTACGCCGCCGATCACCGTCACCGGGTGCAGGTCGCGGTAGCACTCGGTCAGCAGCTCGGTCTGGTACCAGGTGCGACTGTTGTGCGTGGCCAGTTGCGGGACGATGTTGCTCATCAGGTTGGAGGCGTCCATGGCCGCGCGGTCGTCGTCGAAGTGGTTGTTTGCTGCCAGGTGCCCACGGTGATAACCCTTGGGCAGTGAGTAGGCCTTGGCCGAGAGTTGGCCCTTGCAGCCCTCGGGCAGGCTGCGGTCGATGCGGAAATTGTCGAGGCGTTCCAGTTGGCCTTCATCCCGATCCAAGGTGAACATGAAGCGATGCGGCTCGCCGCGTTGGCAGTCGTACCAGAGCTGGAAGCGTCCGTGGTCGAGGAGGGTCAGCGGGGTTGCGCTGGGTGGCGATACCACCGGCGATGGCAGGCGTGGTGCGCAGGACGTGAGGGTGAGCAGGAACAGCAGGAACAGCAAACGCATGCCGCGTCATCCATGAGAAAAGCGGCGAATCCTACAGCATGGAAAGGGCGTTCTGTAGTGCTTCGCTCACCAGGCGAGCCGTCCATGGCGACCGCACTGACTGTCCAAACTGTGGGAGCGGGCTTGTCGGACCGCCGCACCGCCGCGAAGCAGGCGACGCGGTGCCTGGCACCGGCTGCGCCGGTATTCGTGGCTGAAGCCGCTCCCACTGGGAAGGGACCGTGCCGACCTCAGGGCATACACCACACCTGTGGGAGCGGGTTTACCCGCGAAGCAGGCGACGCGGTGTTTGCGGACCGGGAGGGCTAGAACCGCACATCCATCGCCAGTTCGAAGGTCCTCGGTGCGCCCATGTAGTACTGGGTGTTGTAGGCCTGCTTGGCGTACACCTCGTCGGTCAGGTTGCGTACCCGGCCGGTCAGTGTGGTGTGTTCATCCAGGCGGTAGCGGGCGAAGGCGCCGAACAGGGTGTAGGCCGGGGCCTTGAGGCTGTTGGCGTTGTCCGCGTACACCGAGTCGACGTAGCGGGCATCGACCCCCGCCGACCAGTCCGGGGTGAAGCTGTAGGTCAGCCACAGGTTGCCGACGTTGGCCGGCACGTTGACCGGCGCATTGCCCTTGCGCGACACCGAGACCCCGCCGACCGCCTCGTTGAAGTCGTCGTAACGGGCGTGGACATAGGCGTAGTTGGCCTCGGCCAGCAGCTTCGGCGTCACCTGCAGGCGCCCCGACAGCTCGATGCCGCGAGAGGTCTGCTGGCCAGCCTGCACTGACTGGTTGGGGTTGTTGCTGTCGGTCACGGCGAAGTCCTTGCGCACGATTTGGTACACCGCCACCGTCGCCGCGCCGCGTCCGTCGAGAAAGTCGAACTTGCTGCCGGCCTCCCATTGCTCACCCTTGGACAGGTCGAACAGGCCAACGTTGGAATAGGTGGCGGCGGCCAGCGAACCTGCGGGCAGGTCGGCGGCAGTACTGTATTGCAGGTACAGGCTGGCGGCAGGGGTGAGAGCATAGGTCAAACCAATGCGTCCCGACAGCGGCTCCCAGCGGCGCTCGAAGAACGCCGGCGCGGTAGGCGAGACCTTGCCGTAGTTGGTCACTTCCATGTCCAGGTAGTCGTAGCGCAGGGCGGTGAGCAGGGCCAGGCGGTCGGTGAGCTCGAGGCGGTTCTCGGCGAACAGCGCACGGTTGCTGGTGACATGCCGGCGCTGCTTGGTCAGGCCCTGGTTGACCCCGGGGATGGCGTCGAAGCTGCCGGGGTCGAAATGGTCCGGGTCCACCGTGTCGGTCCAGCTGCTGGAGGTGGGGTACACCGACTGGCGCATGTGCGACCAGTCCAGACCTAGCGCCCACTGGCTGGGCAGGCCGAACAGGTGGTTGTCGTGGCGCAGTTCGATGCGATCGCCCAGCACGCTCTGCTGGTGGCTCTGCAGGTAGGGGCTGGAGCGCGCCACGTTGCCGTCGCCGTTGTAGCGATAGCGCTCGACGTTGCGGTAATCGCGCTGAGCCTGGTAGTGGTACAGGGTGTTGTGCAGGCTGGTGCTGTCGCTCAGCTGGTAGTCGAGCAGGGAGCGTATCCAGCGCACGCGCTGCTCGTAGCGGCCGTCGGCGACGTTGTAGTTCTCGAAGCGGCGATGCTTGTCGATCTTCATGGTGCTGCGCCCAGGCAGGATGGGCGAACCCCAGTAGGGGCTGTCTTCCTTGTCCTCCTGGTACTCGATGGCCAGGGTGTGGGTGAGGTCGGGGGTGAGGTCGCTGAGCAGCGAAAACGCCAGGGTGTCGGTCTTGCGCTGGTTGCGATCGATGTAGCCGTTGCCCTGGCTGCGGCTGAAGTCCAGGCGGGCGAAGTGGCGCGCGTCGGCGGGGTTGTCGGCCAAGGCCTGGTTGATGCCGAAGGCGAACTCGGCGTCATCGTAGCTGCCGTAGCGGATGCGCCCATCGATGGTCTGCTGGTCGCGACTGGCGAGCTTGCTGATGTAGTTGATCGAGCCACCGACGGCCCCGGCGCCATGCAGGAACGACGACGGGCCGCCGAGCAGTTCGACACGGTCGATGACCCAGGCATCGACCGGGCGGGTGGCGCTGCTGTAGCCCAGGTTGATGCCGTTGAACAGCTGGGTGACCTGGTTCTGGGTGAAGCCACGGTAGGTGACGAAACCGCCGTAGCCGGGGTTGGCCGAGGCGTTGACGCCAGTCATGGCGTTGATCACGTCCTGGGTGTCCTTGGCGTCGCGCGCCTCGATCACCCGGCGATCGGAGACGCTGACCGAGGCTGGGGTTTCCCGGGCCGTGAGGCCCAGGCGCGAACCGGTGCGGATCGGTTCGTCCAGTTGCACGCCGGTGGGCGCTTCGCGCTCGCCGTCGATGGTGGTGGCGCTGAGTTCCAGCGGGGCGTCCGCCGCCCAGGCACAGGTGCAGGTGGCGCCCATCAGGAGCACCAGGGAAGTGTTGCGGATCATGTTGTGTGGCTTCCACGCAAAGGTCTTGGCAAGGCCGACCCCCAGGGTGCGCGGGCGCACCGACGAGGATCAGGCGAAGAGGGCTGCTGCGGGGAACTGGCGAGGGGAGGCGCGGGGATTGATGGTGTGCCGCAGGTAGCGCGGCGGGGGCTGCGCCCAGCTGCGCACGACGATGGGGGACGGTGCCTGGCCCTGGGCCGTGGTGAAGGACCAGCCGTTGCTGCTCAGCGGCACGGCCATGGCGAAGGAGGAGCACACCGGGCAGTCGAGCTGGGCCATGTGCGCGTCGCCGCCGGCGCCTTCGAGGTCGATGGCCGCGCCGTGGGGGCTGTCCAGCGAGCAGTAGCCGCCCTCCAGGCCGGACAGGCGCAAGCCACCCATCTGGCCGTGGTGCAGGCCGCACAGCAATAGGCTGAACAGGACGCTGGCATACAGCGCCCAGGCGGTCAGCGAACGTGTCCGGCGGGTGATTTTCATGGCGGCGAATCTACCATCCGGATGGATGGGCCGGGAACTGGCGGGGTGTGGTGGATTGTCGCAGCTGCGCTCCGGCCTCAGGCCGCCCGCTCCAGCACATCCAGCAGTTCGACGAAGGCCTGGGCCAGGCGATGCCGCGGCGCCAGGTGCACCAACGGCACGGCCGCCTCATGGGACTCACGCATCTTGATCGAACTGTTCAGGTACACCGGCAGCACGGGCAGGCCCTCGCTACGCAGTTGCTCGACCAAGGTCTGGTGCAGCGCCGTGCGTCCGGCGAACTGATTGACCACCACGCCCTCGACCGTGAGCGCGGCATTGTGGTCCTGGCGCAGTGCCTCGACCTCGGCCATCACCGTGTGCAGCGCCTGGCGCGAAAAGCTGTCGCAATCGAAGGGGATCAGCAGCCGTTCGGCGGCGACCAGGGCGCTGAACGTGTAGAAGTCGAGCGCTGGCGGTGTATCGATGTAGATGCGCTCGTAGTCGGCCGACAGGGCCACCAGCAACTTGCGCAGCTTGTTGATCTTGAACTTGCTTTGCAGTTTGCCCTGCAGCTCGGCCAGGTCGGGGCTGGCGGTGACCAGGTGCAGGTTGGCGTAGCGGGTTGGGGTGATGGCCACCCGGTGTTGCTTGCCGGCCGCCGGGTTGGGCGCCAGGGTCTGGCGGAAGAAATCAGCGATGCCGGTCGGGATCGAGCCGCCGCTGAGGCCGGTCAGGTAGTAGGTCGCGTTGGCCTGCGGGTCGAGGTCCACCAGCAGGGTGCGGTAGCCTTCGGCTGCACTGGCGGCGGCCAGGTTGCAGGCAATGCTGGACTTGCCGACCCCGCCTTTTTGGTTGAACACGACACGACGCATGGCAGTCATCCTTGAGTGGAAAATGTCAGAGCGAGGTCAATCCTATGACCGTAACGTGACAGTTTTAAGACAAGGCTTGTTACATCGGCCCCAAGGGTTAGGATGACCATCCACAGACCAATGCCAGGAGGCAACCATGGGCATGCGCGGCAACGACCGGCAGATCGACAACATCGAGTTCAACGTGGCCGATATCGCCCGCAGCAAGGCGTTCTACGGCCAGGTGTTCGGCTGGCGCTTCACCGACTTCGGGCCGAGCTACACCGAGTTCAGCGATGGCCGCTTGACCGGTGGCTTCACCACCGGGGAGCCGGTACGCCCAGGTGGGCCGTTGGTGATTCTCTATGCCGAAGACCTGGCCGAGGCGCAGCGCCGCGTCGAGGCGGCGCAGGGGCGGATCAGCCGGGCGGTGTTCGCCTTTCCGGGTGGGCGACGCTTTCACTTCATCGACCCGGATGGCTATGAGCTGGCGGTGTGGTCGGCTGGGTGAGGATGGCCAGGGGGTTCAGTTAGTGGACTGGATGGCTGATGGAAGGCTTTCTTGTAGTCGCATGATTGAAATTTGAACTGTTCATCTTTAGCGCTTTTCTGGTAGGTGAGCACCTTGCCCCCCTCCAGAAATACTAGGCTGTCGACCGTCGGAGCCCAGTCATCGCTGCAGGGATGGCTGGTGTTGAAGTCTGCCCATACTGCAAAGGTTTTGATCAACATGGCCTTGTCGCGGGCAATGTTGCTGCCGATGGTAAAAAAGAACGCACCCAGCATGAGTGTGAGAATGCTGATGATGACGATCCTGACGGTCGGTATTTTGTCGTGGGCAGTGTCGCCGAGCAGTCGAAGGATCAGCCATAGCGCCTGGAAATTGCCCACGGCAATGATCAACAGCAGCCCGTACGCCATGATGTTGTCCTGGTACAACAGCTCGAAGGGCGCAAACAGTGCTGCGACCACCAGGTAGGTGATACCCAGATGATTGGCGTCGATGTGGAAAATCTCATTGATGGTCGCTGCTGCCCATTTCTGTGCGTAGATGGCGTAGCCAAACAGTGCCCAAGTGATCAGGATCCTGCCGAGCCAGCTGGATACCCTGCTGGAAATCCCGTAGCGATCATTCAGACGTGAGAGCCAGATGGCACCGAGGAGAAAGGGCAATAGGCCGGTATAGCCAATAGCGATCACGATCATGGAGTCGGGGTAAATACAGGCTATCAATACTAGAGCGATCCACAGGGCAAAAACCAAGGCATAGATCGTGTTCGTTAGCGGTCGGGACGGTGAAGCTTGTGTGTTGGTCGTTGCTGGCGTGGTCATCTGGGGCGCTCGGACAGGTCGGAATTTACATTGAATTGTCTTCGGCGCCGGTACTGAAAACTTGATTGCGACCGCTCTGTTTTGCCATGTAAAGGGCATCGTCCGCGCGCTTGAGTACGGCAGAGGGTGCTTCATGTTCGGTGGCGAGCCAATGGGCCACCCCGAGGGATATGGTCAACTGCCCAACGGGTGCGAAAAGCGTTTGCTCCACTGACAGGCGCAGGCGTTCGGCCACGTTGCTGGCGGCTGCCAGGCTGGCGCCGGGCAACAGCATCAGGAATTCCTCGCCGCCGGTGCGGCACAGCACATCGCCTTCACGGCAGGCGCCGCGCATCAGTTCGGCCAGGCGCCGCAGCACGGCGTCGCCCACATCGTGTCCGTAGGTATCGTTGACCCGCTTGAAGTGGTCCACATCCAGCACGATGGCGGCGAATGGCTGGGCCTGCGCCTGCCAGTGCGCCAAGGTGGTGGCCAGGCCGCGACGGTTGACCAGCCCGGTCAGCGGGTCGGTCTGGGCGTCGTGGTTGAGGCGGCCGATCCGTTCCTGCAGCAGGTTCAGGCCGAACAGCAGCGCACGCTTTAGCTCGGCGGCCTCGAAGTACCAGGCGCGCACCCGGTGCAGGCGTTCGGCGGTGCCGGCGCGGTCCAGGTTGCGCGCGGCCGCGGCCAGCTGCCACAGCGGGCGTACGATGACCAACGCCAGCCACCACAGCAGCAGGCTGCCGAGCAGGGCCAATGGCGCGGAAATACCGATCACGTTGAGAATCAGATGGTGCATCGGTGCGACGGTCGCCGTCAGCGGCTGTTGCGCCACCACGCTCCAGCCGGCGCTGGGCACATTGGCGAACCCGGCCAGCATTTCCACGCCCTGGCTGTTGACCACGCGGCGGGTGCCGCTGCCGAGGGTGGCCAGTTGGTCAACCAAGGTGTTGCCCGTGACCAGCGTGCCGACACGTTCGCCATCGGGGTGGTAGAGCAGGCGGTGGTTGCGGTCGATCACATAGAGGTACGAGCCGTCCTGGTAGAAGTGCTCGCCCAGCAGCCCCTTGAGGATATTGCGCTCGCGCAGGTACAGGCTGCCACCGACATAGCCCAGGTAGCGACCTTGGGCGTTGTAGATCGGTTGCGACAGCACCACCACCAGATTGTTGGCGGCCGACAGGTATGCCGTGGACACCAGCGTGCGTCGTTCGCGCAAGGCTTCCAAGGCGCCAGGGGAGGTGGAGGGCGTGCCGGTGAGGTGGCGTAGCGAGGCGGGTGAAATCGCCCGCAGGGTGCCCTTGGCGTCGATCATGAACGTGGAATTGAAGGCACTGCTTTGTCGCAGCACGCGTTCGGTCTCGGCCTGCAAGGCCGCGTCGTCGGTCAATTGGCGGCCTTGTACCTGGGCGCTGAAAGCAAGCTGTTGCAGGGCGTTGCCCAGGGACGTCTCGGTGATGGCCGCGAGCTTGGCGGCATACACGCGGTTGGCCTCCAGCGCGTGGTCGATCAGCAACTGGCGCTGCACCCGGTAGCTGGCGAAATAGCTGCTCAGCAGCATCACCACGGCGGTCAGGGCGCAGAGCACGAGGATGAGCGTGCGCAGGTCCAGGCGCAGTCCATGCTTGGCGTGTGGCAATCCAGGTCTCACGAGCGATGAAAGGGGATCAACCTTACTCGTTTACCGCACCGGGAACCATGGGCGACCAGCGCTTTTTCGCCAAGCAAGGCGCATCAGCCCAAGGTCCGCTCGATGCCGCCCTGGACCAGGCTTTCCATCAGGGCCAGCCCTTCGGCCTCGCTCAGTGCCCGCTCGCGTAGCATGCCTGGCAACTGGTTGAGCAAGGTCGCCAGCACATGCCCTGTGGCCGCCAGCGCCTCGCCGGTTAGGCGCGACTGTGGTGCGACCAGGCGCAGCAGGCCGGTCTGGTAGCGTTCGCGCAAGGCGCCCAGGCGCGTCTGTTGCGCGGCGCTCAGGCAGCAGAAGTCGCGTTCGGCCAGGCGAAACTGCAGGGGCCGCTCGGCATGCAGTTGCCAATGCGCGGCGATCAGGCAGGGCAGCACAGGGGTGCCCCGGGCCAGGGCGCGGCGGCCCTGGTCCAGGGTGGCCTGGAGTTCCTCGTAGAACTCCTCGATCAGGTCGTAGAGCAGGTCCTGCTTGCTGGGAAAGTGGTGGTACAGCGAGCCGGCGGTCAGGCCTACGTGCGCCGCCAGCTCGCGCATGCTGACCTGGCCGAAGCCTTTCTCGGCGAACAGGGCCATGGCCCGGTCACGCCGTTCCTCGAAGTTGGCGCAGCGCAGTGCCGCGTTGACCGGGGGCATGGCCTGCGCTCCTCAGTAGGTGAAGAAGCCGCGGCCGCTCTTGCGTCCGAGATAGCCGGCGGCAACCATCTCCTTGAGCAGCGGGGCGGGGCGGTACTTGCTGTCGTTGAAGCCCTCGTGGAAGGCCTCCATGATCGCCAGCAGGGTGTCCAGGCCCACCAGGTCGGCCAGGGCCAGCGGCCCGATCGGCTGGTTGCAGCCCAGGCGCATGCCGGTGTCGATGTCCTCGGCACTGGCCAGGCCTTCCTGGCGCACGAAGATCGCTTCGTTGATCATCGGCACCAGGATGCGGTTGACCACGAAGCCTGGGCGGTTGCCGGCGGTGATTGGCGTCTTGCCGAGCTTTTCGGTGACCAGCAGAGCCTGGGCGTAGGTGTTGTCGCTGGTCTGCAGGCCGCGGATGATCTCGACCAGGGCCATCATTGGCACCGGGTTGAAGAAGTGCACGCCGATGAAGCGCTGCGGGTTGTCGATGCTGGCGGCCAGCTGGGTCACAGACAGCGACGAGGTGTTGGTGGCGATCAGGCAGTCGGCGCTGACGTTGGCCGCCACCTGCTGGAGAATGCGTTGCTTGAGGGCCAGGTTCTCGGTGGCCGCCTCGATCACCAGTTGCGCGCCGGCCAGCTGCGCGTAATCGGTGCTGGTGCGGATGCGCGCCTTGGCCGCGTCGGCCTTGTCGGCCTCGACGGTGCCTTTGCTGACCTGGCGTTCGAGGTTCTTGCCCAGGGTGGCCAGGCCTCGCTCCAAGGCCGCCTCGGCCACGTCCACCAGCAAAACCTGGTAACCGGCCAGGGCGCAGACCTGGGCGATGCCGTTGCCCATGGTGCCGGCGCCGATCACGGCGATCTGTTCGATAGTCATCCTGCTGGCTCCTTAAACGCGTTCGAAGACGATGGCGATACCCTGGCCGCCGCCGATGCACATGGTGGTCAGGGCGTAGCGGCCCTGGATGCGCTGCAGTTCGTGAATGGCCTTGGTGGCGATGATCGCGCCGGTGGCGCCGACCGGGTGGCCGAGGGAGATGCCCGAGCCGTTGGGGTTGACCTTCTCCGGGTCGAAGCCCAGCGCACGGGCCACGGCGCAGGCCTGGGAGGCGAAGGCCTCGTTGGACTCGATCACATCCAGGTCGGACACCTTCAGGCCAGCTTTTTCCAGCACTTTCTGGGTCGCCGGAATCGGCCCCAGGCCCATCAGTGCTGGCTCAACGCCGGCATGGGCATAGGCCACCAGGCGTGCCAGTGGTTTAAGGCCCAGGCGCTGCACCGCATCGCCGGTGGCCAGCACCAGGGCGGCGGCGCCATCGTTGATGCTGCTGGCGTTGCCGGCGGTGACGGTGCCGTCTTTCTTGAACACCGCTTTCATGCCGGCGAGCTGCTCGGCGCTGGCCTCGGCGCGCACGTTCTCGTCCACGGCAAACTGCACGGTGCCTTTGCGGGTCTTGAGCTCGATGGGCACGATCTGGCTGTCGAAGCGCCCTTCGGCGATGGCCCGGGCAGCGCGATGCTGGCTGGTCAGGGCCACTTCATCCTGCATTTCACGGGTGATGCCGTGCGCTGCCGCGACGTTCTCGGCGGTGATGCCCATGTGGAAGTGTTCGAATGGGTCCTGAAGGATGCCAACCATGTAGTCGATGCCTTGCAGGTCGCCCATGCGCGCGCCCCAACGGGCTTGCGGCAGCAAGTAGGGGCCACGGCTCATGGATTCGGCGCCGGCGGCCAGGGCGATGTCGCTGTCGCCCAGCAGCAGGCCCTGGGCGGCTGAAACGATCGCCTGCAGGCCCGAGCCGCACAGGCGGTTGACGCTGAACGCCGGGGTTTCCTTGGGGATGCCGGCGTTCATCGCCGCGACCCGGCCCAGGTAGGCGTCACGCGGCTCGGTGGGGATCACGTTGCCCATCACCACATGGCCGATCTGTTCGGCGGGCACGCCTGAGCGTGCGATGGCTGCACGGCTCACCTGGGTGGCCAGGTCGGCCAGGGGCAGGTCCTTGAGCGAACCGCCGAAGCTGCCGATGGCCGAACGTACTGCGCTGACGACGTAGATTTCTGTGCTGCTCATAAGGGCTCCGTTTGCGAAGGCATGGCGAGGTGGGGCGAGGCTCTGCGACAATGCGCGGCACGTTCTTGCAACCCCGTCGGTGGATCGAGTCTAGGCAAAGGTCTGGAGGCGGCCTATGCCGGATCTGCTCAGCCAACCTGGCATTTTTTGCCACTCAGCCTAGACAGTGGACTTCCAGCCATGCGCGATAGCGATACGGTCGCGGTGTATTTTCTCAACGCCATGCTCCATGCCCTGCGCGAACGCCCTGCGGCGCGCGACGCGCATCTGCGCGCGGTAGGCATCGACCCGGCGCTGCTGGCCCAGCCCCAGGCACGGGTGCCGGCCAAGGCCTTCGCCCAGCTGTGGCTGGCGTTGATCGACGAATTGCACGACGAGTTCTTCCACCTCGACAGCCACGGCATGCCCCTGGGCAGCTTCGCCCTGATCTGCCGTGGCTTGATCCAGGAGCCGGATGTGGGCAAGGCCCTGCGCCAGTGCCTGGGCAGTTTCAGCCTGTTCCTGCGCGACCTGCGCGGTAGTGTCAGCGTGCGCGGTGCGCGGGCGGTGATTGCTGTGACCTCGACCATCGATGACCCGTTGACGCGGGTGTATGCCGAGGAGACCTACCTGGTGCTGGTGGTTGGCCTGCTCTGTTGGCTGGCTGGGCGGCGTATCGCCATCGACCGTACGGAACTGGCACTGCCGCGCCCGGCCCAGGAAGACGACGCCTTGCTCTGGGGGCCGGACCTGCGGTTGGGCAGCGGGCGTACCGAGGTGGAGTTCGACAGCGCCTGGCTGCGGCTGCCGGTGGTGCAGGATCTGGCGGCGTTGAAGACCTTTTTGCGCAGCGCGCCGCAAGGGCTGGTGATTCGTTTTCGCAACCAGAACGGCTTGGTGGCCGAGGTTTATCGGCATCTGCGGGCGCGGCACTACGGGCAGTGGCCGACGCTCAACGCCATGGCCGAACGTCAGCGGGTCAGTGCCAGCAGTTTTCGTCGCCAGCTGGAGCGGGAAGGGCGCTCGTACCAGCAGATCAAGGACGAGGTGCGTCGAGCCATGGCTTTCGAACTGTTGCGCGAGGGGCGGTTGAGTATTGCCGAGATTGCCGGGCAGACCGGTTTTCAGGAGCCGAGCGCGTTTCACCGGGCGTTCAAGAAGTGGACCGGGCAGAGTCCGGGGAGTTATCGGGCGCGGGTGGCGGGTGACCAGGTGCCTTAGTTACCACTGGCGCAGCTGTTGCTACTTGATCTCAGGACCGCATTCGCGGGTAAACCCGCTCCCACAGGGTTACAGACCGCTCTGTGGGAGCGGGTTTACCCGCGAAAGGGCCGGAACAGCCAGTAAATAACTAATGGTCAAAAACCAATTTCAACTTTTCCAAGTCCGGCCCGTAAATCGGCCAATGAGGAAAGGAATCCTTGTGCCCATCCCCCCAGGCTCGGCACACTGGCCGCCTTGCAAAGGAGCATGCCATGGCACCTGCAACAGCGGATTTCACCACACGCCTGCTGGTCGACGCCGGGATCGGCCCGGGCATGCGCGTGCTCGATGTCGGCTGTGGCAGGGGCGAGGTGACCCGCTTGCTGGCAACACTGGTCGGGCGCGACGGGGCCGTGGTAGGGATCGACCAGTCGGCCACCGCACTCGACATCGCCCGCCAACAGGACGCCGCCAAGGGCGCGGCAGCGCTGGAATTTCAGGTGTGTGACCTGAACGCCCCACCAACCGCCCTGGGGCTGTTCGACGCGGTGGTCGGGCGGCGGGTGCTGATGTACCAGGCGGACGCGGTCAAGGCTGTGCGGGCGCTGGCCCGGCAGTTACTGCCAGGGGGCGTGATGGTGTTCCAGGAGCATGACACCACCCTGGCCCCAGCCAGCCTCGAGCCGTTCCCATTGCACCGCAAGGCGACCCACTGGTTACAGCGCATGCTGGCGGCGGAGGGCGCGGACCTGCACTGTGGTTTTCACCTGCACGGCACCCTGAGCCAGGCCGGCCTGACCGTACACGACCTGCGCGCCGAATGCGTGATACAGACCCCTGACAATGACACGGGCCTGGCCGAGATCATCCGCGCCTGCCTGCCGCGCATCGTCGCCCTGGGCGTGGCCACGCCGCGACAGGTCGGCATCGAGACCCTGCCGGCCCGGCTTGAGGCCGAGCGCCGGCAAACCCAGGGCATATACATCGGTGACGTGGCGTTTGGCTGTTGGGCACGCAAGGGCTAGGCCTCGCTGGTTTCCTCCTCCATGGCTTCGGCCAGCAACTCCACTGGGCCATGGCCGGGCAGGGAGGCCACGATGTTGTCGATCTTGGTCTGGTCGAGAATCGGCGCCGAGCGCATGCGCTCCTTGGCCGCGGCATGGGTTACGTCGATTTCGTTGAAGCGCCTGTCGAGCTTGCGGTAGTGGGCGTAGCAGCCGATGTCCACGGCGAAGGCCTGGAAGGTGCCTTCGGCTGACTTGTGGGTCAGGGCGGTGGCGCAGCTGTGGATGATTCGGTAGTCGAGCAGGCGGTAGATCAAGGCCCGTAGCGCATCGTTCTGCTGCAGCAGCTTTTCCTCGATGACGAAAATGTTGTTCTTCTTGTCCAGGCAGAAACTCTTGATGATGTAGATGCCCTTGATCAGGTCGTCCTGCTCATCATCCTTGGAGTCCTGCTTGAGTTCCTCGATCTTGCGCTCGAAGTTGTTGCGCGAGAGGATCCGCACCTCGTCCTTGCCGATCTTGCCGCCTTCGTTCTGCACGGTATCGTTCAGCAGATGCAGGAACAGCGACAGCACATCGCGCGGCACGCCGCCGCCAGCCATCACCAGGCGCTCGAAGCCCTCGCCCTTGAACAGCCCCATGATCTGCTCCTCGCTGATGCCCGCCTGGGCACCGAACTGCAAGAGGATGGCGCGGTTCTGCTTGAGGGTGCGGGGGAAGTTGCTGAAGGTGTAGTCGATGTCGATGGGTTGATAGTCGTGGCGCTCCTGGGCGCCGATAGGCTGGCCCTCGCGGTCGACGTAGAGGGTGGAGGAGTGGCGCAGGGTGGCGATCTTGAAGTAGATCGGGATGTCCTTGCACAGCCGGTGCACGTAGTCGACGACGAACGCCTGGTCGGTGCGCTTGAGGTGATACAGGTCGTCGATCTGCAGCAAGATGCCCTTGACCGTGCTCGAGGCCACGAACAGCTCGCGCAGGTTGTCCTTGAGCCGCGGCAGCCAGAGGTCGAGTTCCTGCAGCTTCTGCCGGTGGATGCGGAACGAACGCTCGACTTCCTGGCTTTCCTTGGCCGTGCTCTTGGCGCTCAAGGTGATGTCGTCGATCTTGATGCCGGCGTCGAAACCAGCATGCTGCTCGCTGGCGCTGCGGCTCCTGACCTCTTCCTCGTGGGCATCGGCGTTGACGTGCAGGGTCTTGAGCTTGTCGAGGATGTCCTTGATGATCTGCTTGAGCTTTTTCTTCTTGCCGAACCAGCCCGAGATGTTCTTGTCGAGTTCGCGGAAGATCGACGCGAGGATCTCCACCAGCACATTGGGGAAGGAGTGACGTTTGAAGTCCTCGCAGTTGAGGTAGATGCTCTTGAGCTCGGGTTTGAGGCTGCGCGAGGAGTGGTGCAGCAGCAGGGTCTTGCCACAGCCGCGGCGGGCGAAGATGGCGTGGTTCTGCTTGGCGACCGCATCCTGCAGGGCGGTGCCGACGCTGATGTAGGCGACCGGGTCGTTGTCGCGCTGGACGCGGAGGTTTTCCGAGATGACTTCGCGGAGCTTTTCGAGTTGCGCGGGTTTGAGCATGGCACTGTCCTGTGACGGGAAATCCAAGCCCGTAGCAAAACACAACGACCAATCCGAAATTTCTTGTACCTACGTTAGGCTGTTTCCGAGGTATTGCTGCGCCGCGACGGTATACTCGCTGCCTGTTCCACTGATGTCCGAGTATTCTGATGGGTCTTTCCATGCCTGCCACATCCCTGCCGCGTCGCCTTGGCGCGCCTTCGTTCGCCCTGGCCCTGCTATTGGCTGGGGCCTGGTTCCTCAACCTGCAAGTCGGCTACAAGCAGGTGCTGCTGCTGAGCGTTGGCGCCGCGCTGGGCTTGACCCTTTATCACGCCGCCTTCGGCTTTACCTCGGCTTGGCGGGTATTTATCAACGAGCGTCGAGGCGCAGGGCTGCGGGCACAGATGGTCATGCTGGCACTGGCGGTGCTGCTGTTCTTCCCGGCGCTGGCGGCGGGCAATTTGTTCGGCCAACCGGTAACCGGGCTGGTCGCTCCGGCCGGGGTGTCGGTGGTGTTCGGTGCGTTCATCTTCGGCATTGGCATGCAGCTTGGCGGCGGCTGCGCCTCGGGCACGTTGTTCACCGTGGGTGGCGGTAATGCGCGGATGCTGGTGACCCTGCTGTTCTTCATCATTGGTTCGGTAACCGCCACCCACCATGCCGACTGGTGGTTCGCGCTGCCGTCGTTCCCGGCGACCTCGATCGTCCAGGCCTGGGGCGTGGGCCCAGCGCTGCTGGCCAGCCTGGCGCTGTTCGCGGTGATCGGGTGGGCCACGGTGGTGCTGGAGAAGCGTCGCCATGGCGTGCTGGAGGCCGCACCCGTCAGCGAGCACCAGGGGCTGCGCCGCGTGCTGCGGGGGCCGTGGCCGCTGTTGTGGGGCGCCATTGCCCTGGCACTGCTGAACTACGCCACGCTGGCCCTGGCCGGGCGGCCTTGGGGCATCACCTCGGCGTTCGCCTTGTGGGGGGCCAAGGCCCTGAACGGCCTGGGCGTTGAGGTGGGGAGTTGGGTGTTCTGGCAGGCGCCGGCCAATGCCAAGGCCCTGGCCGCGCCGCTGTGGCAGGACATCACCACGGTCATGGACATTGGCATCGTGCTGGGGGCACTGCTCGCCGCCGGCCTGGCCGGGCGTTTTGCGCCCAGCCTGAAGATTCCCCTGGCCTCGCTGCTGGCGGCGGTGATTGGCGGGCTGTTGCTCGGCTATGGCTCACGTCTGGCCTATGGCTGCAATATCGGCGCGTATTTCAGCGGTATCGCTTCGGGCAGCGTGCATGGTTGGTTGTGGCTGGTGGCGGCGTACGCTGGCAACCTGGTGGGTGTGCGCCTACGCCCGATGTTCTTTGCCGGGGAGCGACGGGCCGTGGCGTTGACCGGCTGCTAGGCGATGAATTCCGATTCGACCGGGGCGGGCGCCTCGGCATCCTGCAGGATGCTGACATAGACCGCGCCGCCACACAGGCCCGCCAGGCCGATGCTGGCCACGACGATATCGCCCAGGAACACGCCGGCGAGCAACAACAGCAGGCTGATGCGAAATACGGTGGTCATGGCGCTCTCCGATACGGTCGAGATGGACTCCTGCTCCACCATAACGTGCATGTTTCGACCGTACAGTCCCTTGGCACACTTCGCCGGTGCTTTGGCCGAACGAGCGTCACTTGACGATCCGGGCCATCCCTGATTTCATTGAAACCGTTTTCATAACCCCTGCGCATGCATCGATAACAAGACAAGAAGGGCATTGGGTGGACAAGGATCAAGCTCCCGTTCGCACGCGGGTCACCATCAGCGAAGTCGCCAAGGCGGCCGGCGTGTCGAAGGCCACCGTCTCGCGCTACATGGGTGAAGATCGTCAATTGCTGGCCGAGGCCACCGCCGCGCGTATCGCCGCAGTGGTCGAACGCCTCGGCTATCGCCCCAACCGCATGGCCAGCGCGCTGAAGCGCGGCCGCACCGGGTTGATCGGCATGCTCCTGGCGGATATCCGCAACCCCTATTCGGTGGCGGTGATGCACGGCGTCGAAACCGCCTGCCGCCAGCAGGGCTACAGCCTGGTGGTGTGCAACACCGATTGTGACGATGACCAGGAGCGCACCCACCTGCAGGCCCTGCAGGCCTACAACGTCGATGGCTTGATCGTGAACACCCTTGGTCATCGGGCCGGCGAGCTGGCCGGTTTGGCCCGTGAGCTGCCGATGGTGCTGGTCGACCGGCAACTGGCCGGGCTGGCGGTCGACCTGGTGGGCCTGGACAACGGCGATGCCGTCGAGCAGGCCCTCGATCACCTGCAACGGCAGGGCTACCGCGACATCCTGGCCGTGACCGAACCGCTCGATGGCACGAGTTCGCGGCAGGAACGGGTCGATGCCTTCCTGGCGGGTATTGCTCAGCGTCCTGGCATGCGTGGGCAGGTGCTGGAGACCGGCGCGCAGTTGGCCGAACAGTTGGCCGGTTTTCTCGCCGGGGCAGGGCACGGGCCACAGGCGCTGTTTACCTGCAACGGTGTTGCCACCCTGGAGGTGGTGCGCCAGCTGCATGCGCGCGGCGGGCAACTGTTCGACCAAGTCGGCCTGCTCGCGCTCGACGAACTGGACTGGTACCCCCTGGTAGGCAGCGGCATTACCGCCCTGGCGCAACCGACCGCCGAGATTGGCGCAGCCGCCGTGCAGTGTTTGCTGGAGCGCCTGCAGGGCAGCCATGCACAGGCCAGGCGCTTGGGCCTGCGTGCCCGACTGATCCCTCGAGGTTCCACCCGACCGCGTCCGTGACGGCGTCATCGACGCGGTTGCGCTCGCCCAAGAATGAAACCGGTTTCATCTTTACAAGAACAAGGATTACCACCATGCACAGCAACACTGTCTCCATCAGCCTGTCGAGTTTCGGTGCCGACACCGTGCGCCAGCTCGGCCAGGCGTCCTACCTGCCTTTGCTGGCGGCCACGGGTGTACGCCGAGTGGAATGGCGTGAAGAGTTGTTCAGCGAAACGCCCGATCTTCTGGCCTTGCGCAACCAGGCTGCCGAATATGGCCTGGAGAGTCTCTACTCCACGCCATTGGAGCTGTGGCGCGAGGATGGCCAGCTGGAGCCAGCCATCGTCGAGCGTTTGCAGTGGGCCGAAACACTGGGGGCCGTGGCCTTGAAGGTGTCGCTGGGCCATTACCGCGACGGCTGCGATTTGCACACCCTCGTGCCGTTGTTGCAGCACCGCGTGGCGCTGCTGGTGGAAAACGACCAGACACCCCAGGGTGGCCGGCTGGACACCTTGGTGCAGTTTTTCCGTGAAGCCCAGCGTCTGGGCGTTGCCCCTGGCATGACCTTCGATATCGGCAACTGGTACTGGCACGATGAATCGCCGCTGCTGGCGGCGCAATTGCTTGGCCCGTGGGTGCGCTATGTGCACTGCAAGGCCGTGGCCCGGCGTGACGATGGGCGTCTGGTGGCGGTGCGCCCCCAGGCCCAGGACCTGGCCCAGTGGCGCGAGCTGATGACGCACTTCGCCCCAGGCCTGCCGCGCGCCATCGAATACCCGCTGGTGGCCGAGGATCTGCTGGCGCTCACCGCGCAGCAGGTCGCCCAGCTGGCCGAACTCGAAGGGCAGGTGTGCCATGGCTGAGCATGACGTGCTGTGTTTTGGCGAAACCATGGCCATGTTCGTCGCCGGCCAGTGCGGCGACCTGGCCCAGGTCGAGGGCTTCGGCAAGCGCATCGCCGGTGCCGACAGCAACGTGGCCATCGGCCTGGCGCGCCTGGGCCTGCGGGTCAACTGGCTGAGCCGGGTCGGTGACGATTCGCTGGGCGCCTTCGTGCTCGCCACCTTGCGTAGCGAGGGGCTCGATTGCACCCAGGTCGAAGTCGACAGCGAGCACCCCACTGGATTCCAGCTCAAGGAGCGTTGCGACGATGGTCGCGACCCCAAGGTCGAGTACTTCCGTCGTGGCTCGGCGGCCAGCCGGTTGTCGCCTGCGCAACTGCACCCTCGCGCGCTGCAGGCGCGCCACCTGCATGCCACGGGCATCCCGCCGGCGCTCTCGGCCAGTTGTCGCGCGTTGTCCCATGCGTTGCTCGACGGCATGCGCGCGCAGGGTCGCAGCATTTCCTTCGACCCCAACCTGCGTCCTTCGCTGTGGCCTGACCGGCAGACCATGATCGATGAGATCAACGCCCTGGCGTTCAAGGCCGACTGGGTACTGCCGGGGCTGGAGGAGGGCCGCCTGCTCACCGGGTGCGACACGCCGCAGGCGATCGCCGACTTTTACCTGTCGCGTGGCGTGCAGTACGTGGCGATCAAACTGGGCGCCGAGGGTGCCTACTGGCGTGATGCCCAGGGTCGCCACGGCGTGGTGCCTGGCCATCCGGTGGAGCAGGTGGTGGATACCGTCGGCGCCGGCGACGCCTTCGCCGTCGGCGTGGTCAGCGCCTTGCTCGCCGGACTGCCATTGCGCCGCGCGGTGGACCGCGGCAACTGGTGCGGCAGCCGCGCGGTGCAGAGCCGCGGCGACATGGAAGGACTACCGCAGCGGCATGAGCTGGAACAGTACGAAAGCAACCTGATCAACCGAATCTGAACCCCCTTGAACCTGATGTGACAAAAACAACAAGACCAGGAGCACCTCCATGCAGACCGATCGCCTCGCCCCCAGACGCTGGTGGTACATCATGCCCATCGTCTTCATCACCTACAGCCTGGCCTACCTCGACCGGGCCAACTACGGTTTTGCCGCCGCCTCAGGCATGGCCGACGACCTGAAGATCACCCCGGCGCTGTCCTCGCTGCTCGGCGCGTTGTTCTTCCTCGGCTATTTCTTCTTCCAGGTACCCGGCGCGATCTATGCGCAAAAGCGCAGTGTCAAACAGTTGATCTTCGCCAGCCTGATCCTCTGGGGCGGCCTGGCGACGCTGACCGGGATCGTCCATGACGTCTACTGGCTGATCGCCATTCGCTTCCTCCTGGGCGTGGTCGAGGCGGCTGTGATGCCGGCCATGCTGATCTACCTGTGCCACTGGTTCACCCGCGCCGAGCGTTCGCGGGCCAATACCTTCCTGATCCTCGGCAACCCGGTGACCATCCTGTGGATGTCGGTGGTGTCCGGCTACCTGGTGCAGCAGTTCGACTGGCGTTGGATGTTCATCATCGAAGGCGCCCCGGCGATCATCTGGGCGTTCATCTGGTGGCGCCTGGTGGATGACCGGCCCGAGCAGGCCAAATGGCTCGATGCCCGGGAAAAGACCGCGCTGCGCGAGGCGCTGGACGCCGAGCAGCAGGGCATCAAACCGGTGAAAAACTATGCCGAGGCGTTCCGCTCGCCGACGGTGATCATCCTCTCGCTGCAGTACTTCTGCTGGAGCATCGGCGTGTACGGCTTCGTCCTGTGGTTGCCGTCGATCCTCAAGCAGGCCGCGGCGCTGGACATCGTCACCGCCGGTTGGCTGTCGGCGGTGCCCTACCTGGGCGCGGTGCTGGCCATGCTCGGAGTGTCCTGGGCTTCGGACCGGCTGCAAAAGCGCAAGCGCTTCGTTTGGCCGCCGCTGCTGATCGCCGCCCTGGCGTTTTACGGCTCTTATGCCTTGGGCACCGAGCACTTCTGGTGGTCGTATGCCTTGCTGGTGATCGCCGGCGCCTGCATGTACGCGCCTTACGGGCCGTTCTTCGCCATCGTCCCCGAGCTGCTGCCGGCCAACGTCGCCGGTGGCGCCATGGCGCTGATCAACAGCATGGGCGCGCTGGGCTCGTTCTCGGGCTCGTACCTGGTCGGTTATCTCAATGGCGCCACCGGTGGTCCCGGCGCCTCGTACCTGTTCATGTGCGTCGCGCTGCTGCTGGCCGTGGCCCTGACTGCCGTCCTCAATCCCTTGCAACAGACGCGCCGGCACAGCCTGGCGCCGAGCCGATAGGAAGCCTCTGATGAACAAACGCATCGTCGTCTACAAACGCCTGTCCGATGAGCTGATGGCGCGCCTGCGGGCGCAGGCCGAGGTGACCCTGGTGGAGTCGCCCAGCGCCGATGGCCTGGCCCGCCTGCGCGCGGCGCTGCCGGGCGCCCATGGCCTGCTCGGCGCCAGCCTGCGCCTGGACAGCGCGCTGCTCGACCTGGCGCCGCAGCTGGAGGTGGTGTCCAGTGTGTCGGTAGGCGTGGATAACTACGATATCGAGGCGCTGGACCAACGCGGCGTGCTGCTCACCAATACCCCCGACGTGCTCACCGAGACCACCGCCGACACCGGTTTCGCCCTGATCCTGGCTTGCGCCCGGCGGGTGGTGGAGCTCGATGGCTGGATTCGCGCCGGTCATTGGCGCGCCAGTATTGGCCCGGCGCAGTTTGGCTGCGATGTGCAGGGCAAGACCCTGGGCATCGTTGGCATGGGCCGCATCGGCGAGGCCCTGGCCCGTCGCGCGCATGCCGGCTTCGGCATGCGCGTGCTGTACCACACCCGGCGGCCACGGCCCGAGGTGGAGGCACGATTCGACGCCGGCTACCGCAGCCTCGACGCGCTGTTGGCCGAGTCGGATTTCGTCTGCCTGTGCCTGCCGTTGAGTGCCGAGACACAAAACCTGATCGGCGAGCGTGAGCTGGCCCTGATGAAGCCCTCGGCTATCCTGGTGAATATTTCGCGCGGGCGCGTGCTGGACGAAGCAGCGCTGCTGCGCACATTGGCTGAACGGCGTATCCGTGGCGCCGGTTTGGATGTGTTCGTGCAGGAACCGTTGCCGGCGGATTCGCCACTGCTGCAACTGGACAACCTGGTGGTCACCCCGCATATCGGCTCGGCGACGCTGGAAACCCGCGAGGCCATGGCTCGCTGCGCGGTGGACAACCTGCTGGCCGCGCTGGCCGGCGAGCGGCCAGCGAACCTGGTCAACCCGGGGGCGTGGGCGCGCCGAAGCCATTGAACCGGGTGAGCGTTGTGCTTGCCTGATAACAACAGCTCTTGTGTGGCATTCAAGATACTGGGGCCGCGGTGCGGCCCCGGAACCTCCCACCAAAAGAGCGACGATTCCCGTATGACCTGATCGATAGAGAGACATCCTCATGTCCAAGGACCAACCCGCCTCCGTGCAACCGGCGCGCCGGGAGTTCCTGCGCAAATCCCTGACCCTGATCCCGGTGGCGACCCTCGCCAGCTCGGGCATGGGTAGCGCAGTGCTTGCCGACACCGCTCCAGCCAAGCCCACCGAGCCGGCCAGCCCGACGCCGGCCCGGGCCTACCAGCCGACGTTTTTCACTGCCGAGGAATGGGCGTTCGTCAGCGCCGCCGTGGCCGTGCTGATTCCCACCGACGCCCTCGGTGCTGGTGCGGCCGAGGCCGGCGTGCCCGAATTCATCGACCGTCAGCTCAACACCCGCTATGGCAGCGGTGGGCTGTGGTACATGCAGGGGCCGTTCCGCCCCGATGCGCCCAGCGAACTGGGCTACCAGCTCAAGCTCAACCCCCAGGAAATCTACCGCCTGGGCATCGCCGAGACCGACGCCTGGTGCCAGGCGCAGTGGGGGCGAGGCTTCGCCCAGCTCGACGCGGCGCGCCAGCAGCAGACGCTCGAGGCCCTGGACAGCGGCCAGGCGGCGTTTACCGCGGTACCGGCGGCGACCTTCTTCAACATGCTTTGGCTCAACACCCGCGAAGGCTTCTTCAGTGACCCGCTGCACGGCGGCAACCAGGGCCTGGCCGGCTGGAAGCTGGTCGGTTTCCCCGGCGCCCGCGCCGATTTCATGGACTGGGTGGAGCGCGACGAGCGCTATCCGTTCCCGCCGGTCTCCATCAGCGGCGAGCGGGGGTAAACCATGAGCCAGATGAAAAAAGTCGATGTGGTCATCGTCGGGTTCGGCTGGGCCGGGGCGATCATGGCCAAAGAGCTCACCGAGGCTGGCCTGCAGGTGCTTGCCCTGGAGCGTGGTCCGGCCCGTGACACCTACCCGGACGGCGTCTATCCGCAGACTATGGACGAGTTGACCTACAACTCGCGCAAGAAGCTGTTCATGGACATCTCCCGCGAGACCGTCACCCTGCGCCACAGTGTCAACGATGTGGCCGTGCCCTATCGCCAGTTCGGCGCCTTCCTGCCCGGCACCGGTACCGGCGGCGCCGGCCTGCACTGGTCCGGCGTGCACTTTCGCGTCGATCCGGTGGAGCTGCGCCTGCGCAGCCACTACGAGGAGCGCTACGGCAAGGCGTTCATCCCCGAGGGCATGACCATCCAGGACTTCGGCGTCAGCTACGAAGAGCTGGAACCCTACTTCGATTTCGCCGAGAAGGTGTTCGGCACCTCCGGCACGGCCTGGTCGATCAACGGCCAAGTGGTGGGCCGCGACAAGGGCGGCAACCCGTTCGCCGCCGATCGCTCCAGCGACTTCCCGCTGGTGGCGCAGAAGAACACCGTGTCGGCGCAGTTGTTCGAAAAGGCCGCGCGCGAGGTCGGCTACCACCCCTACAACCTGCCGTCGGCCAATACCTCCGGGCCCTACACCAACCCCTATGGCGCGCAGATGGGGCCGTGCAACTTCTGCGGCTACTGCAGCGGCTATGCCTGCTACATGTATTCCAAGGCTTCGCCCAACGTGAACATCCTCCCGGCCCTGCGCCAGGTGCCGAACTTCGAGTTGCGCAACAACGCCCATGTGCTGCGGGTCAACCTCAGCGCCGACAAGCGCCTGGCCACCGGCGTGACCTACGTCGATAGCCAGGGGCGCGAGATCGAGCAGCCGGCCGACCTGGTGATCCTCGGCGCGTTCCAGTACAACAACGTGCGCCTGATGTTGCTCTCCGGCATCGGCAAACCCTACGACCCAATCAGCAACGAAGGGGTGGTGGGGCGCAACTTCGCCTACCAGAACATCTCCACGGTCAGTGCGTTCTTCGACCGTGACAGCCATCACACCAATCCGTTCATCGGTGCTGGCGGCAACGGCGTGGCGGTGGACGACTTCAACGCCGACAACTTCGACCACGGCCCCCATGGCTTCGTCGGCGGTTCGCCGTTCTGGGTCAACCAGGCCGGCGCCAAACCGATCTCCGGGGTCAAGACGCCACCGGGCACGCCGAAGTGGGGCAGCGCCTGGAAGGCCGCGGTGGCCGACAGCTACCGGCACATGCTGTCGATGGACGCGCACGGCGCGCACCAGTCGTACCGCGACAACTACCTGGACCTGGACCCGGTGTACAAGGACGCCTACGGCCAGCCACTGCTGCGCATGACCTTCGACTGGAAGGACAACGACGTGAAGATGAACCGCTTCATGGTCGAGCGCATGAGCAAGATCGCCGAGGCCATGGGGCCCAAGGCAATCAGCGCGGGGCAAAAGGCCTTCGGCCAGCATTTCGATGCCTCCACCTACCAGACCACCCACCTCAACGGCGGCGCGATCATGGGCACCGACCCCAAGACCAGCGCGCTCAACCGCTACCTGCAGTGCTGGGACGTGCACAACGTGTTCGTCCCCGGCGCCTCGGCCTTCCCCCAGGGCCTGGGCTACAACCCCACCGGGCTGGTGGCGGCGCTGACCTATTGGTCGGCGCGGGCGATCCGCGAGCACTACCTGAAGAACCCCGGCCCACTGGTGCAGGCATGAGGAGGTCGGTCATGAAGCTCAAGACACTGTTCATCGCCATGCTCGGCCTGGGTGCCAGCAGCCTGCTGCACGCCGCTGAAAACGTCGATCCGGCGTTGCTCAAGCAGGGCGAATACCTGGCCCGTGCGGGCGACTGCGTGGCCTGCCATACCGCCAAGGGCGGCAAGCCATTCGCGGGTGGATTGCCGATGGAAACGCCCATCGGCACCCTGTATTCGACCAATATCACCCCCGATGCCACGGGTATCGGCAACTACCGTTACGAGGATTTCGAGCGAGCCGTGCGCCAGGGTATCGGCAAGGACGGCAGCACGCTCTATCCCGCGATGCCGTACCCGTCCTACGCACGGGTCAGCGACCAGGACATGCAGGCGTTGTATGCCTATTTCATGCATGGCGTGCAGCCGGTGGCGCAAGCCAACAAGGACAGCGACATCCCCTGGCCGTTGAGCATGCGTTGGCCGCTGGCGTTCTGGCGTGGGTTGTTCGCCCCTGAGGTGAAAGCGTTCGACGCTGCCGGGCGTGACCCGGTGGTGGCGCGTGGCGCCTACCTGGTCGAAGGCCTGGGGCACTGCGGTGCCTGCCACACGCCGCGGGCGATCACCATGCAGGAGAAAGCCCTGGAGGCTGGCGATGGTGAGGCATTCCTGGCCGGCAGCGCACCGCTGGAAGGCTGGATCGCCAAGAGCCTGCGCGGCGACCACAAGGATGGCCTGGGCAGCTGGAATGAAGCGCAGATCGTTACCTTCCTCAAGACCGGGCGCAATGAACGCACGGCGGTGTTCGGCGGCATGAGCGATGTGGTCGAGCACAGCATGCAGTACATGAGCGATGCCGACCTGACGGCCATTGCCCGCTACCTGAAGACGCTACCGGCGGTCAATCCAGGCGACCAGCCGTTCCAGGCCGACCCGGCGGTGGCAAAGGCACTCTGGCAGGGCGATGACGGCAAGACCGGCGCGGCGTTGTACGTGGACAACTGCGGGGCATGCCACCGCACCGATGGTCAAGGCTATGCGCGGGTGTTCCCGGCGTTGGCCGGCAACCCGGTGGTGCAGGGGCAGGACCCTACTTCGCTGATCCATATCGTGCTGGAAGGGGCGACCTTGCCGGCCACGGCGACGGCGCCTTCGACCTTCAGCATGCCGGGCTTCGGCTGGCGCCTGTCGGACCAGCAGGTGGCCGATGTGGTGAACTTCATCCGCAGCAGTTGGGGCAACCAGGCGCCGGCGGTGGATGCCGGGCAGGTGAAGGCGCTGCGCAAGGTGGCGCCGGTGGCGTTGAAGGCTGAGTCGCTGATTGGCGATACCACGGGTATCGCCGAGCCTTGATCGATGGCGAGGGGCGCGTGTTGCGCCCCTTTTCGTCACCAGTGGCAGATTGAACAACTCGGCAAGACCACGGCTCGCACGATCAGCGGCCTCAATTCACTGTGATAAATATTTGTTTTTATTTATCTATCTCTTGGCTACGGCATGCTGCGCGCACTGCTCGTAATACGTCTGCCTGATCGCCGCCGGCTTGAGCCGGGAGCGGCTGTTGTAGGTCTGCTCGGTAATCCCGAACGCGGTCATGCGCATCCACGGCTTGGCGAACTTGCGTACCTGCAACTTCTTGCGCGTGGCGTACAGGGTCACCCCGGAAAGTTTGGCCTGCTGCGCCTCGGCGGCGATCTGCGCGCCCCAGCCGCACACCTGGCGTTCATTCTGGCTCAGGGCCCGGGCCTGGGCGCCGAAGGCGGCGGTGGCCAGCAGGCAGCCGGTCACGGTGGCAAGAAGTACCCGCATATTGCTGTCCTAAGCATCTGAAGAGAAACGAAGTTTGCCTTTGCTTCAGTGGCCTGGGGGCCAGCACTTTGCTGTCAGTTTGTGGCCCTCTAGACGATCTTCAGCCTCCCGTGGCCAGCATCACCAGCAACACCCCGGCCAACAAGGCCAGGTAGGCCCTGGCGTGGGCCGTATCGGAGATGCGCCCAAGCAGCGGCGCGGCCAGGTGCATGCCAAGCCAGGCGCCGAGGGCCATCACCAGCGCGGCACGCCAGTCGACCAAGCCCAGCACGCCAGCGCCGAGGTCGAGGCTGGACGCCGGGAACAGGGCATACACCAGCGTGGCTGCCAGGGCCATGGGCAGCGACAGTGGATTGGCCATGGCCGTGGCGGTGCGCATGCTGGCGCCGCGGCGACGCAGCAGTGGCACGGTCATCACGCTGCCGCCCACGCCCAGCAGGGCGGCGAGCGCGCCGATGGGCACGCCGGCCAGGGTCGCGCCGACGCGACTCAGCCCATTCAGCGGTTGGCCACTGGCACGAACGAAACCAGGGCGCAGCCAGGCGTCGAGCAGGCTCAGCAGCAGGTAGGCGATGAACAGCCAGCGTAACCAGGCGCTGGTCACGTACAAGGCCGCGCAGGCGCCGAGCAGGGCGCCCAGGGCGATGGCCGGGGCCAGTGGGCGCACCAGGTCCCAGTGCAGGCTGCCGGCGTGGTGATGGCGCCAGGTGGCCAAGGCGCTGCTGAAGATCATCACTGCGGCCGAGGTGGCCACGGCAATCTGCATGGCGTGTTCGGCCACCGTGGAGCCAGCACCGTGGCTGGCCAGCAGCAGCGCATAGAGCAGGGGCACCGCGAAGAAGCCACCGCCAAAGCCGAACAGCAGGGTGGTGATACCGGCGCACAGACCGAACAGGCCGAGCAGGGGATAGAACATGGCGAGGGCCTTTCACAGGTGAGGGCTTGCCAGCGTAGGGCGGACAGGGCTGGCCAGCTTTCGTCAACTGGCCAATAATCATCGTTTTTCAGCCATGGTCCATTGCGATGCGCAATACCCCGCTGTCCCAGGTCGATGCCACCCCGCGCCCGGTGCTGGCGATCGCCACCGACTACCCGCCCGATACGCTGTTGCCCCGGCATGTCCATCGCCGCGCGCAGTTCCTGTACGCGATGAGCGGGTTGATGGAGGTGCAGACCGACGACGGCGCCTGGGTCATCCCACCCTACAGCGGGGTCTGGATTCCGCCCGGCAAGCCACACCAGGTGCGCATGCGTGGGGTGAGCACGCGCAGCTTGTACATCGAGCCGGAGGCAGTGCCGCGCACGGGCGATGCCTGCGAGGCATTGCAGGTCGGGCCGTTGCTGCACCAGTTGCTGTTGGCCAGTGCCGAGGTGCCGGCGCTGTACGCGCCCGCGGGGCGCGATGGCCTGCTGCTCGGCTTGATCCTGCACGAATTGGGCAGCGCCCGGCGCCTGCCGCTATTTGCGCCGATGCCGGCTGAGCCCGCGCTGGCGCGGCTGTGCCAGGCGTTGCTGGTCAAGCCTGCGATCACTGTCCGCGCCGAGGAGTGGGCGCGGTCGATGAACATGAGCCCGCGTACCTTCAGCCGGCGTTTTCGTGAGCAGACCGGGCTTTCGTTCGGCCAATGGCGGCAGCAGGCTTGCCTGATGGCTGCGGTCACCCGTTTGGCGGCGGGCGAGGCGGTGACTGCGATAGCCCTGGATCTTGGCTACGACAGCTCCAGCGCGTTTGCCAGTGCGTACCGGCGAGTCATGGGGCAGCCGCCGTCCGCGGCACGTCGAGGTACGTGAGCATCTGTTCGGGCGTCGTGATGCCAGGTGCGCAGGCCGAAAAAAGGATCGCGGAGACAGGCACATGCCCGCCGCCCGCTTGTCACGGGAAGTGTTCTGGGACCAGCAGAGGGTGACCGTGGCAAGCGGGGGCGGCCTTGCGCCGCCCCGCGATCGAAGCTAACGAAGCTTAGACGGATCAGGCAGCCTGGTGGTGCTTGATCTGGGACTTGCGGACCTGGGCGCGGCAAGCGTCGCCGAAGGCCTGGAACATCTTGATCGAATCGGGGTTCTTCGCCGCCTGCCACTCCGGGTGCCACTGCACCGCGAACAGGAAGGGCGAAATGCTCGGGGCGTGGATGGCCTCGACCAGACCGTCTTCAGCATGGGCAATCGGCTCGATGCCGGCACCGAGCTTGCGCAGGCCTTGGCCGTGCAGCGAGTTGACGCGGATCTCGTCGGTGCCCAGGGTGTCGCGCAGCCAGCTGCCTGGGTTGATCTTCACGCCATGCACTTGGGCGTATTGCACTTCAACCGGGTCTTCCGGGTTTTCCCGGTGGTCGTTGAAGCCGGGCTCGGCGTAGACCTTCTGGTAAATGTCACCGCCCAGGGCCACGTTGATTTCCTGCATGCCGCGGCAGATGCCGAAGATTGGCAGGCCGCGCTTGATCGCGGCTTTGACCAGGGGGATGTCGAACAGGTCGCGGTTCTGGTCCTGGCCTTTGCCGGGGGTTTGGTTTTCCTGGCCGTAGAGGGCGGGGTCGATGTTGCTGCCGGCACCGGTCAGGTACACGCCGTCGGCCATGTCGAGGTAGGTCTCGAGGTCTTCGACGCCGCAGCAGGTGGGCACCAGGACCGGGACGCAACCTGCGAATTCGACCAGCGGGGTGATGTATTTGTGGGTCATGACTTGATAGTCATGGCCTTTGCGCTCTTGGCTGCCCATGGTCATCAGGACGATGGGTTTGCGCAGGGAGGGTTGCTTGTTGCCAATGTTGCTGTTGGACATATGTCACCTTGGGACAGGTCATGCCTGTCGTTGTTGTGCAGGCGCACGGCCGGGGCCTTGAGTGCTGCCTGGAGCCCCGAGCACTGCCGGCTCGCCTTGCGGGCGATGTCGGTCGGGGCCTGAGTCATAGCTTGCCAGAGCCGTTCGATATGTCAAACGAGTGGCGTGGGGTGAAGGTGCCTGTTTTCGGGGGCTTGAGGGTGGCCGGGCCTTTGGCGACAAGGGTTTGGCGGGGACGCAGGTCAATAATATTTAACGACGCAGTCGGGTCTTTGCATCGGCGCAATGATGAGGCCTGGTGGATGGTCGAGGCGGGGTGTTCAGGTAGGGAGGTGGTGGAGAGCGCTTGGGGTCAAGTTCAGGTTCTGTTGTGTTATTGCAGCGGCATCATGGTGTGGAATCAATAGTGTGATTCAAGTTTCTTGATCTTGATCTTGATCTTGATCTTGATCTTGATCTTGATCTTGATCTTGCTTCTAAGCGCGCGATAGTTCAGGCGCCACCAATTGCGACTTCAGGAGGCCGAGCGGAGTTCTTGCGAAGGGAGGTGACGGGCATGGATGCCCGTCAAGCGCTGCGCCCCAGGATGGGGCGTTCAGCGCGGCCCTCCCGGGAGCAAGAACGGAGCGAGGGGACCCCGGAGCGCAGCGTAGGGGCCGGATGAATGGAGCGAGGATTTTTTGGTTCCTTTTTGATCCTTCAAAAAGGGACCCGCCGTAAGGGCGGAAAGGTGACTGTGCGTCGCCATCGCCAATGAATGAGCGTATAACTTTCAAGACCCACGCTCCGAAAGTCAAAGTCAAAGTTAAAGTCGGTCGGCGTGGGTTTCTACAGATGTAAGCGCATTCATTTGCTATGTCGACGCATAGTCACCTTTTCGCCATTACGGCGAGTCACTTTTTGTCAAACGCGACAAAAAGTAACCAAAAAACGCTGCGCTCCATTCATCCGGCCCTCCGCTTCGCTCCGGGTCCCCTCACTCCGGCCTTGCTCCCGGGAGGACCGCGCTGAACGCCCCATCCTGGGGCGCAGCGCTTGACGGGCATCCATGCCCGTCACCTCCCTCCGCAAGGCCTGCGTTCGGCCTCCTGAAGTCGCGAAGGTACGGGCGGCGTCTGCACTGGCGCAGCTGCCGCTAGCGGACGACGAGGCTGGACTTACGGATTTTCAGAGCAACAACAGAGCAACAACAGAGCAACAACAGAGCAACAACTGCTTGATTGGTCATCCAGCCTACAGGCCGTGTCACCCCGTTGGCTCCCGCCTGTAAACATCCGTAAATCGCTAATGCAGGATCTGCTTGAGAAACGCCTGAGCCCGCGCGGTCCTGGGCTGTCCGAAGAACTCCTCCGGGGTGCTGTCTTCGATGATCTGCCCACCCTCGAGAAACAGCACCCGCTCGGCCACCTGCCGGGCAAAGCCCATCTCGTGGGTCACGCAGAGCATGGTCATGCCGGTGTCGGCCAGTCGCACCAGCACGTCGAGCACCTCGGCGACCATCTCCGGATCGAGCGCCGAGGTCGGCTCGTCGAACAGCATGATCCGCGGTTCCATGCACAAAGCCCGGGCAATGGCCACACGCTGCTGCTGACCGCCGGAGAGCTGGTTGGGGTACTTGTGCGCCTGGTTCTCGATCCCCACCTTGCTCAGGTACAGCCGCGCACGCTGCTCGGCCTCCTGGCGCGACAGCCCGCGCACGCTCATCGGCGCCAGCAGGCAGTTGTCGAGCACGCTCATGTGCGGGAACAGGTTGAAGTGCTGGAACACCATGCCGATCTCGCTGCGTACCTGGCTGGCCTGGCGGCTGTTGCCGGCCAGGTCGATGCCGGCCACCTGGATGCTGCCCTGTTCGGCGACCTCCAGGCGGTTGATGCAGCGGATCAACGTCGACTTGCCCGAGCCCGACGGGCCACAGAGCACGATGCGCTCGCCCTCGCGCACCGACAGGTCGATATCGTGCAGCACCTGGAAGGCGCCGTAGTGCTTGTTCAGGCCCTCGATACGGATCAATTCCGGACGTGTATCGGCGGCAGGGGACAGGCGGGCAAGGCTCAGGGGGGCGGTCATGTTGTTGTTCTCCCGCTAAAGTTCAGTCGAAACGCGCGGCGCTGTAGGGCGCCGGGTCGGTGAAGGGACGCTCGCCGGTCAACAGCTCCGCCAGCAGGCGGCCGCTGACCGGACCCAGGGTCAGGCCGTGGTGGGCGTGGCCGAAGTTGAACCACAGGTTGCGGTGTCGTGATGCCGGGCCGATCACCGGGCGCATGTCCGGCAGGCACGGGCGACGGCCCAGCCATGGCTTGTCGTCGAGTCGTTCACCCAGGGCCGGGAACAGCTTGCGCGCCAAGGCCTCGCAGCGGCGCAACTGGATCTCGTTGGGCGCGGCGTCGCTGGCGGCGAATTCGATGCCGGTGGTCAGGCGCACGCCACGGGCCATCGGCGCCAGCACATAGCCGCCCTGGGTATCGCAGATCGAATGCTTGAGCTCGGCATCGGCGCGGGTGCTGTAGTGCATGTGGTAGCCGCGCTTGATACCCAGGGGAAAGTGGTAGCCCAGGCGCTCGTACAGCTCGGCGGACTGCGGGCCAAGGCAGGCCACGACCTCGTCGGCACTGACCGTGCCGCGGCGGCTGTCCAGCTGCCAGCCGCCCTCGACCTGGCGCAGGCTGCGCGCGTCCCCATGGAAAAACTGCCCGCCGCGCTGGACGAACAGCGCGGCATAGCCGCGGGTGAGGCCGCCGGGGTTGCTCACGGTCTTCGGGTCGAGCCAGTGAATGCCACCGATGACGTCACCGTCGAGCTGTTGCTCGCGGGCTTGCAGCGCCGCGCGGTCGAGAATCTCATAGCGCAGGCCATAGCGGGCCAGGCCCGGCAGTTCCTGCTTGGCCTTGGTGAACAGCGTGCTGTCGCGGTACACCTCGATCCAGCCTTTGTCCTGTACCAGTGCCTGCAACCCGGCGGCCTCGATCAGCGCGTCGTGTTCCTCGACACTGCGTTGCACCAGCGGCAGCATGTCCGCCGCGGCCTTGGCCAGGCGCCCTGGTGCCGACTGTTGCCAATATCGCAACAGCCAGGGCGCGGCCTTGGGCAGGTGAGCAAGGCTGTAGCGCACATCGGGCTGGCGGTTCAGGCCATAGCGCAGCAGCGCGCCGAACTGGCGGGGGAAGGCATAGGGGATCACGCTGGAGCGTTCGATCAGCCCGGCGTTGCCATGGCTGGTGCCGCTGCCCGGCTCGTCGCGATCGATGAGGATCACCTGGCGCCCGCGGGCTTGCAGGTGCAGTGCGGTGCTGACGCCGACGATGCCGGCGCCCAGGACGATGGTCTGGCAATGCATGGAACCTTCCTTCAATCAGTTCAGGTGGCGGCCCAGGCGGGCTTCCAGGTGTTTCAGGGTGCGTCGGACGATCTCCACGATCAGCAGGTACAGCACCGCCGCCCACAGGTAGATCTGGAAGTCGAAGCTGCGCGAGAAGGCCAGCTTGGTCACCCCCATCAGGTCATAGATCGTCACCAGCGAGGCGATGGCGCTGGCCTTGATCATCATGATCAGTTCATTGCCCAGCGGGCCGATGGCCACCAGCAGCGACTGTGGCAACACCACCTTGAAGAAGGTGGTCGAGCGCTTGAGGTTGAGGGCCCGGGCGGCTTCGTACTGGCCGGGGGCGACGGCCATCAGGCTGGCGCGGAAGATCTCGGCCTGGTAAGCGGCGGTGTTGAGGGTGAAGGCGAGCAGGGCGCAGTACCAGGCCTCGCGGAAGAACCACCACAGCCCGACGTCCTGCCAGAAGCCCTTGAGCGAGCCCAGCCCGTAGTACAGCAGGAACAGCTGGGCCAGCAGTGGCGAGCCGCGGAAGAAGTACACATAGCCGGCGGCCAGGCGTCGCAGGGCGCCGCGCGACGACATGCGCGCCAGGGCCAGCAGCATGCCCAGCAGTGCGCCGAGGGTGAACGAGATTGCCACCAGCTTGGCGGTCACCAGCAGCCCGTCGATGAAACGTGGGCCGTAGCGTTCCAGCAGGTCGGGGTCGAGCACGTAGGCCAGCAATTGCTCGAAGGTCATGGCCGGGCTCCTTGCAGGTGACGGTTGCTGCGCCGTTCGAGCAGGGCGAAGACCCGCCCCGAGAGCGCCGAGAACAGCAGGTAGACCAGGCAGGCCACGCCATAGAACAGCATCGGCTCCTTGGTCACGCTGACCGCCAGGTTGGTCTGGCGCATCAGGTCGATCAGCGAAATGGTCGACACCAGCGAGGTGTCCTTGAGCAGGCTCAGCCAGTTGTTCGACAGCCCCGGCAGGGCGATGCGCGTCAGTTGCGGCAGCAGGACCTTGAAGAACGCCGTGCGCCGGCTCAGGCCCAGGGCCGCGCAGGCCTCGAGCTGGCCCTTGGGCAGGGTCTTGAAGGCCATCAGCCAGATCTCGCTGGAAAAGGCGGCGAACACCAGACTGAAGGCGGCCATCGCGGCGAGGAAGGTGTTGATCAGTACCTCGCCTTCATAACCCAGGGCGGCGAGGATCTTCTGCGCGGCGATCTGGCAGCCGTAGTAGATGATCAGCAGGGTGAGCAGTTCGGGCAGGCCGCGAAACACCGTGGAGAAGGTGGTGGCCCAGGCGCGCGGCAGGCGTTTGCGCGAGCGCGCCGCGAGGGCTACCACCAGCCCCAGTGGAAGGCCGATGGGCAGGCAGGCCAGGGCCAGCGACACGGTGACCAGGGCGCCGGCCAGCAGCGCCTGGCCCCAGCCGCCACTGGCGAAGGACAGCAGGGAGAGTTGATCGAGCATGGGGAAGCCCCTGTGTGCGCACGCCATCCCTGTGGGAGCGGGCTTGCCCGCGAATGCGTCAGCGGCCGAGACAGGGTTGCCTGATCTGGCGCCTTCGCGGGCAAGCCCGCTCCCACAGGAGACCTGGTGGCTACTGGTAGATATCGAAGGCGAAATACTTGCTCGCGATCTTCTGGTAGGTGCCGTTGGCGACGATCGCTGCCAACGCCTCGTTCAGCCGCGTGCGCAGGGCCTGGTCGTCCTTGCGCACGGCGATTGCCGCGTCGGCCTTGGTACCATCGACATCGCCGAGGATCTTGCAGCAGTCCTGGCTGTTCTTGTTCAGCCATTCGTGCAGCGGGAACTTGTCGGCGATCACCCCGTCCAGGCGTCCGGCGGCAAGGTCGGCGTTGGCTTCGTCGAGGGTCGGGTACAGCTTCACGTCCGCGCCGGCCTTGCCATACACATCCTCGGCGTAGATCGCCTGGGTCGAGGCCGACTGGGCACCGACGGTGTAGCCCTTGAAGTCGGTCTGCGCGTCGCTGATCGGGCTGTCCTTGGGCACCGCCACGGTCAGTGGGGTGCGGTAGTAGTGGTCGGTGAAGGCGATCTTCTTGCGCCGTTCCTCGGTATCGATCATCGAGGCGACCACGGCGTCATACTTGCGCGCCATCAGCGCCGGGATGATGCCCTCCCAATCCTGGGCCACCAAGGTGCACTCGACCTTCATCTGTTCACACAGGGCATGGGTGATGTCGATGTCGAAGCCGTGCAGCTGGTTGTTGGCATCGACGTAGTTGAACGGGGGATACGCGCCTTCCGTGGCGAAGCGCAGGGTTTCGGCGCTGGCGTGGCCCGCCAGCAGCAGGGCGCATGCGCCCACCATAGCCATGGTTTTGTTCATCTCGCACCTCTGTTCCAGCACTCTTGCTATTGTTGTTTGCCCGCCGGCCACGAGGTGTAGCCGACGAACTCGTTATGTAGAGCGGCAGTTGCTTCCAAGCGTGTTTCAACATCCGGTCCGAGCTTTTTGCAGACCTCGTTGACCATCAGGTGCACCCACGACAGCATGGTCGCGGTGGACTCCCAGAACAGATTGAATTCGGTGGGGATGCGGAACACCTCGTCGGCGTGTTCCTCGGCCCAGTCGCAGAAGGTGTCGGTGACCAGGGTCACCGGGATGCCCCGCGCCCGCGCCTGCTGGCACAGCTGCAGGGCATGGCGTGAGTAACGGCGCGCCTCGAACACCACCAGGGTGCTGGCCTGGGGCTGGCCCAGCAGCACATCGCCGAAATGCCCGGCGCTGCCGTCGACCAGTTGCACGCCATCGCGCAGGTATTGCAGCAGGTGGGCCATGCACATGGCCACGCCACGTTCGGTCTGGAACCCGGCGATGAATACCCGGGGCCGGTCGGCCAGGCGCCGGGCGACCTGGTGCCAGGTGTCGGTGCGGCTGTATTCGTGCACGCGTACCAGCGCGGCGATTTCCTTTTCCAGGCAGCCGTCATGGTCGGACGGGGCGCTGGCCTGGCGGTATTCCTGAAGGCGGTCGCCGACCAACCAGGGGCCTTGGCCCAGGTCGCTCTGCAAATCCTGCTTGAGCGCCTTGAGGTGCGCGTAGCCGAGCGCGCGGCAGAAGCGGCCGACACTGGACTCGCTGACGTCGAGCTTGGCGGCGATGCTGGCGGAGGTCTGGAACGGCAGTTCATGCAGGTTGGCGAGCATGTAGCTGGCGATCTTGCGGCCGGAGGCGGCAGCGCTGTGCAGGCTGCTTTCCAGGCGTTGCCTGATCGATGGGCTCATGGACGGCTCCGGCTGATTTCTGGCGTGGGAATGAAAATGGCTGTTTTCTGTCATCAAGTCAATATTTGACAGATAGCTGTCATTCGCGGGAGAGTCGAGGGCGTTGCGCTGTAGCGAATCCAATTCCAATAAGGAGCTCCAGATGTCCGCACCTACCACCGGCGCTGTCGTGCGCGTGCCATTTGCCGAACTGCAGGCGCTGTTACAGGCGATCTTGCAGCGCCACGGTTGCAGCGCGGCCGTGGCCGCCGTGCTTGCCCACAACTGCGCCAGCGCCCAGCGTGATGGCGCCCACAGCCATGGCGTGTTCCGTATTCCCGGTTATGTATCGACGCTGGCCAGTGGCTGGGTCGATGGCCAGGCAGAGCCTGTGGTGAGCGATGTGGCTTCGGGGTATGTACGGGTGGATGCGCGGGGCGGTTTTGCCCAGCCGGCGCTGGCGGCGGCGCGTGCGCTGCTGGTGGCGAAGGCGCGCGCTGCCGGCATCGCGGTGCTGGCTATTCACAACTCCCATCATTTCGCCGCGCTGTGGCCCGATGTCGAACCGTTCGCCGAAGAGGGCTTGGTGGCCTTGAGTGTGGTCAACAGCATGACCTGCGTGGTGCCCCATGGCGCACGCAAGCCGCTGTTCGGCACCAACCCCATTGCCTTCGCCGCGCCTTGCGCCGGGCTTGATCCGATCGTCTTCGACATGGCCACCAGCGCCATGGCCCATGGCGATGTGCAGATCGCCGCGCGGGCCGGGCAGCGCTTGCCGGAAGGCATGGGCGTGGATGCCAGCGGCCAGCCTACCACCGATCCCCAGGCGATCCTCGAAGGTGGCGCCTTGCTGCCGTTTGGGGGGCACAAGGGCTCGGCGCTGTCGATGATGGTCGAGTTGCTGGCGGCGGCGTTGACCGGTGGGCACTTCTCCTGGGAGTTCGACTGGTCCGGGCATCCGGGGGCGAAGACGCCCTGGACCGGGCAACTGCTGATCGTCATCGACCCGTCCAAGGCCGAGGGTGAGCGTTTTGCCCAGCGTAGCCGCGAACTGGTGGAGCAGATGCAGGCGGTGGGGTTGAACCGCATGCCGGGCGAGCGCCGCTATCGCGAGCGCGAAGTGGCTGGGCGCGAAGGGGTGGCGCTGAGCGAGCAGGAGTGGGTGGGGTTGCAGGCGTTGGTGGGGTAGGCCCTCTGTGGCAGCGGGCCGCGAAGCCAGCGTGGTGGTGCCTGGCACCGGCTGCGCCGGTGTTCGCGGCTGAAGCCGCTCCCACAGGGATCGCGCCGGCTTCAGGGCATACGCTAGGCCTGTGGCAGCGGGTTTACCCGCGAAGCAAGCATCGCGGTGTTTGCGACTGAGGCTGCTCCCACAGGTGTCACGCCGGATTGAGAAATCTCAGCAAGGCAGTTGAACGCGAGTTGACACCGGCTCTTTGCAAGGCTGCCATATGCGATTGCCGGCCAGGGGATGTAACCCGTGTCGGCAGGCGGTATTCTCGATACCTTCTTTTTCGCGACCCCATCCGTACCAAGGAGCTGCACGCTGTGTTCAAACATGTCGATGCCTATGCCGGCGACCCGATCCTCTCGTTGATGGAAACCTTCAAGGCCGATCCGCGCGCCGACAAGGTCAACCTGAGCATCGGCCTGTACTACGACGAAGCTGGCGTGGTGCCGCAGCTGGCGGCGGTGGCTGAGGTGGAAAAGCGCCTGGCCGGGCAACCCCATGAAGCCTCGCTGTACCTGCCGATGGAAGGCCTGGCCAGCTACCGCCAGGCGATCCAGGCGCTGCTGTTCGGTGCCGAGCACCCGGCGGTGAGCGCGGGTCGGGTGGCCACGGTGCAGACCGTCGGCGGCTCGGGCGCGCTGAAGGTCGGCGCCGACTTCCTCAAGCGCTACTTCGCCGGCTCTGAAGTCTGGGTCAGCGACCCGACCTGGGATAACCACCGGGCGATCTTCGAAGGCGCGGGCTTCAAGGTGCACAGCTACCCGTACTTCGACCAGGCCAGTCGCGGCGTCAACTTCGCTGGCATGCTCGAAACCCTGCAGACCCTGCCGGCCAACAGCATCGTGCTGCTGCACCCGTGCTGCCACAACCCCACCGGCGCCGACCTGGACCAGCAGCAGTGGCAGCAGGTAATCGAGGTGGTCAAGGCACGCCAGCTGATCCCATTCCTCGACATCGCCTACCAGGGCTTCAGCGAATCGCTGGAGGCCGACGCCTACGCCATCCGTGAGATGGCCCGCGCCGGCGTGCCGTGCCTGGTGAGCAACTCGTTCTCGAAAATCTTCTCGCTGTACGGCGAGCGGGTAGGGGGGCTGTCGGTGGTCTGCGACGACGCCGACAGCGCCGCCAGCGTGCTTGGCCAGCTCAAGGCCACCGTGCGCCGCAACTATTCCAGCCCGCCGTGCTTCGGCGCCCAGTTGGTGGCCGGCGTGCTCGGCGATGCCGGCCTCAATGCGCAGTGGGTGGCGGAAGTCGAAGTGATGCGCAAGCGTATCCTCGACATGCGCCAGGGCCTGGTCGACCTGCTTGGCGAACTGCTGCCGGGCCAGGACTTCCAGTTCTTCGTGCGCCAGCGCGGCATGTTCAGCTACACCGGCTTCAGCGTCGAGCAGGTGCGTCGCCTGCGTGACGAGTTCGGTGTGTACCTGATCGACAGCGGCCGGGTGTGCATGTCTGGCCTGCGTCCGGCCAACCTGCGCCAGGTGGCCGAGGCATTCGCCGCCGTCTACAAGGGCTGACCCGCCTTTACCGCCAGCCCTTTCAAGGTGTTGAGAATTGGCGTCCGACTTAGACTTGGGGTCGCTTTGCGACCCATTCCGACCGGTCCGACGCCTCGGCAGGGCCGCTCCTACAGGTGACCGTGCCGTCCTGTAGGAGCGGCCTTGTGTCGCGAAAGGGCTGCAACGCAGCCCCGGCAATCTTGAATTGAAGCGGCCACATCCGAAAAACGCAAAGACCTTGAAAGGGCTGGCCTTTACCGCGGGGCATTTGTCCTTCAGAAAAATCTTGTTCTTGTACAGACAAGTGCAACCGTCCCTCGGCCGGGGCTTCCCCAAGTGCAACCTTTGCATGCACAATCGCGCCTCTCTTCCCCGGTTGAGTTGGGCGAATCGTCTATTTCGCCATTCTCAGCCTGTTGCAGTCTTGCGAGTGGAGCTTCACCCGGAATGAATGAGCAGGCCCCAAGCGTTGAACAACGCTTTGTAGAATCGACCCCCGCCACCCTCGGCAGTTGGTCGCGTCAAGACACCACCTGGATGCTGGGCCTGTTCGGCACGGCCATCGGCGCTGGAACCCTGTTCCTGCCCATCAACGCCGGCCTCGGCGGCTTCTGGCCGCTGCTGGTGCTGGCCTTGCTGGCCTTCCCCATGACCTATTTCGCCCACCGCGGGCTGACCCGCTTCGTGCTCTCGGGCAGCAAGGTTGGCGACATCACCGAGGTGGTCGAGGAGCACTTCGGCATCACCGCCGGTGCGCTGATCACCGTGCTGTACTTCTTCGCCATCTTCCCGATTCTGCTGATCTATAGCGTGGCCCTGACCAACACTGTCAGCAGCTTCATGGAGCACCAGCTGCACATGGCCCCGCCGCCACGGGCGATCCTGTCATTCCTGCTGATCCTTGGCCTGCTGGGCATCGTGCGCTGCGGCGAGCAGGCCACGGTCAAGGTCATGAGCCTGCTGGTCTACCCGTTCATCGTCGCCCTCGCGTTGCTGGCCCTGTACCTGGTGCCGCACTGGACCGGTGGCATCCTCGACACCGCTTCCCAGGTGCCGTCGGGCTCGGCCTTCCTGCACACCGTGTGGCTGGCGATCCCGGTGATGGTGTTCTCGTTCAACCACTCGCCGATCATCTCGGCCTTCGCCGTCGACCAGAAGCGTCGCTACGGCGAGCATGCCGATGAGCGCAGCGGCCAGATCCTGCGTCGCGCCCACCTGCTGATGGTGCTGATGGTGCTGTTCTTCGTGTTCAGCTGCGTGCTGACCCTCGATAGCGCCCAACTGGCCGAGGCCAAGGCGCAGAACCTGTCGATCCTGTCGTACCTGGCCAACCACTTCGAACAGCCGGCCATCGCCTTCGCCGCGCCGCTTATCGCCTTCATCGCCATCGCCAAGTCGTTCCTGGGCCACTACATCGGTGCCAGCGAGGGCCTCAAGGGCATGATCACCAAGGCCGGCATGCGCCCGGGCGCCAAGGCCCTGGACCGCGTGGTCGCCGCGCTGATGCTGGTGGTGTGCTGGATCGTCGCCACCCTCAACCCGAGCATCCTCGGCATGATCGAATCCCTCGGCGGGCCGATCATCGCCGTGCTGCTGTTCCTGATGCCGATGTACGCCATCCGCCGCGTGCCTTCCATGCGCAAGTACAGCGGCGCGCTGTCGAACCTGTTCGTGGTGGTCGTCGGCCTGGTGGCCCTGACCTCGGTGGTGTACGGCCTGCTGGCCTGATGCCGCGCTGACAGCAAAAATGCCCGGGTCGGTTGTCGCCACCCGGGCATTTTTTTGTCCACAATAATTGTCTGGCAATACAACAATTTCATGTTTGCGTATAGGCACTTGCGCGGCTTCATGCTTAACTCGGGGTCTTTTTCCAAACCCGCATAAGGATTTCCGCCATGGCTCAAGTGACGCTCAAAGGTAACCCGGTACAGGTCAAAGGCGAGCTGCCCAAGGCCGGTGCCCAGGCGCCAGCTTTCTCCCTGGTCGCCGGTGACCTGTCCGACAAATCGCTGAAAGACTTCGCCGGCAAGCGCAAGGTGCTGAACATCTTCCCAAGCGTCGACACCCCGACCTGCGCCACCTCGGTGCGCAAGTTCAACGCCCAGGCCAATGACGTGGCCAACACCGTGGTGCTGTGCATCTCCGCCGACCTGCCGTTCGCCCAGGCGCGCTTCTGCGGTGCCGAAGGCCTGGAGAACGTTAAGAACCTGTCGACCCTGCGCGGTGTCGAGTTCCTGCAGAACTACGGCGTCGCCATCGCCGACGGCCCGCTGGCCGGCCTGGCCGCCCGTGCCGTGGTGGTACTGGACGAGCAGGACAAGGTGCTGCACGCCGAGCTGGTGGGCGAAATCGCCAACGAGCCGAACTACGAGGCGGCGCTGGCTGTACTGAAGTAAATCGCGCCACCCTGCGGGAGCGCCGGTGTTCGCGGCTGAAGCCGCGAACACAAGTTACACGCGGTTACGGCCTGGGCCCCGTCCCAGGCCGTTTTCATTTAAAGTTCCCCCTTTGCCAACGTCAGTCGAAGGTAAAGCACTGGTAAAGCCCCTTTGCTAAAACGATACCAGTGCTTATCGTTCACGCTCTCCACGCCGTCTTTCCCTGAACAAGGTTCGTTCAACCCATGCAAGCCTCCAATTCCCGTTCCCCCCGTCGCTGGCTGTTCGGCCTGCTGATCCTGCTGCTGGTGGCCTTGCTGGCCTGGTGGCTGTGGCCTGCAACGCCGGCCCACAAGGAGGCGAACGGGCGGCCGGGCAAGGGCGGGCGCCCGGGCTTCGGCGCTTCCGCCGACCCGGTGCCAGTGCGCGTCGAGCCGGTGCGCGTTGGTGACTTCCCGCTGTACTACAAGGCCCTGGGCACCGTCACCGCGACCAACACGGTCAACGTGCGCAGCCGAGTGGCCGGTGAGCTGGTCAAGATCCACTTCAAGGAAGGCCAGCAGGTCAAGGCCGGCGACCTGCTCGCCGAAATCGACCCGCGCTCCTATCGCATCGCCCTGCAGCAGGCCGAAGGCACCTTGGCGCAGAACCAGGCGCAATTGAAGAACGCCCAGGTCGACCTGGCCCGCTATAAAGGCTTGTACGCCGAGGACAGTATCGCCAAGCAGACCCTCGACACCGCCGAGGCCCAGGTGGGGCAGTTCCTCGGGTTGGTCAAGACCAACCAGGCGCAGGTCAACGATGCCCGCCTGAATCTCGATTTCACCCAGATCCGCGCGCCCATCAGTGGCCGGGTCGGCCTGCGTCAGCTGGACCTGGGCAACCTGGTGGCGGCTAACGACACCACCGCGCTGGTGGTGATCACCCAGACCGAGCCGATCAGCGTCGCCTTCACCCTCCCGGAAACCCAGCTCGACACCGTCCTCGCCCGCTACCGCAGCGGCGCTAGCCTGACGGTGGAGGCCTGGGACCGCGGCGACCAAAAACTGCAGGCCAGTGGCGTACTGGGCAGCCTCGACAACCAGATCGACACTACCACCGGCACCTTGAAGTTCAAAGGCACCTTCCAGAACCGTGACCACGCGCTGTTCCCCAACCAGTTCGTCAATGTGCGCCTGCTGGCTGACACCCTCAAGCAGGTGGTGCTGGCGCCGGCCGCGGCGATCCAGTTCGGCACCGATGGCACCTTCGCCTACGTGGTCGACAAGGACAGCAAGGTCAATATCCGCAAGCTCAAGGTCGGCCCCAGCGACGGTGACAACAGCGTGATCGTCGAAGGCCTGGCCGCTGGCGAGCGCCTGGTGCTCGAAGGCACCGACCGCCTGCGCGAAGGCACCAAGGTCGAGGTGGTCGACGACAGCTCGCAAGTGCCGACCACCCCCGGCCAGCACCTGCAGGGCCAGGATGCCAAGGGCTCGGCCGAGGTCGGTGAGTCGAGCTCCAAGGCGGGCGCATGAACCTTTCGCGCCTGTTCATCCTGCGGCCGGTCGCCACCACGCTGAGCATGCTGGCCATCGTCCTGGCCGGCCTGATCGCCTACAAGATGCTGCCCGTGGCGGCCTTGCCCCAGGTCGACTACCCGACCATCCGGGTCATGACCCTGTACCCTGGCGCCAGTCCGCAGGTGATGACCAGCGCGGTGACCGCGCCGTTGGAGCGCCAGTTCGGGCAGATGCCGGGTCTTGAGCAGATGGCCTCGACCAGTTCGGGCGGCGCCTCGGTGCTGACCCTGCGTTTCAACCTCGACATGAACATGGATGTCGCCGAGCAACAGGTGCAGGCAGCAATCAACGCCGCCAGCAACCTGTTGCCCAGCGACCTGCCGGCGCCACCGGTGTACAACAAGGTCAACCCGGCCGATACCCCGGTGCTGACCTTGGCCATTTCCTCGAAGACCCTGCCGCTGCCCAAGCTCAACGATCTGGTCGATACCCGCGTGGCGCAGAAGATCGCCCAGATCAGCGGGGTCGGCATGGTCAGCATCGCCGGCGGCCAGCGCCAAGCGGTGCGAATCAAGGTCAATGTCGATGCCCTGGCCGCCAACGGCCTGAACCTGGACGACGTGCGCACGCTGATCGGCGCCTCCAACGTCAACCAACCCAAAGGCAACTTCGACGGCCCGACCCGGGTGTCGATGCTCGACGCCAACGACCAGTTGCGCTCGCCGGCCGAGTACGCCGAGCTCATCCTCAAGTACAACAACGGTGCGCCACTGCGCCTGAAGGACGTCGCCGAGATCGTCGACGGCGCCGAGAACGAGCGCCTGGCCGCCTGGGCCAACCAGAACGAGGCGGTGCTGTTGAACATCCAGCGCCAGCCCGGGGCCAACGTCATCGAGGTGGTCGACCGGATCAAGGACATGCTGCCGTCGATCACCGACAACCTGCCGGCGGGCCTGGACGTCAGCGTGCTCACCGACCGTACCCAGACCATCCGCGCGGCGGTGCGCGACGTGCAGCACGAGCTGCTGTTCGCCATCGCCCTGGTGGTGATGGTCACCTTCGTCTTCCTGCGCCGCTTCAGTGCCACGATCATCCCGTCGATCGCTGTGCCGCTGTCGCTGATCGGCACCTTCGGCGTGATGTACCTGGCCGGCTTCTCGGTCAACAACCTGACGCTGATGGCGCTGACCATCGCCACCGGTTTCGTGGTGGACGATGCCATCGTCATGCTGGAGAACATCTCCCGCCACATAGAAGAGGGCGAGACACCGCTGCAGGCCGCGCTCAAGGGCGCCAGGCAGATTGGCTTCACCTTGATCTCGCTGACCTTCTCGCTGATCGCGGTACTGATCCCGCTGCTGTTCATGGCCGATGTGGTCGGGCGGCTGTTCCGCGAGTTCGCCATCACCTTGGCGGTGGCGATCCTGATTTCCCTGGTGGTGTCGCTGACCCTGACGCCGATGATGTGCGCGCGCTTGCTCAAGCGCGAGCCCAAGGACGAGGAGCAAAGCGGCTTCTACCGGGCCAGCGGCGCCTGGATCGACTGGTTGATCCGGCACTACGGCACCGCCCTGACCTGGGTGCTCAAGCGCCAGCCGCTGACCCTGCTGGTGGCCGTGGCCACCCTGGCGCTGACCGTGGTGCTGTACCTGATGGTGCCCAAGGGCTTCTTCCCGGTGCAGGACACCGGGGTGATCCAGGGCATTTCCGAAGCGCCCCAGGCCACCTCGTTCAGTGCCATGAGCCAGCGCCAGCAGTCTTTGGCCAAGGTAATCCTCGAGGACCCGGCGGTGCAGAGCCTGTCGTCGTACATCGGCGTGGACGGCGACAACGCCACCCTCAACAGTGGCCGCCTGCTGATCAACCTCAAGCCCCACGGCGAGCGCGACGTCACCGCCGCCGAGGTGATCGCCCGCCTGCAACCGCAGCTCGATCGGCTGGTGGGTATCCGCCTGTTCATGCAACCGGTGCAGGACCTGAGCATCGAGGACCGGGTCAGCCGCACCCAGTACCAGTTCAGCCTGTCGTCCCCCGACGCCGACCTGCTGGCCGAGTGGAGTGGCAAGCTGGTGCGCGCGCTGAAAGACCGCGCCGAGTTGCAGGACGTCGCCAGCGACCTGCAGGACAAGGGCCTGCAGGTGTACCTGGTGATCGACCGCGACATGGCCAGCCGCCTGGGGATCAGTGTGGCGCAAATCACCAACGCCCTGTACGACGCCTTCGGCCAGCGGCAGATCTCGACCATCTACACCCAGGCCAGCCAGTATCGTGTGGTGCTGCAGGCACAGGCAGCCGCCAGTCTCGGCCCGCAGGCGCTCGAGTCGATCCATGTCAAGGCTGCCGACGGTGGCCAGGTGCGCCTCTCGGCGCTGGCGCGCATCGAGCAGCGCCAGGCGCAGTTGGCCATCTCGCACATCGGCCAGTTCCCCTCGGTGATGATGTCGTTCAACCTGGGTCATGGCGCCTCCCTGGGCGAGGCGGTGCAGGTGATCGAGCAGGTGCAACGGGACATCGGCATGCCGCTGGGCGTGCAGACCCGCTTCCAGGGCGCCGCCGAGGCGTTCCAGGCCTCGCTGTCGAGCACCTTGCTGCTGATCCTCGCCGCCGTGGTGACCATGTACATCGTGCTGGGCGTGCTCTACGAGAGCTACATCCACCCGGTGACCATTCTTTCGACGCTGCCTTCGGCGGCGGTGGGCGCCTTGCTCGCGCTGCTGCTCAGCGGCAACGACCTGGGCATGATCGCCATCATTGGCATCATCCTGCTGATCGGCATCGTCAAGAAGAACGCGATCATGATGATCGACTTCGCCCTGGAGGCCGAGCGTCACCAGGGCATGAGCCCGCGTGACGCGATCTACCAGGCGGCGTTGCTGCGCTTCCGGCCGATCCTGATGACCACCCTGGCGGCGCTGTTCGGCGCCGTGCCGCTGATGCTCGCGACCGGATCCGGCGCCGAGCTGCGCCAGCCGCTAGGCCTGGTGATGGTCGGCGGTCTGCTGGTGAGCCAGGTGCTGACGTTGTTCACCACGCCGGTGATCTACCTGTACTTTGATCGCCTGGCGCGGCGTTGGGGCGATTCGAGTATGAGCGAGGAGGCGGTATGAGCAGCTTCCGGTGGCAAGCGGCAAGCGGCAAGCGGCAAGCTGATCGGAGTGGATGCAAGTACGGTGCTCACGCGCGCTTTTTCTTGCGGCTTGAAGCTTGCCGCTTGCCGCTTGAAGCATGGAGCGGGAAATGAACCTCTCCGGCCCCTTCATCCGCCGGCCGGTCGCGACCATGCTGCTGAGCCTGGCGATCATGTTGCTGGGTGGAGTCAGCTTCGGCCTGTTGCCGGTGTCGCCACTGCCGCAGATGGACTTCCCGGTGATCGTGGTGCAGGCCAGCCTGCCCGGCGCCAGCCCCGAGGTCATGGCCTCCACCGTGGCCACACCGTTGGAGCGCAAGCTCGGCAGTATCGCTGGGGTCACCACCCTGACCAGCAGCTCCAACCAGGGCTCGACCCGGGTGATCATCGGCTTTGACCTGGGCCGCGACATCGACGGCGCCGCTCGCGAGGTGCAGGCGGCGATCAACGCCACCCGCAACCTGTTGCCCAGCGGCATGCGCAGCATGCCCACCTACAAGAAGATCAACCCGTCCCAGGCACCGATCATGGTGCTGTCGCTGACGTCCGAGGTGCTGTCCAAGGGCCAGCTGTACGACCTGGCCGACACCATCCTGTCCCAGAGCCTGTCCCAGGTCAGCGGGGTAGGGGAGGTGCAGATCGGCGGCAGCTCGCTGCCCGCCGTGCGCATCGAGCTGGAGCCGCAGTTGCTCAATCAGTACGGCCTGGCCCTGGACGATGTGCGTACCGCGGTGGCCAATGCCAACCAGCGTCGGCCCATGGGCTTCGTCGAGGACGCCGAGCGGAACTGGCAGGTGCGCGCCAACGACCAGTTGGAGAAAGCCGAGGACTACAAGCCGGTGGTGATCCGCCAGCAGAACGGCGCGATCCTGCGCCTGTCCGACGTGGCCAAGGTCAGCGATGGCGTGGAAAACCGCTACAACAGTGGCTTCTTCAACGATGAAAGCGCGGTGCTGCTGGTGGTCAACCGCCAGTCCGGGGCCAACATCATCCAGACCGTCGAGCAGATCAAGGCCGAACTGCCGGCACTGCAATCGCTGTTGCCGGCCAGCGTCAAGCTCGATGTCGCCATGGACCGCTCGCCGGTGATCAAGGCCACCCTCAAAGAAGCCGAGCACACCCTGCTGATCGCCGTGGTGCTGGTGATCCTGGTGGTGTACCTGTTCTTGGGCAATTTCCGCGCCTCGCTGATTCCCAGCCTGGCGGTGCCGGTGTCGCTGGTGGGCACCTTCGCGGTCATGTATCTGTGTGGTTTTTCACTGAACAACCTGTCGCTGATGGCGCTGATCCTCGCCACCGGCCTGGTGGTGGACGATGCCATCGTGGTGCTGGAGAACATCTCCCGGCATATCGAGAACGGCGAGAACCCAATGCAGGCCGCCTACAAGGGCGCCAAGGAAGTCGGCTTCACCCTGTTGTCGATGAACGTCTCGCTGGTGGCGGTGTTCGTCTCGATCCTGTTCATGGGCGGTATCGTGCGTGGTCTGTTCAAAGAGTTCTCGATCACCCTGGCGGCGGCGATCATCGTCTCGCTGGTGGTGTCGCTGACCCTGACGCCGATGCTCTGCTCACGCTGGTTGAAGGTCCACGGCCCGCAGCAGCAGACCCGCCTGCAGCGCTGGAGCGATCACATCCACCAGCGCATGGTCGCCGGCTACGACCGCAGCCTGGGCTGGGCCCTGCGGCACAAGCGCCTGACCTTGCTCAGCCTGCTGGCGACCATCGTCCTCAACATTGCCCTGTACGTGGTGGTGCCCAAGACGTTGATGCCGCAGCAGGACACTGGCCAGTTGCAAGGTTTCATCCGCGGCGACGACGGGCTGTCGTTCACCGTGATGCAGCCGAAAATGGAGATCTACCGCCGGGCACTGCTCAAGGACCCGGCCGTGCAGAGCGTGGCCGGCTTCATCGGCGGCAACAGCGGCACCAACAATGCCTTCATGCTGGTGCGCCTGAAACCCATCGCCGAGCGCAAGGAGAACGCGCAGAAGGTCATCGAGCGGCTGCGCAAGGAAATGCCCAAGGTCCCGGGCGGGCGCCTGTACCTGATGGCCGACCAGGACCTGCAACTGGGCGGCGGCGGCCGTGACCAGAGCACCTCGCAATACCTCTACACCTTGCAGAGCGACGACCTGGCCGCGCTGCGCGAGTGGTTCCCGAAAGTCGCCGCCGAGATGCGCAAGGTGCCCGAGCTGACGGCCGTCGACGCCCATGATGGCGCCGGCACCCAGCAGGTGACCCTGGTGGTCGACCGCGACCAGGCCAAGCGCCTGGGGATCGACATGGACATGGTCACGGCGGTGCTCAACAACGCCTACAGCCAGCGGCAGATCTCGACCATCTATGACAGCCTCAACCAATACCAGGTGGTACTGGAGATCAACCCCCAGTACGCCTGGGACCCGAGCACCCTGGAGCAGGTGCAGGTGATCACCGCCGACGGTGCCCGCGTGCCGCTGTCGAGTTTCGCCCGCTACGAGAACTCGTTGGCCAACGACCGGGTCAGCCATGAAGACCAGTTCGCCTCCGAAGAAATCGCCTTCGATGTCGCCGAGGGCTACAGCCCCGACCAGGCCATGGCTGCGCTGGAACGCGCGGTGGCCAAGCTCGGCCTGCCGGAAGCGGTGATCGCCAAGCTCGGCGGCACCGCCAATGCCTTCACCAAGACGGCTGAAGGACAGCCGCTGATGATCCTCGGTGCCCTGGTGCTGGTGTATCTGGTGCTGGGCATCCTCTACGAGAGCTACATCCACCCCCTGACCATCCTTTCGACCTTGCCGTCGGCCGGGGTGGGGGCCTTGCTGGCCCTGTACCTGACCGGCGGCGAGTTCAGCCTCATCTCGCTGCTGGGGCTGTTCCTGTTGATTGGCGTGGTGAAGAAGAACGCGATCCTGATGATCGACCTGGCCCTGCAGTTGGAGCGCCATGAAGGCCTGTCGCCAGAAGAGTCGATTCGCCGCGCCTGCCTGTTGCGCCTGCGGCCGATCCTGATGACCACCCTGGCCGCGATCCTCGGCGCCTTGCCGTTGTTGCTCAGTCGCGCCGAAGGCGCCGAGATGCGCCAGCCCCTGGGCCTGACCATCATCGGCGGCCTGGTGTTCAGCCAGGTCCTGACCCTGTACACAACGCCGGTGGTCTACCTGTACCTCGACCGCCTGCGCCACCGTTTCAACCGTTGGCGCGGTGTGCGCACCGACGCTGCCCTGGATACCCCGCTATGAACTTTGCTCAGACTCGCATCCACCACGCCCTCAAGCTGCTGACCCAGGGGCGCGGCTCGCGCCTGCTCGGCGCCGGCCTGTGCGTGGCGATGCTCAGCGCCTGTACCCTGAGCCCGGACTACCACCGGCCCGAACTCAGCACCCCGGCACAGTTCAAGCAAGCCGACGGCTGGACGCAGGCCAAGCCGTCGGATGCCATCGCCCGCGGCGCGTGGTGGGAAATCTACGATGACAAGCAGCTCAATGCCCTGGTCGAGGAGCTGAACCGCAGCAACCAGACCGTGGCCCAGTACGAGGCGCAGTACCGTCAGGCCCAGGCCCTGGTGCGCAGCAGCCGCTCGGCGCTGTTCCCGTCGCTGGACCTGACCACCAGCAAGAACCGCTCGGCGCAGGGCACCGGCAGTTCCAGCTCCAGCCTGTCGAACAACAGCAGCGGTATTCGCAACACCTACAACGCCCAGCTTGGCGTGAGCTGGGAGATCGACCTGTGGGGCAAGCTACGCGAAACCCTCAATGCCAATGAGGCCAGCGCCGAGGCCAGCCTGGCCGACATGGCGGCGATCCGCCTCAGCCAGCAGTCGGAGCTGGTGCAGAACTACCTGCAACTGCGGGTGATCGATGAGCAGAAACGCCTGCTCGAGGCCACGGTGGCGGCCTATGAGCGCTCGTTGAAAATGAACGAGAACCAGTATCGCGCCGGCGTGGCCGGGCCGGATGCGGTGGCCCAGGCGCGTACCCAGCTCAAGAGCACCCAGGCCGACCTGATCGACCTGGCCTGGCAGCGCGCGCAGTACGAGAACGCCATTGCCGTGCTGATGGGCAAGGCGCCGGCCGATTTTGCCCTGGCCGCGAGCAACGACATCCCGGCGTTGCCACAGATTCCCGTGACACTGCCGTCGCAGCTGCTGGAGCGCCGCCCCGATATCGCCTCTGCCGAACGCAAAGTCATGTCGGCCAACTCGAATATCGGCGTGTCGCGCGCGGCATATTTTCCTGACCTGTCGTTGAGCATGAGCGGCGGCTATTCCAGCAGCAGTTTCAAGAACTGGATCGAGCTGCCCAACCGTTATTGGTCGGTGGGCCCGCAATTGGCACTGACCCTGTTCGATGCCGGCAAACGCAGCGCCGAGGTGGACCGCACCGTGGCGGTGTACGACCAGACCGTGGCGCAGTACCGCCAGACCGTGTTGGACGGGTTCAAGGAAGTCGAGAACTACCTGGTGCAGTTGAAGGTGTACGGCGACGAGGCGGTGGTGCGTCAGGAAGCGCTGGAGGCGGCGCGCGAGTCTTTGCGCCTGACCGAAAACCAGTACAAGGCCGGGTTGATCGGCTACCTGGATGTGGTGAACGTGCAGACCACGGCCTTGAGCAACGAGCGTAGTGTGCTGACGTTGCTGCAAGGGCGGTTGGTCGCGAGCGTGCAGTTGATTGCGGCGCTTGGCGGCGGATGGGATGCCCAGGCTGCGTTGGCCGAGCAGTGAGGCAGACGCGAAGCTGATGTGTTAGAGGTAGGAGCCGGCGCAGCCGGTGCCATCCCGGCAGCGTCTACTTCGCCATCCAGCCGATTGGCCAGTAGCGCGTGACGCTGTACCGCACCAGTGATCGCTCACAACACGTGGCGGTCGGCCATTTCTCGTGCACACTATGTGCAGCCACGTTGCCAGTGGCGCAATTGCATAGGGTGAGGAAGACAATGAGCGAACGCCGTCTGGCCCTGCCTGCGTTGTTGACGCTCGTCATGGTCTGGCTGTCCCAGGCTGCGCTGGCCGCGGGCGATTGCCAGCACCTCACGGCCACCGGCAATCCGGAATACCCCCCATATCTCTGGCGTGACCCAGAAAATCCCCGGCAGTTGATCGGCGCCAACGCCGACCTGCTCAAGCACCTGGCCAAGGCGCTGGGGTTGGTGGTGGATGTGGTGTATGTGGGGCCGTGGTCGCGGGCTCAGGAAGAGGTCAACACCGGGCGTGTAGACCTGTTGGCCGGGTATTTCCGCACCAACGCGCGCGAGCTGGTGACCGACTTCATCAGCCCGCCATTTCTCTACACCTCCAGCGTGGCCTGGGTGCGTAAGGGCGAAGGTTTCACCTACAACGACTGGTCCGACCTCAAGGGCCGACGTGGCGGGACCCTGGTCAACAACAGCCACGGCCAGGCCTTCGACGACTATGCCCGTGCCCAGTTGAACCTGGAGGCAGTGCCCAGCGCCTCGCAGGCGTTCCAGAAATTGCTGCTGAGGCGTAGCGACTATGTGGTCTTCGAGCAATACCCCGGCCTCGCCCTGGCCCGCACTCTGGATAAAGACGAGGCGTTGGATATCCTCGATCCGCCGATCTCAAGCGAAGGTTTGTACCTGGCGTTGTCCCGCAAATCTGGTTGCAATGTGCCGGCGCTACGGGAAAAGCTGGCGCGCAAGATGAGCGAACTGGTGGCCGGGCCGTTGCCGGGGCAACTGGTGGAGCAGAACCTGGAGCGCTGGCGACGCCAGCAAGTCGAATCCGTGCGGTAATTAGCCAAGGCCGCAGCCAATGGCTTTGATCTAATGCCCTTGGATGGGTGGCCTAAGCTGTTGCCTCGCGCACAATCACTCGCTGAGGCACTTCTTCATGAGCAGCAAGCCAACTGTCGTATTGGTACATGGTTTCTGGGGCGGGGCCGCCCATTGGGGCAAGGTGATCGTCGAATTGGCGGGCAGGGGCATCAATGATATTCGCGCGGTGGAGCTGCCCTTGACCTCCCTGGCCGACGATGCCGAGCGCACTCGCAAGATGGTGGCGCAGGTCCAGGGGCCGGTGTTGTTGGTAGGGCATTCCTATGGTGGGGCGGTGATTACCCAGGCTGGCAATCAGCCCAATGTGGTGGGCCTGGTGTTTATCGCGGCCTTTGCGCCAGATGCAGGCGAAAGCCCTGGCGGGCTTACCCAGCAGCATATCCCCAAGGCGGTGGCCAACCTCGCGCCGGACAGCGACGGTTACCTGTGGATCAAGGCTGACAAGTTCCACGAAAGTTTTTGCCAGGACCTTGCGGCCGATGAGGCGCTGGTCATGGCCGTGACGCAGAAGGCGCCGCTGGCGAGTACTTTTGCTGACGTAGTCAGCGATCCGGCCTGGAAGCACAAGCCTGCCTGGTATCAGATTTCCAGCGACGATCACATGATCGCGCCCGAGAATCAGCAGCGCATGGCGGCGCGGATGAGTCCACGCAAGACCCTTACGCTGGAGGCCAGCCATGCTTCGCTGGCATCCCGGGCGAAGGAGGTCGCTGGGTTGATCTACGAAGCCTTGGGCTGATTCAGCCTTTGCACTTGGCGACCACGACCTGGCAGGTGCGTGGTGTACCGCCCGAGCGGCTGGCGTAGCGCACGCAGCTGTCCAGTGACTTCTTGCTGGCCATGGCCAGGGTCGGGCCGAATGCCAGGCCGCCTTCGCCGCTGCTGGGCAGGGCTTTGGCGTAGCATTTGGAGCCTTGGGCCGCGTAGCGGTTGCTGTTGTGCTTGCTGGAACAACCTACAACCACGGCCATGGCGAACAAGGTGAGGACGAGCAAAGGGATGCGCCTGGGCAGGGTGGCCATCGCGAGCTCCTGAAGGTCGATAGTCGAGTGTTGGCCTGCTCAGTCTAGCGGGAGTCGCTTCGTTCGGGGTGGTGGATTGCAGCGTGCGCCCGTGTCCGGGGAGAACAATCGATAAATGGCAATATGCCTCTATTGCTCCGCGAAAGTGCTCTACCTCAAGCCTGGCAACGCCTATAGCCATATATTGGATCCATCCTTGCCAGTGAAAACCCCGTGCGTTTCGCTAAAGCTTGAGTACAATTATCGGCTTTTTCGGGCCCTCCCTCGGCCCGCTCCTGGAAGTACGCATGCTGATCGGTAGTTATTCCTCCTCGCTGGTGTTGATCTCCCTGTGCGTGGCCATTCTTGCCTCTTATACCGCCCTGGATCTGACCGGACGCATTGCCACGGCCAAGGGGCGCGCGGTGTACCTGTGGATGGCTGGCGGGGCGTTCGCCATGGGTATCGGCATCTGGTCGATGCACTTCATCGGCATGCTCGCCTTCAGCTTGCCCATCGAACTGGGCTATGACGCGGTGCTCACGGCGCTGTCGCTACTGATCGCGGTGGCGTCCTCGGGCTTTGCCCTGTGGCTGGTGAGCCAGCCGAAGCTGCCGCTGCTGCAGCTGGCGTTCGGGGCGCTGATCATGGGCACCGGTATCGCCTGCATGCACTACATGGGCATGGCGGCGCTGCGCATGCAGCCGGGCATCGACTACGACCCGACCCTGTTCGGTGCCTCGCTGGCCATAGCGGTAGGGGCGTCGGCCGCCGCGCTGTGGATTGCCTTCCGCCTGCGCCAGCACACGCCATACGTGCGGCAGATTCGTGGTGTGGCGGCGGTGGTGATGGGCATCGCCATCGTCGGCATGCACTACACCGGCATGGCCGCGGCCAATTTCCCCGAAGGCAGCTTCTGTGGCGCGTTGACCACGGGCCTGGCGGGCGATGGCCTGGACTACCTGGTGCTGATCACCACCCTGGCGGTGCTGTCGGTGGCCCTGCTGACCTCGGTGCTCGATGCGCGCCTGGAGGCGCGTACCGCGGAACTGGCCCGTTCGCTGACCCTGGCCAACCAGGAACTGACCCAGCTGGCCTTGCACGACACCCTGACCGGGTTGCCCAACCGCACGCTGCTGGCCGACCGGATCGAGCAGGCTATCGGCCGGGTGGCGGAGCAGGGCGGTTGCTTTGCCTTGATGTTCATCGACCTGGACGGCTTCAAGCCAGTCAACGATGCCTTCGGCCACCATGTCGGCGACCTGTTGCTCAAGGCCGTGGCGGCGCGCCTGCGCGGCCATCTGCACAGCCAGGACACCCTGGCGCGGATCGGCGGCGACGAGTTCGTGCTGCTGGTGGAACTGGACGAGCCAGACGATGCCATGAATGTCGCGGTCAAGCAGGTCAACCTGATGGCCAAGCCGTTCCGCGTGGCCGAACACGACCTGCAGCTGTCGGCGAGCCTGGGCATCGTCCTGTACCCGGGCAATGGCCTGGACCAGCACGAGTTGCTACGCAACGCCGACGCCGCCATGTACCACGCCAAGAGCGCCGGCAAGAACGGCTACAGCTTCTTCGACGCGTCGATGAACAGCAATGCACGCCAGCAGCTGCAATTGCTCCAGGACTTGCGCACGGCCCTGGAACACAACCAGTTCCGCTTGCACTACCAGCCCAAGTTCGACGCCGTGCAGCGCCAGCCCATCGGTGCCGAGGCGTTGCTGCGCTGGGAGCATCCGCAACACGGCCTGATGCTGCCGGACCGCTTCATCGGCCTGGCCGAGAAGACCGGCTTGATCATTCCCATCGGTGAGTGGGTATTAAGCGAGGCGTGCCGGCAGATGCGTCAGTGGATGGACGAAGGGCATGACGACTGGCGTATCGCGGTCAACCTCTCGGCGATCCAGTTCTGCCATGCCGGGTTGGTCGACAGTGTTGCCGCTGCCTTGGCCGACAACAGCCTGCCGGCCAACCGGCTGACCCTGGAAATCACCGAGACCACTGCCATGCGCGATGCTGATGCCAGCCTGCACGTGCTGCAACGGCTGTCGGACATGGGTGTTGACCTGTCCATTGATGACTTCGGCACTGGTTATTCCAGCCTGATGTATCTCAAGCGCTTGCCGGCCAACGAGCTGAAGATCGATCGTGGTTTCGTTCGCGACCTGGAGCAGGACAGCGATGACGCGGCGATCGTCTCGGCCATCGTCGCCCTCGGCCAGGCGCTGGGGCTGCGCATCGTCGCCGAAGGGGTGGAGACCGATCGCCAGCAGGACTTCCTGACCCGCCTGGGGTGTGATTCGCTACAGGGCTACCTGCTCGGCCAGCCGGTGCCGGCCGAGCAGTTCATGACAGGTTTGCAGGCGCTGCGGGCGCGGCAGCAGGCGGGCTAGACCGCGCTGCGCAGCGGGCTGGCGAGCAGGTCGAAGGTGTCCATCTCGGCCTCCACCGCCTCGATGATCCGTTCGACATCGGCCGCAGGCATGACCGTGGCGCAGGGAATGCCGGCCACCGCCAGCAGGGTTTCGCCAGTGGCCCGGTCGAACAGCCGGGCGACCATGCTGCGTGGCGCATCCATGCTGGCTTCGAAGCCCAGCGGATGGAAATGCCAACGCATCACCTGGCAGGCGTTGGGGAACGTCATCTTGTTCATGCCAGCCTCCTTGTTCGTGTCCTGAACGCGGTGAGTGCGCAGTGCTGCCAGTGTGGCCATCCTGGCCATCGGGACCTTAAACATAGCACCTGCCATGGCAGTGTTCCCTGGAAAATATGGCAAATGTACTAATGCATGACGGCGGTCACAGTCCCGTCACACTGACCGGCTGGCGGCCATTGGCCAGGGCAAACGTTTTCCCCTAGGGCCGCAGGCTGGCAGGGGACCGGGCTCTGCTATGTTTACCGGCAACGCTTTTCGGACCAGCGGCGCCGAGCGGGCAGACAGGGAGGTAGCCATGCGATATTCCACGCTTACCCAACGGATCGCCGGCGACGCTGCCTCGGCCTGGGATATCCATTACCAGGCCTTGGCCTTGCGCGAGCAGGGGCGCGAGGTGTTCCTGCTGTCGGTGGGCGACCCTGATTTCGACACCCCGGCCCCGGTGGTCGAGGCCGCCGTGGCCAGCCTGCGCCGAGGGGAAACGCACTACAGCGATGTGCGCGGCAGCCTGGCCCTGCGCCAGGCCATCGTGCGCCACAGTGGCCTGGCACTGGACCCGCAGCAGGTGGTGGTGACCGCCGGAGCGCAGTGCGCCTTGTATGCCACCTGCCAGTGCCTGTTCGAAGCAGCAGACGAGGTGATCGTGGCCGAGCCCATGTACGTGACCTATCACGCGGTGCTCGGGGCCTGCGGTGCCCGGGCAGTCCAGGTGTCGGTCAAGCCGGAGCAGGGCTTTCGCCTGGATCCGCAGGCCGTGGCGCGGGCCATCACGCCGCGTACGCGCGGGCTGCTGCTCAACAGCCCACACAATCCCACCGGGGCGGTCATAAGCGGCGCGGCGCTGGCGCAACTGGCCGAGCTTTGCCGGGCCCATGATCTGTGGCTGGTGTGCGATGAGGTATACCGAGGGTTGCAGTATGACGGCAAGGCACCGAGCCCGTTGACCCTGCCTGGCATGGCCGAGCGCTGCGTGGTCATCGACAGCCTGTCCAAGTCCCATGCCATGAGTGGTTGGCGGGTTGGCTGGGTGATCGGCCCGCCAGCGCTGGCCGGGCACCTGGGCAACCTGGCCATGGCCATGCTGTTCGGCTTGCCGGAGTTCGTCATGCAGGCGGCCTGCGTGGCGCTGGAGCAGGACTGGCCGCAGGTGCGACGGATGCGTGAGACCTACCGGCAGCGGCGCGACCGGGTCTGCGCCTTGCTCGAAGGCTGCCCTGGGGTTTGCGCCCAGCGGCCGGCTGGCGGCATGTTCGTGATGCTTGACATCCGTGGCACCGGGCTTGGCGCCCAGGCCTTCGCCCAGCGCCTGCTGGACGAGGAGGGCGTGGCGCTGCTGCCCGGCGATGCCTTCGGCCTCAGCGCGGCGGGGCATGTGCGGCTGGGCCTGGTGCTGGCGGTCGAGGCACTTGAAGAGGTGTGCCGGCGCATCGTGGCGTGCGCACAGCGTGTGTTAGTTGAGCAGGCCGGCGGCAATGTTGATGGTGAAGCCGAGAATCGCCGTGTTGAACACGAAGCCTACCAATGAGTGGGCCAGTACCACACGGCGCATGGCGCGGCCGGCGACGCCGATATCGGAGGTCTGCACCGCGACGCTGATGGTGAACGAGAAGTAGTGGAAGTCCCAGTAGTCGGGGTTGCGTTCGCCATCGGCGAAGCGCAACGGTGGTTCGTGGCGGTCGCCGGTATAGAACAACCGGGCATAGTGCAGGCTGAAGATGCAGCCGATCAGCAGCCATGAGCCCGCCACCGTCAACCCGGTATACAGGTAGTGCAGGGCTAGTGCGCTGCCTTCCAGACCCCGGCTGGAGACCAGTTGCAAGGTGACTGCGGCGAGGCTGGCGATGGCCGAGACGCACACGGTGATCAATACCAGGCCGGCGTTCTCGTCCTCCAGGCGGGCCACTTTGCGCACCTGCTCGGCATTGGCCCGCAGGCTCAGCCACAGCACCATCAGCAGGTAGAGCCAGACGCCGAGGTTCCAGCCAGCGAGGATGTGTTGCACACTATCGTCGGCTGGGATCAGCCAGCCACCGAGCAGGCCGGCCAACGTGGCGAAGCTCAGGCGGGGATGGGTGCGGGTGAGTCGAAGGAAAGCCATGGTGCCTCGTTGCCGGGGGGATCTGTGCAACTGTAGACCATGGCCTGCGGGTTGCCGGCGAAGCCGGTGTCTCCTGAATCAGCCCGGCATGCCATCTACCCGTGGCCGGGTCAGGATCGGCAGGTAGTGCCACAAGAAGATGAGCAACGCGCCACTGCCGAGTAATACCGACAACTCCAGCGCCAGGGACGTGAACGGTACCACCAGCACCCGGGCCAGCGCCGCCAGCTGGATCAGCGCAAACGCCCAGCCAATGCTGCGCGGCACCTGCAGCGGGCGCCCGGTATGGCCCAGGCTGACCCGCGCCATCATCGCCACGATCAGCCCGGTCATCGCGCCCACCGTCAGGGCATGGGTCGCCAAACTCGGGTTGATCGCCACCCCGGCATGCCACAGGGCCAGCCCCAGGCAGGCCGGTATCAGCCAGGCGTAGGCCAGGTGCAGCGACCACAGCAGCGGTACTCGCCACAGGCCGCGGTCGTGCCACAACACCAGGCGCGCGCCATGCAACAGCGCCAGGGCGGCAAACAGCAGCGCCATCGGTGGCTGCGGTCGGTCATTGAGGCCGACCACGTAGCTGAGCGGCAGCGCCACGCTGCAGGCCAGGCAGGCTCGGTCCAGCCAGGGCCGCGCAGGTGTCGGGCTCAGGTTGCCCAGGCCGCGGCGGGTGAAGAACGGGATCACCCGGCCGCCCAGCACGCTCATCATCGCCGCCACCAGCCACAGCCCGGCGAGCACGCCGCGGCGTTGCCAGGTTTCGTTCTGAGTCAGCCAACCGGCCAGGGTCAGCCACTGGCAGGCGCCGATCAGCAGCACCAGGATGACGATCGGGTAGTTGTTGCGCAGGCGTCGCCGGATGATCGGCCTGGCCAGGGCCAAGGCCACCAGCGGCAAGAAGGCACCCTGGATCAACAGTATCAGCCAGGCCGGCAGGAGCAGGAACCAGCTGGCCCGGCCCAGCAGCCAGAGTAGAAACAGGCCTTGCAACGGTCGACCGCCGAGGCCGGGGATGCCGCTCCAGTTCTGTACCGCGGTCAGTAGGAAACCGGCAATGATGGCGGCGGCGAAGCCGAACAGCATCTCGTGCCGGTGCCAGGCCAGCATGCCTCCGGGTGGGTTGGGCTGCAGCGCGCCGACCAGCACGCCGGCCCACAGCAGCAAGGCGAGCAGGGCAAACAGGCTGCCGCCAAGGAAGAAGGGACGGAACCCTAGTGCCCAGAGTGCCTGGCGCGGACGAGCGGTAACGGGCTGGACGAGCATGACGGGACCTTGGTTCGATCAGAAAGGTTGAATGGGGTACCATCACGAAGCGTGCCATCGGCTAAACCCTTTAATATCAAGGCAATGGCACTGTCGTGAGTCATTATGACTCTAAGGTTTGTAGTCATTTTGACATTGACTGCTGTCAATAAGACTCGCTTTGCACGGCCTTGGCTTTAACCTCGCCAGGTCGCTTCGCTACAGGATCCCCGTTGTGACCGATCTTCTGCGCAACCCGCTGCTGCAATACCTCGCCCGCCTGGCGCCCTCCAGCCAGTTGACCATGCGCTACATCCTCCAGGATGCCGCCGACCGCCTGGGCTTCGTCGACTGCGATATCGCCGAGGTGCCTTGGCATCATCTCGAGCCCGGCCATGTGATTGCCTTGGTGGCGGCGTTGCGTGCCGACGGTTATGCGCCCAATACCTCGTCGCTGTACGTCAATGCCGTGCGGGGGGTGATGAACGAGGCGTGGCGCCAGGGCCTGATCGAACATGAGCAACTGCTGAAGATTCGCGAGATCAAACCGGCCAGCGGCAGCCGCCTGCCGCCGGGGCGCAACCTGCGCCGCAGCTTGATCCGCGAGTTGATGGACGTCTGCGCCGCCGACCCACGTCCGCAGGGCGTGCGCGATGCGGCGATCCTGGCGCTGCTGTACGGCACCGGCATGCGCAAATCGGAGTCGGTGGATGTAGACCTGGCCCAGGTGGATTTCCAGGAGCGCTGTGTGCAGGTGCTGGCCAAGGGCAATCGCCAGTTGATCAAGTACGCCCCGGCCTGGGCCTTCGACAAACTGCAGGCCTGGCTCGACCTGCGGCGTCAGCACCTGGCCGAGGGTGAGCGCGACGATAGCTTCCTGTTCAACCGCATCCGCCGTGGCAGTCATATCACCCGGGCACGGATCACCAAGCACGCCATCTACTACATCGCCCGCCAGCGCGGGGCGCAGGTCGGCGCGAAGATCATGCCCCATGATTTCCGTCGGGCGTTCATTACCCGGGTGATCGAGGAGCACGACCTGTCGATCGCGCAGAAACTGGCGCATCACGCCAATATCCAGACCACCGCCGGCTATGACCGGCGCGACGACAACGAGCGACGGCGGGCGGTGGAGCGCTTCGACTACTGAGCCGCCGCACAAGCCTCAGTGGATGCTCGAGGCCAATTCGAAGATCGGCATGTACATCAGGATCACGATCAGCCCGATCAGCAGGCCGATGAAGGTCATCAGCAGCGGCTCGAACAATTTCACGAACCATTCCACCCAGCGGCCGATCTCCTGGTCGTGGAAGTCGGCGCAACGCTCGAGCATCTCGCCCAGGTTGCCCGACTGCTCCCCGGCGCGCAGCAGGCGCAACGACACGGGGGTCACCAGTTGCCCGGCCTCCAGCGCGTCCGACAACGCCAGGCCTTCAGCGACGCGCCGGGTGGCGTGCTCGAGGCCTTCGCTGGCGGCGCTGCCGAGCAGGCCTCGGGCCATGCCCAGGGCCGTGAGGATGGGGATGCCGCCCTGCAGGAGAATCCCCAGCGAGCGATAGAAACGCGCCAACTCGTACATCACCAGGCGGTGCTGCAAGGCTGGAATGCGCCGCAGCTGGCGGCTGGCCCAGCGCCGCACGGCGGGATGGCGGCGCAGGGCGACCAGGGCGCCGATGCCGGCGAGGCTGGCCAACCCCAGAGGCAGCTGCTGCGCGTGCAGGAACAGGCCAATCTGCATCAATACCCGCGACATCCAGGGCAGTTCGCTGCCCATGCCCTCGAACACCAGGCTGAAGCGCGGCACCACGTAACCCAGCAGGAACAGCACCACGCCGCCGCCGACCAGCAACAGCAGCACGGGGTAGACCGAGGCGCCGACCAGCTTCTGGCGCACCAGGTCGAGCCGCTGGCGATAGCCGATGTAGCGGGCCAGGGCGTCACCCAGCGCGCCGGTGCGCTCGCTGGATTGCACCAGGGCCACGTACAAGGCGGGGAACACCTGGGGCTGCTGGCTCAGGGCCTGGGACAGCGAGCGCCCCTCGTAGAGCTGGCGTACCAGCTGCTCGAGGGTCTTGCGCGCGGTACCGCCGGGGGCTTTCTCGGCGAGGCTTTCCAGGGCGTCGATCAACGGCAGGCCCGCGGTGAGCAGGGTGCCGAGCTCCTGGCTGAACAGCACCAGGTCGAAGGCCGCGGCGCGGCGCCTGAGGCCCAGGCCACGGCTGCGCACGCTGAGTACGCGCAAACCCTGATCCTCGGCCTGGCGTCGGGCCTGGTCGATGTCCTCGGCCTCCACCTGGAGTTGCACCACGCCCTGGCTGCCCAGGGCCTTGAGCTGATAGCGCATGGCCGGGCTCCTCATTGCCAGCTGGTGATCTCGGCATTCTCCCCGTCACCGCCGGGCTGGCCGTCCTTGCCCATGGACAGCAGGTCGTATTCGCCGCCATTTTCGCCGGGTTGCTTGTAGATGTAGGGGCGACCCCACGGGTCCTGGGGCACGGCCTTCTGCAGGTAGGGGCCGGACCAGCGTGCTTCGCCGCTGGGCGCGGCCACCAGCGCCTGCAGGCCTTGCTCGCTGCTGGGGTAATGGCCGACTTCCAGGCGGTACAGGTCCAGGGCCTTGCCCAGGCCCTCGATCTGCGCCCGCGCCACCTTGGCCTCGGAACGACCCAACTGGCTGAAGTACTTGGGCGCGACGATGCCGGCCAGCAGGCCGAGCACCACCAGCACCACCAACAGTTCGAGCAGGGTGAAGCCACGTTGCAGAGTGTTGTTGCGGCGCATGGTGAATCCTCCGTTGCAGGGGCGGGCATGCTGCATCGGCTGCCATGCAACAGCCGTGCACGTCTGCCTCGGGCCCTTGCACGAAGCACGATGGCAAGCGGCACGCAGCTTGCGTCACCGCTGCAAAGCCCGGCTTCGCGGGGCATTTTCCCCAATAGTGGGGCCACACGGCGGGGAGGCGACCGACATGCGTGGACTGATCCTGGGATTGACCGGGCTGGTGGCGGGGCTGGTGGCGCTGGACGCCCCGGCCGATGTGTACATCTCCAGCGACGGCAAGGGCGGCTTTGTGCTGTCCAATGTGCATCGGCCAGGACGGCACTATGATCGGGTAATCAGCGAGGCCGGCAGCGCCGGCGCGCCGGCCAATGCGCAACTGGTCACCGGGCGGCCCTATGCCGACGTGGTGGCTGCCGCCGCGTTGGCCAGCGATGTGCCGCAGGCGCTGTTGCATGCGCTGATCAAGGCCGAGTCCGGCTACAACCCCAAGGCGCGTTCGGCCAAGGGCGCGGCCGGGCTGATGCAACTGATGCCGGACACGGCGAAGGAGATGGGCGTCAAGGATGTGCTCGACCCCGAGGCCAATGTGCGCGGCGGTGCCCGCTATCTCAAGCGTATGTTGACCTTGTTCGACAACGACATCACCCTGGCGGTGGCCGCCTACAATGCCGGGCCGGATGCGGTGTTGAGTCGGGGACGGGTAGTGCCGCCGTTCGCCGAGACCCAGCGCTATGTACCGACGGTGTTGCGCGAGTATCGACTGCTGCGCGGGCTGGCCGAGGATTCGCCGTTGTGATCAGGGTGTTCGATGCCAGCCTTGAGCGGCCGGGTGGCGCCAACACGACCATTAGCCGCCCGGGGCCCCATGGACTCCCCGACTCTGGGCTATAACCTGTAGAGGTGCCCAGCCGCGGAGCCCGCCATGGACCTCGCCCCTCGTCCCGATACCGCCGTGCCCGCCGCCGATCCCAGCGCGGCGCCCAGGCCGTTCAACCTGCTGCGCTGGTACGCCTGGGTCAGCCTGGCGATCATCGTCTCGGTGGCAGTGGGCCTGGGCCTGATCTCCAGCCGCTTCATCATCCACGAGAGCGTCGAGCGCGACGCGCTGCTCACAGCCCAGTTCATCACCTCCATCGCCGATGCCGAGGTGCGTCATGTGTCGATCCCTAATGTGCGCACCATGGGTGAACTGCTCGATCCGCGCACCGACCATGGCATGCCGGATGTCGACCCCGAGGCCCGGCGCAAGGCCCGCGGCGAGTTCCTCGACCACATCGCCCACCTGCCGGACATGCTCTTGGCCAATATCTACGCCCCGGACCGCACGGTGATCTGGTCGAGCAACCCCGCCCTGATCGGCCACCTGATCGAGTCGGACGACGACCTCGACCGGGCCTTCGAATACAAGATGCGGGTGTCGGCCAGCTACCATGACTTCGAACAGGCGCGCAGCGAGCAGAAGTTCGTCACCCCACCCGAGCAGTTGTTCATCGAGAACTACATCCCGCTGTTCGATGCCGATGGCGAGAATGTCACGGCCATGGTCGAGATCTACAAGGAGCCCCACGACCTGATCGTGCGCATCGAGCATGGCTTGATGCTGATCTGGCTGGCCATCGCGGTGGGGGCGGGGCTGGTCTATATCGGGCTGTACGGCATCATGCGCCGGGCCGCGCGGGTGATGGCGGTGCAACAGAGGCGTCTGATCGGTAGCGAGACCTTCGTGGCCCTGGGTGAAGTGTCCTCGGCGGTGGCCCACAGCTTGCGCAATCCCCTGGCCAGCATTCGTTCCAGCGCCGAGTTGGCCCAGGCATTCGACGAAGGGCCGGCGCAGAAGAACATCAACGACATCATCAACCAGGTCGACCGCATGTCGCAGTGGGTGCGCGAGCTGCTGCAGTCGTTGCGTCCGCTCAATGACGAAGCACAGCCCGTGGATGTGGCCCAGGTGCTGGACGACAGCTTGCAGGCATTTGCCGCGACGCTTACCCGTGGCGGGTTCCGCCTGTCCGTGGCCGAGGTGCCGCGGGTGCAGGTGCTGGGGCACCCCGCGTTACTGGGGCAGATCTTCAGCAGCCTGATCGCCAACGCGTTGGAGTCGATGGAGCCGGGCGGCGAACTGCGGATCGAGGTGGTGCGGCATGACCGGCGGGGCTTGACCTTGCGTGTGTCGGACACCGGCAAGGGCATGAGCGAGCAGCAGCAGCGCCTGGCTTTCCGGCCATTCTTCACCACCAAGCAGGGCGGCCTTGGGGTTGGGCTGGTACTGGTCAAGCGAATCATGGAGCGCTTCGGAGGCTCGGTGAGACTGAGTAGTCGTGCAGGGGTGGGGACCCGGGTTTCGTTGAGTTTCAGGGTGGCCAAGATATAAAGCTTTTTATCTAATTTATCGTGCAAGTTGTTGAAAAAATTGGTTTTTAATATTTTTTGGTGGTTTTACCCGTTTGTGGGGAATTTTTCGCTAATTGACATTAGGAAGCTAATTTAACTTGTTGTTGTAAAATGTTTTTTTGTTTTTTTGTTCGTGCTGGCCAGCTTTTTGCTATACCTCATCAAGGCCGATAGGTTGTGACTTCCGTCATGATCCTCTGCCATACATTTGCTACCTCGGGTAGCGACGGCGTGCCGGTGTTTTTCACCGGCTTCCAGGCGGGAACGACGCGATGCAGACGCTCGAACACCAAGCCTCCGACAAGACCACCCCAGCCGCCAGCGGCCTGGCCGTGCCGTTGCACGAGTTCAATCTGCTGCGTTGGTTCTCGCTGGTCAGCCTGCTGATCATCGCGGCAGTGGCCGGTGGCCTGGGTTACGTATCGACGCGCTTCGTGGTGCGCGACAGCGTCGAGCGCGATGCCATGCTCACCGCCCAGTTCATCCAGGCCATGGCCCAGGCCGAGGTACGCCATTCGCAGTTGCCGCCGGGGGTGACCATGGGCGAGCTGCTCGACCCACGCCTGGACCAGCAGCACCTGCAGTTCACCCCGCAACTGGCCGAAGCCACCCGCGTGGAGTTTCTCGATCATGTCGAACACTTGCCCGACACCCTGCTGGCCAATGTCTATGCCCGGGATCGCACGGTGGTGTGGTCGACTAACCCACACCTGATAGGTCAGCGTATCGAGGAGGATGACGACCTCGAGCAGGCCTTCCGCTCGCGCAAGTCGGTGTCGGCCAGCTACCACAAGGCCGACGAGGACCGTGAGGAGCAGAAGTTCCAGCGTGAACCCCGGCACCTGTTCATCGAGAACTACATCCCGCTGTTCGACAGCCAGGGCGAGCAGGTGCTGAGCATGGTCGAGATCTACAAGGAGCCCCAGGACCTGGTGCGGCGCATCCACCGGGGCTATGTGCTGATCTGGGCCTCGACCCTGGTGGGCGGTGCATTGATCTACTTTGGCTTGTTCTGGATCGTGCGCCGTGCCGCCAGCCTGCTGCGCCATCAGCAGGACCGGCTGGTGGCCAGCGAAACCTACGTGGCCCTGGGCGAGATGTCCTCGGCGGTCGCCCACAGCTTGCGCAATCCGCTGGCCAATATCCGCTCCAGCGCCGAGCTGGCGCAAGACATCGCCAGCCCGGCGGCGCAGAAGAACATCGGCGACATCATTACCCAGGTCGACCGCATGTCGCGCTGGGTCCGCGACCTGCTGGTGTCGCTGCGCCCGACCAGCGACGAGCCCGAGGCGGTGGACCTGGTGGCCGCCCTGGAGGACACCCGGCAGACCTTCGCCCTGCAGATCGAGCGCAACCAAGTGCGTTTCAGCTTCGACGGTCCAGTGGCGCAGTGGGTGGCCAGCCAGCCACTGCAACTGACGCAGATCCTCAACAGCCTGTTCGCCAATGCCCTGGAAGCCATGCCCAAGGGCGGCGAGCTGCGTGCCGAAGTACGCCAGCTGGAGAGCCAGCAGGTGCAACTGCAACTGAGCGATACCGGCAAGGGCATGAGCGAGCAGCAGCGACGCATGGTGTTCAAGCCGTTCTTCACCACCAAGCAGGGTGGACTCGGTGTTGGCCTGGCCCTGGTTAAACGAATCATGGAACGCTTTGGCGGCGCGGTCGAACTGACCAGTCGCGAAGAGGAAGGAACCCGCGTCAGTCTGACTTTCAATATCGCAGCGGGAGGGGACCATGGAACACAGCATCCTGGTGGTCGAGGATGATGAAATCCTTGCCGAGAATATTCGTACCTACCTGAGCCTCAAGGGCTTCGAGGTCATGGTGTGCCACAGCGCCGAGCTGGCGCTGGAGCAAATCAAGCGCGTCCAGCCTGATGCGGTGCTGACCGACAACTCGCTGCCGGGCATGAGTGGCCACGACCTGCTGCGCGCCCTGGTGGCCCAGGCCCCGGAGCTGAAGGTGATCATGATGACCGGCTATGGCAACGTCGAAGACGCCGTGCTGGCCATGAAGGAGGGCGCTTTTCACTACCTGACCAAACCGGTGGTGCTGGCCGAGCTGAAGCTGATGCTGGACAAGGCCCTGGCCACCGAGCGCATGGAGCGTACGCTGTCGTTCTACCAGGAGCGCGAGGCACAGAGGTCGGGCCTGCAAGCGTTGATCGGCGAGTCGCCGGCGATGCTCGAACTCAAGCACACCCTGCGCCAGTTGCTTGCCGCCGAGCAGCGCATGACCAGTGGTGATCTGCCGCCGGTACTGGTCGAAGGCGAGACCGGCACCGGCAAGGAGCTGGTAGCCCGGGCCCTGCACTTCGACGGTAGTCGGGCCAAGGGGCCGTTCATCGAGTTCAACTGCGCGTCGATCCCGGCCAACTTGCTGGAGGCCGAGTTGTTCGGCCATGAAAAAGGCGCCTTCACCGATGCCAAGGAGCGTCGCGTGGGCCTGGTCGAAGCAGCCGATGGTGGCACCTTGTTCCTCGACGAGATCGGCGAAATGGACCTGGTGCTGCAGGCCAAGCTGCTCAAGTTGCTGGAGGATCGCACTATCCGCCGTATTGGCGCGGTCAAGGAACGCAAGGTCGACTTGCGGGTGATCAGTGCCACCAACTGCAACCTGGAGCAGATGGTGCAACAGGGCAAGTTCCGTCGTGACCTGTTCTTCCGCCTGCGCATCATCGCCTTGAAAGTGCCGCGCCTGTATGCCCGTGGCCAGGACATCCTGCGCCTGGCGCGGCATTTCCTGGCCCACCACGGGCGCCGCTATGGCAAACCGAACCTGCGGTTCTCCGCCGAGGCCGAGGCGCTGATGCTTGGCTACAGTTGGCCAGGCAATGTGCGCGAGCTGCGTAACATGCTCGAGCAGACCGTGCTGCTGGCGCCCAGTGAGGTAATCGGCGCGCACCAGCTGAACCTGTGCATGACCCTGGTCGACGAGCCGATGCTACAGCCTGCGCCGATGGCGGTGTACGAGGCGCACCGCCATGAACCGGAGGCGACTGGCAGCTTGCCGGACATGGAGCGCGACATGGTCTGCCGGACGCTGGACCGCACCGACTGGAATGTCACCAAGTCGGCCCGATTGCTGGGCCTTTCGCGGGACATGCTGCGCTACAAGATCGAGAAACTCGGGCTGAGTCGACCGGACAAGCGCCAGTGGTGACCAGTCCAGCGCGCCCCCTGTAGGAGCGGCCTTGTGCCGCGAAAGGGCCGCACAGCGGCCCCACATGTTTAGCTTTGCCGCGAAGGTCGCTGGGGCCGCTGGACGGCCCTTTCGCGGCGCAAGGCCGCTCCTACAGGAGGGCGTAAAAGGGGTTAAGGCTTGCCCGTGCTGCCTGCCCCATCGCCACCACGCCCCATCCCCTCCGAACCGCTGCCGTCCATCCCCGGCAGGTCGCGATCATCGTTCTGCTCGGCCGGCGGACTTTCCGGGTCATTGCCCTTGATCCGCGGGTCGGTATCGCGCGGCATGGGCTTCTCGATTGGATTGAGGGTGCTATCGACCCCCGGCTGTGGCGCCGGATTGTGCGGATCGTCTGGGTAGGTGGCGCCAGTGCCGACGGCCAAGGCCAGGGGCGAGGCGAGCAGGGCGGCGAGGAGGAAGGCGTGTTTCATGGGGCAGGCTCCTTTGCGACGGAGAAAGCGGCCCTGCCTGCGCAGGGCCTCTGTCTCACTTGGGCCTGTGGCCCGTCAGCAAGGTGCCATCATGGCGACCGACGGTCACACCACCATCGACAGCAACATGATGAAGATGATGCCGACCACCGAGAGGATGGTTTCCATCATGCTCCAGGTCTTGAAAGTCTCAGCCACGGTCATGTTGAAGTATTGCTTGACCAGCCAGAACCCGGCGTCGTTGACGTGGGACAGGATCAGCGAACCGGCGCCGGTGGCCAGCACCAGCAGTTCACGGTTCACGCCGGGGACCAGGTCGATCACCGGGGCGACGATACCCGCGCCGGTGATGGTGGCCACGGTCGCCGAACCGGTGGCGATGCGGATCACCGCTGCCACCAGCCAGGCCAGCAGGATCGGCGAGATTTCGGCCTGCACCGCCATCTGCCCGATCACGTTGCCGACACCGGTGTCCACCAGCATCTGCTTGAAGCCGCCGCCGGCGCCGACGATCAGCACGATGGCCGCGGTGGGCGCCAGGCTCTGGTCGAGCATCTTCATGATCTGCTGGCGGTTGAAGCCGCGCGCCGAACCGAAGGTGTAGAAGGCCAGCAGCAGGGCAGCGAGCAGGGCGGTGATCGGGTGGCCGATCAGGTCCATCCACTGGCGCACGATGTGCTCGGCGGGCAGTACCACGTCGGCGAAGGTCTTGAGCAGCATCAGCGCCACCGGCAGCAGCACGGTGATCAGGGTCACGCTGAAGCTCGGCAGGTTCTGCTGGTCCGACTCGCGGGCGATCTGGTCCATCAGCTCCTGGGACGGGTTGCCCGGGATGTAGCGCGAGATGAAGTTACCGAACAAGGGGCCGGCGATAATCGCAGTGGGCAGGGCCACCAGCAGGCCATAGAAGATGGTCTTGCCGATATCGGCGTGGAAGATGCCGATCGCCAGCAACGGGCCCGGGTGCGGCGGCACCAGGCCGTGGACCACGGACAGGCCGGCCAGCAGCGGGATGCCGATCTTCACCAGCGACACGCCGGAGCGGCGGGCGACGATGAACACCAGCGGGATCAGCAGCACGAAGCCGATCTCGAAGAACAGCGGGATGCCCACCAGGAAAGCGGCGAACATCATTGCCCAGTGCACCTTCTGCTTGCCGAAGGCGCGGATCAATGTCTGCGCGATCTGGTCGGCGCCGCCGGAGTCGGCCATCAGCTTGCCGAGCATGGTGCCCAGGGCCAGGACGATGCCGACGAAGCCGAGCACGCCGCCGAAGCCGTCCTGGAACGACTTCATCACCTTGGCCACCGGCATGCCGGAGGTCAGGCCGAGAAAGCCCGCGGCCAGGGTCAGGGCGACGAAGGGGTGGACCTTGAAATGGGTGATCAGCAGGATGAGCCCGACGATGGTGACCAGTGCGTCGAGCAACAGGAAAGTATCGGTAGCCAGTCCGAACATGGTTCGTGAACCTCGGTCTTTTCGTTGTTGTTTTGGTGTCGCGTGTCTTGCGTCATTGCGTCTTGAGAGGCATGTAGACAGCGCTGTCTTTGGTGAGCTGGAAAAACCGCCGGATCAGGCAGTCCGCGCCAGCCCCTGCTCACCGCAAGGCTTTAGCCATTGGTGCACGTCCTCGGCCAGCGTAATCAGCGGGCGGGTGGCATCCAGGGCCAGGGTCAGGGGTTCGGCGTGCGGCGGCTCCAGCGCGGCGAACTGGCTGTCGATCAGGCTGGCCGGCATGAAGTGGCCGGGACGGGCCAGTACGCGCTTCTCGGCTTCCTGCGGGGTCAGTTCAAGGAACACGAAGCACAGTCCGGGCACAGCCTGGCGCAGGGTTTCGCGGTAGCGGCGCTTGAGGGCCGAGCAGGTCAGGATCGGACGCTCGCCAGCGGCCAGGGTGTCTTGCAGCTCCTGGCCCAGGCGCACCAGCCAGCCGGCGCGGTCGTCGTCGTCCAGGGGAATGCCGGCACTCATCTTGGCGATGTTCGCGGCAGGGTGGAAGGCATCGCCTTCGATCAGGCGGCCGCCGCTGCGGGTGGCGATGGCGGCGCCAACGCTGCTCTTGCCGCAGCCGGCCACGCCCATGACCACGATCGCGGACAGGGAAGGGTTCATCTGTACCTCCTGCTGGGTGAGATAGCGCTGTCTTGGCCGGGACAAGCCGAAAGTCGTGCGCCACCCTCCCGGGTGTTATTGATCTTGTCTTTGGCAGTATGGACGCTGAACGCATGCCTGCTACCAAGATTGCATTGCCTGCATTCAGAGACAGCGCTACCTTAGTGACCGTTCCCCATTCCTGCAAGTGATAAAATTACAACTCACATGTCCCGCACAGGCTCGCGCACTACCGGTCGTCCCACCCTGGCTGAAGTCGCCAGGCTTTCCGGGGTTTCCCCCATCACTGCCTCCCGCGCCCTGCGCGGCGTCAGCACGGTCGCGCCGGAACTGGCGCAGAAGGTCATGGCCGCGGCGGCCAGCCTGGGCTATGTCGCCAACCCGGCGGCGCGCGCGCTGGCCTCGGCGCGCAGCCAGTCGGTGGTGGTGCTGATCCCGTCACTGTCCAACCAGCTGTTCATCGACACCCTCGAGGCCATCCACGAGGTGATGCGCCCCCGCGGCCTGGAAGTGCTGATCGGCAACTACCACTACGACACCGCCGAGGAAGAGAACCTGATCCGCAACTACCTGGCATACCAGCCGTGCGGCATCCTGCTGACCGGTTTCGAGCGCAGCGAAGCATCGCGGCAGATGCTGGCGGCCAGCCAGGTGCCCTGCGTGCACATGATGGAACTCGGCGGGGAGGCGGGCGCCTTGTCGGTCGGTTTCTCCCAGCACGAGGCCGGACGCGCGGCGGCACGTCATCTGATCGAACGGGGGCGGCGACGCCTGGGCTTCATCGCTGCGCAGTTGGATCCACGGGTGATGCAGCGGGCCGAGGGGTTCCGCCAGGCGCTGGCCGAAGCCGGTCTGCAAGCCCCCGAACTGGAGATGCTCGATCCGCTACCGTCCTCGATTGGCCTGGGTGGGGAGCTGTTCAGCCGGCTGCTGGCCCGCGCGCCGGATGTCGATGGCATCTTCTTCTGCAACGACGACCTGGCCCAGGGCGCTATTCTGCAAGCTTTGCGTCAAGGGGTCGAAGTACCTCGCCAGGTGGCGATGGTCGGCTTCAACGATTTGCCGGCTTCTGCGCACATGGTGCCGCGTCTGACCTCTATTCGCACGCCGCGGGCGGCGGTCGGCCGAGGCGCGGCGCAGGCGTTGTTGGGGATGCTCGATGGCAAGCGTGGAGCGGATGGACAGCAGGACCTGGGATTCGAGTTGGTGGTACGCGAGAGTTCCTGAACCCATGGGGCCGGCGGGCCGCTGCCACCGACCACCGTGCCTGGTTCGTCAGCATGGTTGGCTCCTGCTGGGCAGGGGCCAGATCACCCGCTGAAAACCACCAGACAAACGGCCACAAATATCTAATCCAAAAGTGATATCAGATCGCTTGCACGGCGAAAACGCCGATCTATGCTCAGGTTCATCCCAGAGCAGAAGGAGCCTCGGCTCATGTTCGAATACCATCGCAAGTCCGATCTGGTCGAGATCCAGCGCTGCCGCCAGGCCTTGGCGGGCATGGAGGCGAAGCTGGCGGCGATCAGCCGTTCCATGGCGATGATCGAGTTCGCGCCGGACGGCACGATCCTCGACGTGAACGAGCATTTCTGCAACACCATGGGCTACAGCGCCGACGAGATCCGTGGCAAGCACCACCGTATCTTCTGCGACCCGGCCTATGCCAAGAGCGCCGAATACCAGCAACTTTGGCGTGAGCTGGGGCAGGGCAAGGCCATCAGCGGTACCTTCGAACGCCTCGACAAGGCTGGCCGCGAAGTCTGGTTGGAGGCCAGCTACATGCCGGTGATCGACGAGCGCCAGCAGGTCACCAGCGTGATCAAGGTGGCCTCCGACATTACCCGTCATGTCAATGAAGAGCACGAGAGCGAAAGCCTGCTCAAGGCCATCGGTCGCTCCATGGCGGTGATCGAGTTCACCCCGGCGGGGCGGGTGATCAAGGCCAACCAGAACTTCCTCGATACCATGGGCTATCGCCTGGACGAGGTGGTGGGCCGTCACCACGGCCTGTTTTGCCTGCCCCATGAACGCGAGTCGGCGCAGTACCGCGATTTCTGGGCTTCGCTCAACCGTGGCGAGTACCATTCGCATCGCTTCGAGCGGGTCAACAAGCAGGGCCAGACCGTCTATCTGGAGGCGTCCTATAACCCGATCTTCGACAACAAGGGGCGCCTTTATAAAGTCGTGAAGTTCGCCAGCGACATCACCAATCAGGTCAGCACCCAGCAAACTGCCGCTGACGCCGCCCATGCCAGTTCGGTGCAGACCGATGCCTGCGCGCGCAAGGGCACCCAGGTGGTGCAGCAGACTGTGCAGGTGATCGAGCAGATCTCCGCCGAGCTCAACCAGGCCGCGCAAAGTATCGATGCGGTGAGCAAGCAGTCGGAGGCCATCGGGCAGATCGTCTTGACCATTCGCGGTATTGCCGACCAGACCAACCTGTTGGCACTGAACGCGGCGATCGAGGCGGCCCGTGCCGGCGAGTACGGTCGAGGGTTCGCCGTGGTCGCCGACGAGGTGCGCAACCTGGCGGCGCGTACCAGCAAGGCCACCTTGGAAATCGTCGAAGTGGTGCGGCAGAACCACGATTTGTCGTTGACCGCGGTGGCGAGCATGCAGTCGAGCCTGACCCGTACCGGACTGGGGGTGGAGCTGGCCAACGAGGCCGGTACGGTGATCATGGAAATCCAGCAGGGTTCACGGCACGTGGTGGACGCCATCAGCCAAATCAGTTCGACCCTGCAATTGCACTGAGGCCCTGGCGTAACTCCCGCTCGAGAGTGTCCAGGCTGGCATGCAGGCGCTCGAGCAACGAGCTGTACGGCTGGTGGTGGGCGATAGCCTGCTCCAGGGCTTCGCAATCCTGCACCAGGGTCCTGACCTTGAGCATTTTGGCGCCGCCCTTGATCCGGTGCACGACCGGGCCCAGGGCTTCGGCCGACGGCGTTTCGCCCAGCGCACGCAAGGCCCGCAGGTCTTCGGCATTGCTGGCCGCCAGCTGTTCCAGCAGGCGTATGATCAACTGCTCGTCGTCCTGGGTCAGGTGACGCAGTTGCTCCAGGTCGAAGCCTGAGGCGCGTGGCTCGGGGAGGGATGGCGCCTGGGTGCCCTGGTGGAGCTGTGCCAGGACGCTTCTCAGCGCCTGCAGGCTGACCGGCTTGAACAGACAGTCGTCCATGCCACTGTCCAGGCAGCGCTGGCGCTCTTCAGCCTGGGCATTGGCGGTGATGCCGATGATGCGACAGGCGGGCTGCGAGCCTTGCTGTTCCAGGGCGCGAATACGCAAGGTCAGTTGATGACCGTCCATCACCGGCATGCTGCAATCGGTGAGCACTATATCGAACCGGCTGGCCTGCCACAGTGCCAGGGCGGCCTCGCCTTGGTCGGCCAGCACGACCTGATGTCCCAACGAGTTCAGTTGTTTCTCGAGCAACAGCAGGTTGGCTGGATAGTCATCGACCACCAGGACTTGCAGCGGCCCGACGGTAGTCTGCGAGGGAAGGCCTGGCGCGGACTCGTCGCTGGGCGCGGCGCTGGATGGCAAGGTGAGCTGGACTTCGACCTGGGTGCCGAGGCCTTCGAGGCTTTGCAGCGTCAACTGCCCGCCCATCAACTCGCACAGTTCGCGGCTGATCACCAGGCCCAGCCCTGCGCCCTGGCGAGCTTGACGGCCATCGGCCTGGGCGAAGGCGTTGAACAGGCGTGCCTGGTTGGCGGCGCTGATGCCCATGCCGCTGTCGCGGACCTGCAGTGTGACCCTCAGTTGTTGTGTGTCGAGTGGTGTGACGCAGAGCGTCACCTCGACCTGGCCCTGGTCGGTGAACTTGATGGCATTGCTGATCAGGTTGGACAGCACTTGCTTGAGTCGCAAGGTGTCGGCCCGCACCCAGCAGGGCGTCTCGGGCAGGACGGCGCGCAGCGGCAGACCCTTGGCGCGCGCATTGCCTTCGAACACCCGCAACGTCGAGCGAATGAGTTCGAGCAGATCCACGGGTTGTGGCTGCAAGGTCATATGACCAGACTCGATGCGGGAGATGTCGAGGATATCGCCGATAAGGTCGAGCAGGCCAAGCGCCGAGTCGTGGGCGGTTTTCAGGGCGTGACTGTCGCTGCGTCCGTGGTGGCTGTCTTCCAGGGCGAGTTCGAGCAAACCGATGACCGCATTCATCGGCGTGCGTATTTCATGGCTCATGACCGCCAGAAACGTGCTTTTCGCCTGGCTGGCTCGTTCGGCGTCGTCCTTGGCCTGACGCAATTGTTCCAGCAGGCCGCGGCTGAGCGCTAACTGTTCCTGCAGGGCACGTTGGGCTTCGGTGCGTTGGTGAATCAGTTTGCGCAGGTAGGTGTTCCAGAACACCACGCCGGCCAGCAGCAAGGCGGCCAGCACCAGCACTTGCAAGGCCAGGGTGCGGTAGTTGGCCCAGGGGCTGTCGCTGACCACGGCATTGGTGCGCCAGCGATTGACCAACTGTTCCAGCTCATCCGGTGGGATGCTCAGCAGGGCCTTGTCAAGGATCGCCTGCAGTTGCGGCTGCCCCGGGCTCACGGCGAACGCCGCCAGTGCCGGCTCGTCGCCTTGCAGCCCGGCGATCTTGAGGCGGCCTTTGAACACCTGGTTGATGAAGTAGGCGGCGTTGATGTGCGAGCTGATCGCCACGTCGGCATCGCCGTTGGCTACCGCCTCCATCAGTTGCAGCGGGTTCTCCACTTCCACCACACGGATGCCGATGGCCTGGCGCTCCAGGCCATCACGCAGCGGTGATCCGCGCAGCAGTGCCACCCGCAAGCCGCTCAGGGGGTGGTCGCCAATCAGTGGTGGTGCGTTTTGCCGGGTGACCAGTACCCGCGGACTGATCATGTAGGGGCGGCTGTAGCGCAGGCGCAGGGCGCGGTGGATGCCGTAGCCGATGGCGCCGATCATGTCGACCTGGCCGCGAGCGGTCTGTTCGACCATGTCCTGGAAGGATTCGGACTCGACGATCTGGAATTGCAGGCCGGTGCGCAGGCTGATGCGCTCCAGCAGGTCGAGGGCGATGCCACGGGGTTGCTGCTGGCTGTCGGTAAAGCTCAATGGCGCCAGGGTGGTATTGATCATGACCTTGACCTGGCGGTGCTGCTCGATCCAGGCGCGCTCCTCCGGCGTCAGCGCGGCCAGGCGGCGGTCGAGCAGGATGCTAGTGCTGCCACTGGTCCAGCGGCGCAGGATATTCAGGCGCTCGCTGTCGGCGATTCGGCCCAGGGCAAGGTTTACCAGTTTCAGCAGGCGTGGGTTGTCACGGGACACGGCGAACGCGAAGGTACTGGCGGGGGCCTTGACGAACTGATCGACCTTGACGAACCCCTGGTACCCCTTGGCGATCACGTAATCGGTGCTGATGGCGTCCCCCAGGTAGGCATCCGCTTGGCCAAGGGCCACGGCCGCGATACCGGCCAGGGTCGAACGGTAGAGGCGCAACTGCGCCTGGGGAAACAGCTGTTGCACGGTCTGCATGGGCAGGTAATGGTCGACCATCGCCAGTTGCAGGCCGGCCAGGTTGCTGTCTTCGTACCCTGCGCGCGCGTGGCGCGAGGCGATCACCGGCAGGTCGTCGGCATACGGCTGGCTCAGGGTCAGCCCTGCATCGTTGGCCTCGAAAGCGTTGGAGGTGCCGAGCAGGTCGATCTCGCCGGCGCGTAGTGCCGTCAGCGCCAAGGCCCGGCTGGCATAGCGCCGGACTTTGATCGGTACCCCCAGTTGCTCGCCAATCAGCCCTGCGTAGTCGGCACTCAGGCCCTCGTAGTCGGCCTGGCTGGTGTTGATGTCGAACGGTGGATAGTCGGGGCGCGAGCTGCCCAGTACCAGGCCGGCGCGCATTTCGAGCCAGCGGCGATCCGCGTCGTCGAGTTGCAATGGTGACGCTGCGCTCAATGCCCGTGCCAACAGTTGGCGGTTTTCGCTTTGTACCTCGGCAGTGGCGGGCAATGGCGACAACAGGGCCAGCAACAGGCACAGCAGTGTGCGCCCGGTCATCGCTCAGACCACGTGGTTACGTTTGGCCAGGTCGACCATTTCCACCAACGACTCGACTTTGAGCTTCTCCATGATGCGGCCGCGGTAGGTGCTGATGGTCTTGGCGCTGAGGTTCATCTGCTCGCCGATGAATTTGTTGGACTGGCCGCCGCTGAGGCGGCGCAGTACCTCCATCTCGCGATTGGACAAAAGCCGCAGGCGCTCGCTTTCGCTCTCCAGCGTATTGCTGTTGAGCGCCATCTGTGGAAAGGTCGAGTAGCCTTTGACCAAGGCCTTGAGGGCGAACACCAAGGCATCGAGGTCTTCATCCTTGTTGACGAACGCAGAGATGCCTGCGTCCATGCAACGGCGCACGTATAGGTCGGCAGGTTGGCCGGTGAGGGCCATGATCCTCGGCGCGGGCTCCAGTAGCTTGAGGCGCTTGATCACCTCCATGCCATCGAGGTCGGGCAGGCCGATATCGAGGATGACCACTTCGGCCTTGGTTTCCCTGGCCAGGCGCGCGGCCTCCTTACCGCTGCCGGTCTCACCCACGACGGTGAAGCGTTCACGTTCAAGCAGCATGCGTACGGCCAATCGAACAATGTGGTGGTCATCAACCAGCAACACGGATGTCATTTGGGGAACTCCTGTCAAAGTGCAGCCCGCATCCTGCGTTCTATTGCATACGCAAGGCGGTGGGCCAACTGGGCTGCGCGCACCTTACGGACAATCAGGAGCCTTGGTAATAGGCGAGTATAGGCCTGTTGAAAAACCTTCGTGTGCTTGTTGAAAATTCCTACAAATTCATGTCAGGTGCAAACAGTGTGTGGCTTGTTGACCCGCTGGGTAGCCGCCGGGTTGTTGAGCAAGGCATTGCCTGTGCGGGTAGGGCGAGCCACCAGTTGCCCGCCACAATTGGGGCACTGCCCCTGGAAGTGGCGGCCGTTGCAGGTGCGGCAGAAGGTGCACTCGAAGGAGCAGATCAGCGCATCCGGGCTTTCTGCCGGTAGATCGCGGTCGCAGCATTCGCAGTTGGGGCGTAGTTCGAGTATGGCAGGCATTCCGTTGGCGGGGTGTGTGCAGTGTGCAACGCCGCCGCCCCGGCGGCAATCGCCTCAGTGGCCTTGGCGGTACAGGTGCGCGTGCCCGGCGCGGTACAGCGCCGACTCGGAGAACGGCGCATCGCCCAGCACATGGCCTACCAGGATCAGCGCGGTGCGGCGAAAGCCTTTTTCCGCGACCCGTTCGACGATGTCAGCCAGGGTTGCGCTGACCCAGTCCTGGTCCGGCCAGGTGGCGCGGTGCACCACCGCGATCGGACAAGTGGCTCCATAGTGCGGCAGCAGTTCATCGACGATCCTTGGCAGGTGCTTGACCCCCAGGTGGATGGCCAAGGTGCTGCCGTGCCGGGCCAGGTCGGCCAGTTGTTCGCCGGGCGGCATCGGCGAGCTGTCGCCGTAGCGGGTAAGGATGACGGTCTGGGCGACGTCCGGCAGGGTTAGTTCGCAGCCTAGCAGTGCGGCGCTGGCGGCGGTGGCGGTGACCCCAGGGATGATCTGGTAGTCGATGCCCAGTGCCCGCAAATGACGAATCTGTTCGCCGATGGCGCCATACAGGCTGGGATCGCCACTGTGCACTCGGGCCACGTCCAGGCCCTCGGCATGGGCCTGGCGCATGGCGTCGATGATCTGCTCCAGGTGCAGTTCCGCGCTGTTGAGCACTGTCCGTGCGCTATGGCCTTCGAGTACCGCCGGCGGGACCAGGGAGCCTGCGTAGATGATGACCGGACACTGGCGAATCAGGCGCTGGCCCTTGACCGTGATCAGTTCCGGATCGCCGGGGCCGGCGCCGATGAAGTAGACCGTCATGGCGGCTCCTTGCAGATAATGAAGGCGGATTATCCGCCGAACGCCAGTGCCAGGGTAGCGCCGGCAAGGACTTGCCGTGGTACCTGCAGCCTGGGTTGCGACGACGCGCGCGAGGCCAGGGCCAGCGCGGCGCTTTCGGCCACGCCCCAGCAACCGGTCTGGGCAAAGGCGATGGCCGAGCGTTGGCTGAGCAAGGGTTCGAAGGCGAGCAGGTGCGTGGCGTCGAAACAGACGAAGGGCACGCCGAGTCGCTCGGCCAGGGCCAGCAGGCCCGGCTCGCGGGCCTTGGTGTCGATGCTGGCGATGGCGCGCAGGGCCGAATGGGGCAGGGCATGGTTGGCCAGGGTTCTGCGCAACAGCACCGCCAGGGTCTCGACGGGGCAGCCACGGCGACAGCCGAAGCCCGCGTACAGCGCGGGCACTTGGCTGAGCTCGTGCATCAGGCCTGGCGGGCGCGGCGGAACAGCCAGGCGCTGAGCAGGCTCAGGGCCAGCCAGAACGCGGCGTTGGTCAGCCACGAAGCGATCTTGAACTGAGTGGCCAGGGCTTCCGGCGCGAGGCTTTCATGCACCGCAGGCTGCGGTGCGCCGACCACATGGGGGGCTACCAGCAAGACCACACCCAGGGCCTTGAGCAGCCAATGCCGGCCAAACACCAGCAAGGCCAGGCCGGCTGCCGTGGCGGCTGCGGTGCCGATCCACCAGGTCTGGCGCTGGCCGAGGTCGGCGGCCGCGGTCCCGGGTAGCTCGGGAGGCAGGCCCAGAGTCGGCGCCAGGCAGAACACCGCGAAGCCAGCCAGGCCCCACAGCGCACCCGTGGCGGTACGGCCTGGCTCGCGCAGGCTGTACAACGCGGCGAGGATCAGGGCGAAGCCGACTGCCACCACCAGGTTGCCGCCGGTGGTCGACAGCACGCGCTGCCAGCCATCTTCCGGCGCCCAGGCCTCGGCACTGTGCTCATGGCTGTGGCCGGGGGCCTCGTCGTGTTCGTGATGTTCGGCGACTGGGCCGGCGTTCTCGAAGGTTTCCGCCTGGAGAATCAGCGGGGCGACCCAGAAACTTTGCAGCAGGGTCAGCAGCAGGGCGGCCAGCAGCCCGCTGAAACCCGCGGTGCGGGCGATGCGCGTAATCATGCGGGCGTACTCAGTGGCAGGGGAAGGCGGCGCTGTGGCGGGTGTCGTGGGCGGCGTTGTGCACCGCTTCGATGTGCGAGAAGCCCGCGAAGTACACCAGGCACAGGCCCAGCAGGCTGGCACCCACGGCGACGAGCATGCGCTGGCTGAGGCTGACGGGGGTGGCGAGGCTGTGTTTGGCACTGGTGATGGGCATGACGCGTTCCTCTGCTGCTTTTGTTTTGGGCAACGGGCAAGCGCGACGCCCCCGGGCGCGGAGGGCCCAGGGCAAGCGACAGCACCCGCCCACCGCGGGGTTGTTCATCGAGCACCACAGGCCGGTCTCCGGGCTGGCGAGGCGGAGCAGGGCTCCGGTCGCTTACCGTTGCGGGGGCAGCACCGGCTTTGTCGGGGCTTGGTTCCAAGGCCGCGCGACGCACCGGTTTCCCGTTTCACCCCAATGGGGCACCTGAGGGCAGTGCGCTAGCAAATCACGGGGCGTAGCCGGCGTCAATCGCGGCGGCGGTTGACCGCTGTCGGGTGGATGCGTAGCCTTGCCGCTTCGAGGTTCTCAGGCCTGGCCTGAGCTAAGACGGGAACGCGGTACAAGCCGCGGCTGCCCCCGCAACTGTAAGCACTGAAAGGTTCGGCACAGGCCACTGCGCAGGCGCGCGGGAAGGCGCCGGACGGGTGCAAGCCAGGAGACCTGCCTCGCGACGTTTTCGACTTTCAACCGGGCGGGGTGATCCGGTGGCGAACGCGCCCGGCCAGCATGGCCGCGGCCGCCGTCCCGCATGCCCGCGCCATAGCCGCCAAGGGCAACGCGACATGAAAACACTGGCCAAGCTCCCCGTCACCATCGTCACCGGCTTCCTCGGCTCGGGCAAGACCACCTTGCTCCGCCACATGCTCGACAACGCCCAAGGCCGCCGTATCGCGGTGATCGTCAATGAATTCGGCGAGCTGGGCATCGACGGCGAGATCCTCAAGCAGTGCAGCATCGGCTGCACCGAGGAAGAGGCGCTCGGCCGAGTCTTCGAGCTGGCCAACGGCTGCCTGTGCTGCACCGTGCAGGAAGAGTTCTTCCCGGTGATGCGTGAGTTGGTGGCGCGCCGTGGCGACCTCGACCATATCCTGATCGAAACCAGCGGCCTGGCCCTGCCCAAGCCTTTGGTGCAGGCCTTCCAATGGCCGGAAATCCGCAACGCCTGCACCGTCGATGCGGTGATCACCGTGGTCGATAGCCCGGCCGTGGCCGCTGGCACCTTCGCCGCCTACCCGGACCAGGTCGACGCGCAGCGCAAGCTCGACCCCAACCTGGATCACGAGTCGCCGCTGCACGAGCTGTTCGCCGACCAGTTGGCCAGCGCCGACCTGGTGGTGCTGAACAAGGCCGACCTGATCGACGCCGCCGGCCTGGCCAAGGTGCGTGCCGAGGTGGCCGAGGAACTGCCGCCGGCGGTCAAGGTGATCGAGGCCAGCAGTGGCCGCCTGCCGCTCGACGTGCTGCTGGGCGTGGGGGCCGAATCCGAGGCGCATATCGACGGTCGCCGCACCCACCACGATTCGCACCACGACGGCGATGATCACGACGATCACGATCATGATGCCTTCGACTCGATCTCCATCGATCTGCCCGAGGCCGACGAAAGCCTGCTGCTCGATGCCCTGACCCAGCTGGTCGGCGAATTCGGCATCCTGCGCGCCAAGGGTTTTGCCGCCATTCCCGGCAAGCCGATGCGCCTGCTGATCCAGGGCGTGGGCACGCGTTTCGACAAGCACTTCGACCGCGCCTGGCGCAGCGACGAGCCGCGCATCACCCGCCTGGTGCTGATCGGTCAGGACCTCGACGCCGTGCAACTGGAAGCGCGCCTGCGCCAGGCCCTGGGCGCCTGACCCATGCACCTGCTGCGGACCCAGCCCGGCGGCTTCGTGCCGGACGACAGCATCGCCGACCTTGGCCAGACCCCCGCCGAGCTGGTGATTCTCTGCAGCGGCGACTCCCACCTGGCACTGCTCGCCGAAACCGCCGAGCAGTTGCCAAACGATTTTCCCAGCGTACGCCTGGCCAACCCTATGCAGGTGCAGAACCACGCCTCGGTCGACCTGTATGTCGACCAGGTGCTGCGCCATGCCAAGGTGATCCTGGTGTCGCTGCACGGCGGCGTCGGCTACTGGCGCTATGGCGTAGAACAACTGGTGGCGCTAGCCAGTCGTGGCGTGCAGCTGATCCTGGTGCCGGGCGACGACCGCCCGGACCCGGAACTCACCGATCTGGGCACGGTGCGTGGTGCCCAGGCAGAACGCCTGTGGCACTACCTGCGCCAAGGCGGCAAGGCCAACGCGATCAACCTGTTCAACTGCCTGGCCAGTCAATGGCTGGGGCGTGACTACGCCTGGGAAGAGCCCCAGCCGCTGCCGCGCACGGCGGTCTATCACCCGTCACGGCCCAGTGCCCAGTTGCAGGATTGGTACGGCGAGTGGAACCCCGAGTACCCGGTGGCACCGCTGCTGTTCTACCGCTCGCACCTGCAGGCGGCCAACACGGCGTTCATCGATGTGTTCTGCCAGCGCTTGCAAGCGTGCGGGCTCAATCCGTTGCCGATCGCCGTGGCCAGCCTCAAGGAGAGCGCCTGCCTGGGGCAGGTCGAAGCCTGGCTCGATGAGGTGCAGGCCGAGGTGGTGATCAACACCACCGGCTTTGCCCTGTCCAGCCCCGAGCAACCCAACCTGAGGCCGCTGCGTCGCGACGTGCCGGTGTTGCAGGCCATCTGCGCCCAGGACAACCAGCCCGGTTGGGAGCAGAGCGAGCAGGGCCTGGGCGCGCGCGACCTGGCCATGCACATCGCCTTGCCCGAGCTGGACGGGCGCATCATCACGCGCCCGGTGAGTTTCAAGGACCTGGCCTGGCGCAGCGAGCGCAGCCAGTCCGACGTGGTCTGTTACCGCGCCCACCCCGAGCGCATGGACTTCGTCGCCGAACTGGCGCGGCGCTGGGTGACGCTGGCGCGCCTGGACAACCAGGAAAAGCGCGTGGCGCTGGTGCTGGCCAACTACCCGACCCGTGACGGGCGCATCGGCAACGGGGTCGGCCTGGATACCCCTGGCGCCGCGTTGAATATCCTCAAGGCGATGCAGGAGCAGGGCTATCCGGTGGCTGGGCTGCCGGACAGCGGCACCGCGCTCATTCATCAACTGCTGGGCGGGGTGACCAACGACCTCGACCACCTCGATCAACGCCCCTGTGCCCAGAGCCTGAGTCTGGCCGACTACCAGGCGGCCTTCGCCGCGCTGCCCGAGGCCAACCAGCGTGCCGTGCTGGCGCGTTGGGGGGCACCCGAACAAGACCCGATGTTCCGCAGCGGGCGGATGATGATCGCCGGCTTGCGCTATGGCCTGACCTTCGTCGGCATCCAGCCGGCCCGCGGTTATCAGGTGGATCACAGCGCGGTGTACCACGACCCGGACCTGGTACCGCCGCACGGCTACCTGGCGTTCCATTTCTGGCTGCGCAACGGCTATGCCGCCGATGCGCTGATCCATGTCGGCAAGCACGGCAACCTGGAGTGGCTGCCGGGCAAGGGCGTGGGGCTGTCCGCCGAGTGCTGGCCGGATGCGCTGCTCGGACCGCTGCCGAACATCTACCCGTTCATCGTCAACGACCCAGGCGAAGGCGCCCAGGCCAAGCGTCGCACCCAGGCGGTGATCATCGACCACCTGATGCCGCCGCTGACCCGCGCCGAGAGCTACGGCCCACTGCGCCACCTGGAACAGCTGGCCGACGAATACTACGAAGCCCAGCTGCTTGATCCGCGCCGGGCCCAGGAGCTGCAACGGGACATTCTCGAGCTGCTCAAGCGCAACCACATCGACCGCGAATTGCAGCTCGAAGGCCAGCTGGACGATGCGGCCGTGTGGCTGCCGCGCCTGGATACCTACCTGTGCGACCTCAAGGAATCGCAGATCCGCGATGGCCTGCATGTGTTCGGCCAGTCGCCTGCCGGGCGCTTGCGCGACGATACGCTGCTGGCATTGCTGCGGGTGGCCCGGGGCGATGGCAAGGGCGGTAATGCCAGCTTGATTCGTGTCCTGGCCAAGGCGCTTGAGCTGGGCTTCGATCCGCTGGATTGCGACCTTGGCCAGGCCTGGGACGGGCCGCGCCCCGCGCAGCTGCAGGCGCTGGACGGCGCCTTGTGGCGGACCTGCGGTGATACCCGCGAACGCTTGGAACTGCTGGCATTGAGCTTGATCAAGCAGTCGTTGAGCGCAGCTGTCGAGCTGCCGCAAGCGCCTGGCTGGCAGCCGGTGGGAGCAGTGCTGGCGGCGCTGGTGGCGGATGTCGCACCCCGTCTCGACGCTTGCGGTGATGCCGAGATGGATGGCTTGCTGGCGGCCCTGGCGGGACGCTTCGTGCCGGCCGGGCCCAGCGGCGCCCCCAGCCGAGGGCGCCTGGACGTGCTGCCCACCGGGCGCAACTTCTATACCGTCGATGTGCGCAACCTGCCCACCACCACGGCCTGGCGCTTGGGCTTCGCCTCGGCCAACCTGATTCTCGAACGCCACCTGCAGGACCACGGCGATCACTTGCGCCAATTGGGTCTGTCGGTGTGGGGCACGGCGACCATGCGCACCGGCGGTGACGATATCGCCCAGGCCATGGCCTTGATGGGCGTGCGCCCGGTCTGGGCCACCGGCAGCCAGCGGGTCGACGACTTCGAGATCTTGCCCTTGAGCCTGCTTGACCGGCCGCGGGTGGATGTGACACTGCGGGTGTCCGGGTTCTTCCGCGATGCCTTCGGTAACCTGATCCGTCTGTTCGACGCGGCGGTGCAGGCAGTGGCGGCGCTGGACGAGCCGGACGACTGGAACCCGCTGGCCGCCCGTGTGCGTGCCGAGCGGCAAACCCTACTCGCCGAGGGTCTGGACGCCGACCAGGCAGCGCGTCAGGCAGGTTGGCGGGTGTTCGGCGCCAAGCCCGGTGCCTACGGCGCCGGGGTGCAGAACGCCATCGACGGGCGCTTGTGGCACAGTCGTGACGACCTGGCCGAGGTCTACCTCAATCACGGCGGCTACGCCTATGGCGCCAGCGACGACGGCACCCCGGCCCGGGCCCGCTTCGCCCAGCGCCTGGCCCAGGTGCAGGCGGTGCTGCAGAATCAGGACAACCACGAGCACGACCTGCTCGACTCCAACGACTACTACCAGTTCCAGGGTGGCATGCTTGCCGCCGCCGAGACCCTGGCCGGCACCACCCGGGCCAGTTACCACGGTGATCACAGCCAGGCCGACCGGCCACGCATCCGTACCTTGAAGGAAGAGTTGAACCGGGTGATCCGCGCCCGCGCCCTCAACCCCAAGTGGATCGACGGTGCCAAGCGCCATGGCTATAAAGGCGCCTTCGAGCTGGCGGCGACAGTCGACAACCTGTTTGCCTTCGACGCCACCACGCACCTGATCGACGATCACCATTACCAAGGCCTGGCCGATGCCTATGTGCTCGACCCTGGCACCCGTGATTTTCTCCGCGAACACAACCCAGAGGCCCTGCGCGACCTCACCGAGCGCCTGCTGGAAGCCCAGCAGCGCGGTTTGTGGCAGGAGCCGGGCGAATACCGCGACAGCCTCGAGCAGCAGTTGCTCGACGGCGAGGAAGACTGCTGAACATGAGCGAACCCGTGCAATTTCCCCTGGCGGCCGTGGTCGCTGCCGACGATCTCAAACTGGCCCTGTGCCTGACCGCCATCGACCCGAAGATCGGTGGCGTGTTGATCGAAGGCCCGCGCGGCATGGCCAAGAGCACCCTGGCCCGGGGCCTGGCAGACCTGCTGGGCGATGGCCCGTTCGTGACCTTGCCCTTGGGCGCCACTGAAGAGCGCCTGGTCGGTACGCTCGATCTGGATGCCGCGCTGGGCCAGGGCCAGGCCCGTTTTTCCCCCGGCGTACTGGCCCAGGCCGATGGGGGCGTGCTGTACGTGGACGAGGTCAACTTGTTGCCCGATCCACTGGTCGACCTGCTGCTGGACGTGGCTGCCAGCGGTACCAACCGTGTCGAGCGCGATGGCATTTCCCATCGTCATGCGGCGCGTTTCGTACTGATCGGCACCATGAACCCGGAGGAGGGCGAGCTGCGCCCGCAGCTGCTCGACCGCTTTGGCCTGAACGTCGCCCTCGAGGGCCTGCCGGCCCCGCAGGAACGCCAACAGATTATTCGCCGGCGCCTGGCGTTTGACACCGATCCCGAGGCCTTCTGCGCCGACTGGGCCGCTGCGCAGGCCGACTTGCGCGAGCGCTGCCGGGCCGCACGCGAGCGCCTGGCCGGCATAGCCCTGGACGACCAGGCCCTGGCCTGGATTACCGAGCGTTGTTTCGCCGCAGGGGTCGATGGCCTGCGCGCCGACCTGGTCTGGCTGCGCGCTGCTCGGGCTCATGCGGCCTGGCGTGCTGGCACGCGGATCGAGGAAGTGGATGTCGAGGCGGTGGCTGAGTTTGCCTTGCGCCATCGACGCCGTGCGGATGCGCCGGCGCCGCAGTCCACGTCGGCGGGCGAGCCGTCGCCGGCGCAGGATCTCCAGGCCGGGCAGGGCGACTGGGGCGCCTTGCCACCCCAGCTGGTGGGCGGCGGGCCTCGTCGCGAGGTGCCGAACTGGGCAAAAAAGCCCTGAGCATCCGCGCGCGCAACGCCCAGGCGACGGATGCCAGACCCCGCGTCGGTCAATTGTCGGGTGCTGCCCGTGGTCGCGCGCGCGCGGCCGACAGTGGCCGTATCGCCTGGCTGCCAACCTTGCTCAAGGGGCGGCCGCTTCAGCGCCGCGACCTGTGCTGGCAACAGCGCCAGGCCCAGCCCCCCGAGCTGTGGCTGGTGATCGTCGATGCCTCGGCCTCGACCCGTCGCCACCAGGCCCTGGCTCAGGCCAAAGGCTTGCTGGCCGGTCTGTTCGACCAGGCCTATCGACAACGGGCGCGGTTGGCGTTGCTAACGGCCAGCGGCAGCAAGCCGCAATGGCAGCGCCATGGGCTCAAGGCGTCGGCGGCGTTACAGCCTTGGCTGCAGGCCCTGGGCGCGGGTGGTGGAACCCCGTTGTTCGCGGCGCTCGAGGAGGCTCGGCTGTGGCTGCTGGCGCGCGGCAAGCGCCTGCCCCATGAGGTGCAGCGCTGCCTGGTGCTGACGGATGGCCGTCTGCGCCAATGGCGCACACCGCAACCCATGCCGTGCGCTACCTTGCTGGTGGACATGGAAATGACGGCGGTGCGTGTCGGTCGCGCACGGCAACTTGCCGAGCAACTAAATGCCGACTATCGACATATCGAACAGTTCACGCCGGATAGTTGAACGTAGCGGGTGCGACACTTTGTCACAAGTGTGAAGTTGCTGCGAATTAAAGACGGGCAGTGCAACAAGTGCGTGCCAGGCACGCACTTGGCATGGATGCAATGTTTACTTCGGCATCGACCAGGGTTGCAGGTCATAGCCCTGGCGCGACAGTTCGGCGCGCACTTCCTCGATCAGGCTGGCCCATTGCGCAGGGTCGGAATAGACCCGCGAGGACACTTGCTTGCTGCCGATGCGGGTGCTGGTCCGGTCGATCACTGCCAGGCTCAGTTCACCAGTCCCGTTGGGGGCATCCCAGGCAACGCACTGGAAGGGCTCGAAGGCGTGGTCGGCGATCAGCAGTGCTTCGTTGACACGGAGCGGGGCATTCATGGTTCGGTCTCTCTCATGGTCCCAAACAGCGGAATTAAGTTCCGCGCGGCAGTTGTACGAAAGTCTACAGCGCGGGGTTATTCGTACTGATGCTCCAGGTCAGGGTTGAAGTCACATGGCTGTAGAAAATTTTTTAACGGCGTGGGCTTTATTGTGGATGTGTCCGCCGCCTATGACGGCAAATACCGGCGAGAATTCCTGGTGGGCTTTTAACGGACGGGGCGGGCTGACCAACGGTCATGGAGGGCGTCAAGTTCGTTGCTACTGTTAATTTTGGCGTCGCAACTAACTGTTTATACGTTAAAAACCAAAAACTGGCGCCAAGGAACGGTCATGCTTGAACCTGCTTCCCTGCGCCGCTTGCTGATCGTCGACCCCTGCGACGATTGCCACCGTTTGCTCCCTGGTTTGCGCAGCGTCGGTTGGGAGGTGCGCAGTTGCACCTTGGATGCCGCCCTCGAGCAGCCCTGCGACGTCGGTCTGGTCCGGTTGCAGGCCTCGCACCTGCGCCATCCCGAGGCGGTCAAGGACCTGATCAAACGCAGCAACACCGAATGGATCGCCGTGCTCAGTACCGAAGAGCTACGCCTGCAAAATGTCGGCGACTTCGTCTGCGAGTGGTTTTTCGACTTTCATACCTTGCCGTTCGATGTCTCGCGGGTCCAGGTCACCCTGGGGCGCGCGTTCGGCATGGCACGCCTGCGCGGCAAAGGGGCGGTGCGGGTCGATGAGCCTGAGCACGAATTGCTCGGCGAAAGCCGGCCAATCCGCGAATTGCGCAAGTTACTGGGCAAGCTGGCGCCCACCGAATCGCCGGTACTGATCCGCGGTGAAAGCGGCACGGGCAAGGAACTGGTGGCGCGTACGTTGCACCGGCAGAGCCAACGCCGTGACAAACCGTTCATCGCCATCAATTGCGGTGCCATCCCCGAGCACTTGATCCAGTCCGAGTTGTTCGGCCATGAGAAGGGCGCCTTCACCGGGGCTCATCAGCGCAAGGTGGGGCGCATCGAAGCGGCCAATGGCGGCACGCTGTTTCTCGACGAGATCGGCGATCTTCCCCTGGAGTTGCAGGCCAATTTGCTGCGTTTCCTGCAGGAAAAACACATCGAACGGGTTGGCGGCAACCAGCCCATCGCGGTGGATGTCAGGGTGCTTGCGGCGACCCATGTGGATCTGGAAAAGGCCATCGGGCAAGGGCGTTTTCGCGAGGACCTGTATTACCGCCTCAATGTCCTGCAGGTCGTGACCGCGCCCTTGCGCGACCGGCATGGCGACCTGTCGATGCTGGCCAGCCACTTTTCACAGTTCTACAGCCTGGAAACGGGCAGGCGCCCGCGTTCATTCAGCGAGTCGGCCTT